>JAIPCS010000075.1 GCA_021738105.1 Sulfuritalea sp.
CGTTTCGCGCCTGCCCAGGTGGCGGAATTGGTAGACGCACTAGTTTCAGGTACTAGCGCTGAGAGGCGTGGGGGTTCGAGTCCCTTCCTGGGCACCAAGCATGTTACGCGATAAAGAAAAAGCAAGGGCCGCCAGTTTTAACTGACGGCCCTTTGTTTTTCTCGAGTCTTCTGTGTTATTCGAACGGATGTCTCAGAACTATTGTTTCTTCGCGATCCGGACCCGTGGAAATCATGTCCACCGGTACGTCGCAAAGCTGCTCCATACGGTTGATATAGGCACGCGCCTCAACCGGCAAACCCTCCAGAGTCTTGACCCCGACCGTGCTCCCTTTCCAGCCGGGAATCGTCTCGTAAATCGGCTCGCAACAGGCCAAGTCGTCCGCACCCACCGGCAGGATGTCTGAAACCCGGCCGTTTATGCGGTACCCAGTGCAAATCTTGAGTTCTTCGACACCGTCGAGTACATCCAGCTTGGTGATGCACAAGCCGGAAATGCCGTTGATCTGGATCGCACGCTTCAGGGCTGCCGCATCGAACCAGCCGCAGCGCCGCGCCCGACCTGTCGTCGCACCGAATTCATGACCCTTGTCCGCCATGTGTTTGCCGACCGGATCCTGCTTGTCAAGGGCGTCATACAACTCGGTAGGGAAAGGACCGCCGCCGACGCGTGTGGTGTATGCCTTGGTGATACCAAGAATGTAGTGCAGCATGCCCGGCCCGACACCGGCACCCGCAGCGGCAGCACCGGCAACACAGTTGGACGAGGTAACAAATGGATAGGTTCCGTGATCAATGTCGAGCAGGGTGCCTTGGGCACCTTCGAATAACAGATTGGCCCCGGCCCGGTGAGCGTCATAAAGCGCGCGCGGCACGTCGGCTATCATCTTGATCAATCGCGGTGCAATGGTCAAAGCGCCGTCATAGACCTGCTGAAAATCAACCGGCGCCGCACCGTGATAATTCTTCAGTACAAAGTTGTGATACTCGAGAATCTCACTCAGCCGCTCGGCAAACACTTTGGGTTTTGTCAGGTCCTGAAGACGCAGTCCGCGACGCGCTACCTTGTCCTCGTAGCAAGGACCGATACCGCGTCCGGTAGTGCCGATCTTGTTGCTGCCGCGAGCAACTTCACGAGCCACGTCCATCGCCTGATGGTAAGGCAGTATCAGCGGACAGGCTTCCGATATCTTCAGTCGTGCCTCTGCGTCGATTCCTGCCGTAGTCAATTCGTCAAGCTCTTTCATCAGCGCTTCAGGCGACAACACGACCCCGTTTCCGATGTAACAGGTCACACCTGCACGCAATATGCCGGACGGCACCAGATGCAACACTGTTTTCTTGCCGCCGATGACAAGGGTATGGCCGGCATTGTGTCCGCCCTGAAAACGCACCACTCCTTGTGAGTGATCCGTCAACCAGTCGACAATCTTGCCTTTCCCTTCGTCGCCCCACTGGGTGCCGACGACTACGACATTCTTCGCCATTTCAATCTTCCTTCAGAGATTCAATGATCCAGTCATTACCGCTGCGTACCAGTATCCGGTCGCAACCGGCATCGCGCCAATCACCCTCGTGGCCCGGCAAGGCCAAGACCACGCGCTCACCCTGCGCCCGCAGGCGCATCGCCTCGACATGTAACGCATCGTCTTCCGGCCACGGAGCGAGAATCGCTCCACGCGGTTCTCCGTTCGGCGACAGACGCGCCAGTTCGCGCAAGTCCATCGAAAAACCGGTAGCAGGTCGAGCCCGGCCAAAGGCTCGGCCGAAATTGTCATAGCGGCCACCCAGTGCGATGGCCGCCGGGCTATCGGCGCAATAGGCGGAAAATGCCACCCCGCTGTGATAGTGATATCCGCGAAGATCCGCCAGATCGAAGCTCAATGGCAGGTCACCAAGAGCATCTGCGAGCCGACGAAGGTCTGAAAGAGCCGCGGAAATCTCAGGCAACGCCGGCAATAGTTTCGCCGCGTTGTCGAGTACCCGTATGTCGCCATAGAGTTCCGGCAAGGCCAACAGCGCCGAGCGAACGGGATCGTCCACCCCTCCAACCAATTCTCTTAGACCGGGTACATCCTTGCCTTGCAGGGCGCCGAACAATTCTTCTTCCGTTTCAGGAGAAATGCCGGCATGCCGTGTCAAGCTACGAAAAATGTCGACATGCCCAAGGTCAATGCGTGACGCTGAAATGCCACAGATATCAAGTGCGGCGAAAAGGAGGCGAATTACCTCAATGTCGGCCTCCAGACCGATGTGCCCATAGATTTCCGCCCCGATTTGCAGGGGTTCCCTTGTGGCATTGAAACCAGCGGGGAGTGTATGCAGCACACTGCCGCAATAACACAAACGAGTGACGCCCTTGCGATTTAGCAGATGGGCATCGATACGAGCGACCTGCGGCGTAATATCGGCTCGTACCCCCATGCTTCGACCCGATATCTGGTCGACCAATTTGAAGGTACGCAAATCGAGATCGTGGCTGCTACCCGTAAGCAAAGACTCAACATACTCCAGCAACGGAGGAATGATGAACTCATAGCCGCTTCGAGAAAAATCATCCAGCAATTCGCGGCGTAGCGCTTCTATGCGTCTGGCGTCACGCGGCAGTACATCTTCAATAGCTTCAGGCAGGAGCCAACGCCGACTAGCCATGTCAATTAGCGGAACACTGTTAACAACACTACACCCACCAGCATCGACGACAAACCGATGAAACGGATCTGCCCATCACTCAGTTCGGTCACGCGTTTGAAAGTCTCCCGCCAGACACGGGGCGCAAGAAAGGGCAGCAAGCCCTCGATCACAAGCATCAACGCGCAAGCCAGCAACACGGTATTCAGCATTTCAAACCACCGGTGCTTACTGGATCACTTGCCTTTACCACTGTTCTTCAGGTACTTGAAGAACTCGGAATTAGGCTCGACCACCAGCAGATCACTCTTGTTCTTGAAACTGCTCCGATAGGCCTCAAGACTCCGGTAGAAGGCATAAAACTCAGGATTCTCGCCAAAGGCACGAGCGTATATCGCGGCACCCTTGGCATCGCCTTCACCCTTTATTTTCTGAGCATCGCGATAGGCCTCCGCAAGAATTACCTCACGCTGCCGATCAGCGTCCGCCCTGATTTTTTCCGCTTCAGCGGCGCCTTCAGCCCGCAATTCGCTGGCCACGCGCTTACGCTCTGTTTCCATGCGTCGATAGACCGATTCGGATACTTCGGGCGGCAGATCAACCCTTTTCAGGCGAACATCAACGATTTCAACACCGATTGTGCGCATGTCGGTATCAGCCTTCTTCTGCACCGAAACCATGATGTCGTCACGCGCCCCCGAAACCACGTCATGAACCGTGCGCCGGCCAAACTCCTCGCGCAGTCCCGAATTAACCGTCTGCGACAAGCGCGTCCTCGCCAGAGTCTCATCGCCACCCACCGATATGTAGTACTGCTTCACATCGTGTATTCGCCATTTGACAAAGGAATCCACAAGAACCGGCTTCTTTTCGGCGGTAAGAAAGCGCTCGGGTTCGGGCGTATCCATCGTCAGGATGCGCTTGTCGAAAATCCGGACGTTCTGGATCATCGGCCATTTGAAAGCAAGGCCGGGTTCAGAAATGACTTCCTTGATTTCCCCGAGTTGGAAAATGATTGCGGCCTGACGCTGATCCACTGTAAAAACCGTCATGGCGAATACCGCCAAAAGTCCAAACAGAAGCGAAGCGAGGAATGAAAGATGGCGCTGCATCAACGTTCTCCCCGTTCTCGAGAACCCAAGCCGACTCTTGAACGAACATCGCCCGGAGCCACCCGCTCGTTCTGTGGCGGCGAGCCTGAACTACCAAGCGTCGCCCTCGGTGCCACGGTGGTTGAACCATCCGGGGCAGTGTTTGCTGTGGACGTTGCTGAGCCAGTCGCCTGCATCAGTTTGTCAAGCGGCAAATAAAGCAGATTCCCTGCACCCTTGGCATCCAGCATCACCTTGCTGGTATTGGCATAAACCTGTTCGACGGTTTCCAGATACATGCGTTTGCGAGTCACTTCGGGTGCTTTGCTGTATTCAGTGAGAACCTGCTTGAAGCGTGAGGCATCACCCTCGGCAGTCACAATGATCCTCTGACGATAACCGTTGGATTCTTCCTTGAGTCGCGACGCCGCACCACGCGCTCGGGGGATCACGTCATTGGCGTATGCCTGTCCTTCATTCTTTTGACGTTCGCGGTCCTGACCCGCCTTGACCGCATCATCGAACGCGGCCTGGACTTGCTCTGGAGGTTGAGTTCCCTGCATATTCACCGAGCGAATCTGGATGCCGGTTTTGTATCTGTCAAGGATGTCCTGAATCAATTTTTGTGTATTGGCCGCAATCTGGTCGCGCCCTTCATAAAGAACGAAATTCATCTTGTTCTTGCCGACGACTTCGCGAATCGCAGTTTCAGAAGCCTGCATCACGGCATCGTCCGGGTGGCGGTTGTTGAAAAGATAGTCCTTGGGGTCCTTCAGCAAATATTGGACTGCGAACTGCACGCTCACGATGTTCTCGTCGTCGGTCAGCATCAGCGCCTCACTCGGCACTTTATTTTTGTCGGATCCACGGTACCCGACCTCGACGGTGCGTACTCCCGTGAGATTGACGATTTCGTGACCCTGGATCGGCCACGGCAAGCGCCAGCGCAATCCAGGTTCGGTGGTTTCGTTGTAGCGGCCAAACTGGAGCACCACGCCACGCTGCGAGGCATCAACGATATAGAAGCCGCTAGCCAGCCAGATGACCGCTACCAGCGTCAGGATCAGTCCGATGCCACCACTAAATTGCCTTGGGCTGATCGAAGGCATGCGATTGCCAGAATCGCCACCGTTACCTCCGCCACCGTTACCTCCGCCACCTTTATTCCCGAACAAACCAGTCAAACGACGGTTGAAGTCGCGCCAGAGTTCTTCGAGATCAGGAGGGCCTTGATTGCCCCCTCCACGCTTGCCACCACCGGGCTGATTGCCCCAGCCGTGGTCGTTCAGAGACATAAGAATTCCGGCGATCACTTTGGTCTTTTTGGATAGTATGAGAAAAGAGAAATTCGTTCAGGAGATGTCAGGCCGCAGCAGCGGGAATTTCACTTTGCCGGCTTGCTGTTTCAGCAAGCGCTTCCCGCAGCAGCGATACCCCGGCCCCGGTGCGGGCGCTCAATCGAACACTGGCGATATTACCACAGTCGTCACGTTCGACTCCCGGGCTTGCGGCTGTCAAATCGACCTTGTTCCATACCAGCATCTGCGGCACATCGAGCCCCCCGATCTCTTTCAACACGGAAGCTACCGCCGCAATCTGCTGGCCACGATCAGGACTCGCCGAATCCACCACATGCAGCAGCAGATCTGCCTGTGCCGTCTCTTCCAAAGTGGCCTCGAACGCCGCCACGAGCGCATGTGGCAGATCCCGAATGAAGCCGACCGTATCTGAAAGCACTATCGGGCCCGCTCCTTCGACAAACAGTTTGCGCGAGGTGGTATCCAAAGTGGCGAACAGTTTGTCGGCCGCATAGGCCCCGGCTTTGGTCAAGGCATTGAAAAGCGTACTCTTGCCGGCGTTGGTGTAACCGACCAGTGAGATTGCCGTGACTTCACCTCTTGTGCGGGCGCGCCTTTGCACTTTGCGCTGACGTTCCAACTGTTTAAGCCTGTCCTTGAGCAACGCAACTCGTTTGCCAAGCAGGCGGCGGTCGGTTTCAAGCTGCTTTTCACCCGGACCGCGCAGACCGATTCCCCCTTTTTGCCGCTCAAGGTGAGTCCAGCCACGCACCAATCGAGTAGCAAGATGCTGAAGTTGGGCAAGCTCGACTTGAAGCTTTCCTTCATGGCTTTTTGCGCGAAGGGCAAATATGTCCAGAATCAGACTACTACGATCAACCACCCTGCACTCAAGTGCACGCTCCAGGTTGCGCTGCTGACCCGGCGACAATTCGTGATTGAATACCACCACGTCGGCATCGTACAGTTGCACCGCATCGCCAATTTCAGCCACTTTGCCTTTACCGGCGAAATGAGCGGGGTCCGGCCTGGCGCGTTTGCCGGAAACAACTGCCAGCGTGCGAGCGCCAGCACTTCCAACCAACAGATCAAACTCGGAAAGGCGCTCGGAATAGTCGCCTTCACCAAAATCAAGCTGCACCAGAATCGCGTTCTCTCCGCTGGCTGGACGCTCGAACATCAGGGCGATGCTTTCAACACAAACGCCCGAACCGACACCAAATAATCAATCGATTTCGGCTTCCGCGGCAAAATTAACCGGTCGTGCTGGAACAACCGTAGAAATGGCGTGTTTGTATACCATTTGGGTCACCGTATTCTTGAGCAGAACGACATACTGATCGAAGGATTCGATCTGGCCCTGCAACTTGATGCCGTTGACCAGATAGATCGAAACCGGAACGTGCTCACGACGCAGCGTGTTCAGAAACGGGTCTTGTAGCATTTGCCCTTTATTACTCATTGATAGTGATCCTTAAAATTTTGTCCGCTCTACCCTGTGCCCAACATCTTGAGCCGACTTTCACTGAAACCCGGTTGCGGATTATTGGTTTTCGAGCGAAATACTGTAATCGATTTTGCTTCGCCGTGCCACCAGCGCCGACTTTTCAATTCACATAGGGATTTTTCGATGTCTTGTACTGGATGCGTAACGGCGTTCCCTGCAGTTTGAACGCTTCCAGAAAATATCGCTCAAGATAACGGGTATACGAGGCCGGTACATGTTCCAGTGCATTGCCATGAATCACTATGATCGGAGGATTGCTGCCTCCCTGATGCGCATAACGCAATTTTGGGCGAAAGGCGCCATGGCGTGGCGGGGTCTGCTTTTCCACGGCGGCGATCAGCACACGGGTAAGTTTCGGCGTGGACATCTTCGCCATTGCCGCAGCGTAAGCCTTGTCCACCGATGAAAGAATGCCGGCGATTCCCTGGGCTTTCAATGCAGACACATAGTGCACGCGCGCAAATCCAAGGAAGTTCAACTTGTTCGCGATGTCCAGCCTGATTCGTTCACGGCGATAGTCATCCACGGCATCCCACTTATTCACCGCGACCACCAGCGCCCGGCCCGCTTCTATGATGAAGCCGGCAATGTGTGCGTCCTGATCGGAAATCTCCTGGGTAGCGTCAACCATCAGTACAACAACATTGGCTTCCTCAACCGCCTGTAATGTCTTGATCACCGAAAATTTTTCGATAGTCTCGAAAACCCGCCCCTTGCGCCTCAGGCCCGCTGTATCGATCAGCGTATAAGAACGTCCGTTGCGCTCGAACTGCACCTCGATGGCGTCACGCGTTGTCCCTGGCATGTCGAAAGCAATGACGCGCTCTTCTCCGAGCAGGGTGTTTATCAACGTGCTCTTGCCGACGTTAGGTCGTCCTGCAATGGCGACTTTTGGGCCCGCCGATGCGTCTTCGCCCTCGCTCTCCTGAGGGAACGGCTCCAGTGCAAGCTCGATCAGTTCCCGCACGCCTTCGCCATGAGCTGAAGAAATCACGCAGGGATCCCCGCAGCCAAGCTCGTAGAACTCCGCCGCAACCACTGCCCTGTTCATACCCTCGCCCTTGTTTGCCGCCAGCAATAGCGGTCGCCCGCTCCGACGCAACAGATCGGCGATAACCTTGTCCTGAGGTGTCAGTCCGGTACGGATGTCGACGATAAAAATCAGTACATCCGCCTCGGCGATCGCAGCTTCCGCCTGGCGCGCCATTTCAAGCACCATGCCTTCCTTGGCCTGCGGTTCGAAACCGCCGGTGTCCACTACGAGATAAGGCTTGCTGCCCAACCGTCCGTGGCCGTAGTGACGGTCCCGAGTCAGCCCGGGCTGATCAGCGACCAAGGCGTCTCGCGTGCGTGTAAGGCGGTTGAACAGTGTTGATTTGCCGACATTGGGCCGCCCGACGATTACCAGTGTTGGCTTCATCCTGGATTCAAGCCGCCAAGTATCGGGCGCAGCGCGTGAACGTCCGACACGACTTTAGCGCGCCTCCAGCGCATACAGCCCGCCATTTACGGTCTGCACCAGCAGTCCGTTTCCAAAGTGCAACGGATCGGCCCGTACCGCCTTGCCATCGGTGGTCGTGCGGGCCGCAAAAGCCCCATCCTCGCGACGCAGAAGGTGGATCACACCCTGATAGTCAGCAACCACAACTTGATTTCCTAGAGCCAAGGGGCGCGAAACAGCGCGTCTGGCCAATTTGTCCTGCTTCCAGACGCTGGCACCATTGTTTCGATCGAGTGCGTGAACAGCGCCCGCGTCGTCCGAGATATAGACATTTCGATTGTCCATATCCAAGCCTGCACTTGACGAAATTTCGCGTGACCAAAGCGTATTTCCTGTGCGCGTGTCAAAGCAGGCAACCCTTCCCTGAAATGCCACTGCGCAAACCGTACCTCCGCTCATCACTGGCGAACTGGTAACGTCAGCAACTCGCTCCAGTTCTGTCGATCCCTTGGGCAGCGCAACAGCAACTTCCCACACGGCGGCACCGTTATTGTTGGCCACGGCGACCAGCTTCCCTCCCGGGAAACCTGCCAATGTCACATTCTGCGTCAACAGCACCCCCACATTGGATCGCAAAGAAAGTGTTGGTGTGCTGCGCTGATAGACCCAGCGTCGCTTACCATCCGCCGCTTCAAATCCGAAAATACGTGAATCGCCTGAACGGACGACTACCAGGCTATCCATCACGGCCGGGGCTGACAATACTTCAGAACTCACACGGGTTTTCCATCTTTCGCGACCTGTCTGCGCATCGAAAGCCAGGACCTCGCCCTTGGGCGTTCCTACCACTACCAGCTTTCCATCGCTGCCAACGCCACCGGAAAGTGTCTGTCCGGCGCCTATGCGCCAAACCTGCCGTTCGCCATCAAATCGAGCCAACGAACCGTCACGGGCCGCGGCATATACGCTGTCACCGACAACTGCCGGCGAGAATGTATAGTCACCCGCACTTCCGATATTGCTCCGCCAGAGGGTAATAAGTTCCGCAGTCGGCTGAATCGATTGCAGCTCAGAGGGCTTAATTTTTGGTGTGCTTGAGCCGAACGGATTCAATTTCTCTACCGTCGAACAGGCGCCAAGCAGTAGTAGCGAAGCTGCCGCTGACAAAACCCGCGAAGCAATTTTCATTGATTCGTTCCCAAAGAGTCGCGTTTCGCTTCGATCACGCCACCGTAGCCGCTGCGCTGCCGGGCTTTGTCACTCTTCGCGAGACCATCAAGCTTCTGGAGCGCCAAATCGTAGGAATTGCGGGCCTCGACTGCTTTTCCCTGTGCGGCGAAAATATCGCCGCGCAATTCTGCAAAGCGGGGCGCAAACGAATCTGCCGGTTCGGCAACAAGCAGTTTGATTGCTTCTTCATAGGCTTTCTCATCCAGCATCACCGCGGCCAGTCGAAGTCGGGCCAAATCTCGCAGACCCGAATCCTTGGCATTCTCAGCAGCCCAGGCGAGTTGTACCTTGGCGTTCTTCGGCTCGCCCTCGTCGATCTGCGCACGCGCAGCCAGCAGCGCACCCAAGCCTGCATAGGCAGTAGATGAATATTTGTCAATCAACTCACCAGCCAGTTCGCGGGCACGCTTTGCATCTCTCTTCGTCACTGCTGCCTGCAAAAAAGAAAACTTGGCAGACGCCTCTGCAGTCTGCTGGCGCTGCCACCAGTTCCAACCCTGCCAACCAGACGCTGCGAGTGCCAGAATAAGCAATATTCCGGTCACCAGATTTCCATACATCTTCCACCAGGTCTTCAGCTCATCGAGCTGCTCCTGTTCTTCAAGGTCATAGGTTGCCATTGTCGTCTTCCAAGGGGAAAAGAATGTCGCCGAGATGATCGGCCAGTTGATCGAAATTTACGCGAACCTGGATCGAGGGTTGTTCAAATCCTGATCGCAGATGTTTTACGCTCACCGCCTCCACGGCTGCTTCATCATCGCCGATTATCAATGCAATCTGCGCGCCTGAACCATCAGCTTTTTTCATTTGCGATTTGAAGCTTCCGCCACCGCAGTGCAGATGGACTGAAAATCCGGCACTGCGCAAGTGCTCGGCCACGCGAAACGCAAAACGCCCCGCCGCCTCGCCTTGATGCACTAGATAGGCGTCGGGTACGGGAATCTCATGACGATGGCCCTGATCCTGCCACAGGGTGAGCAAACGTTCGATACCCATGGCAAACCCGCATGCGGGAGCAGGTTTGCCGCCCAACTGAGCGATCAGTCCGTCGTAGCGACCGCCCGCGCATACTGTTCCTTGTGCGCCGAGCTGATCGGTTACCCACTCAAATACGGTCAGGTTGTAATAATCAAGACCACGCACCAGTCGCGGGTTGATGCGATAGGGAATCGCCGCATCTTTCAACAATTGCTGGACACCCTCGAAATGCTTCAACGACTCCTCGCCCAGAAAATCAATCAGCTTTGGTGCGGCTTCCACCATGCTTTGCAACTCAGGATTTTTTGTATCCAGGATGCGCAGAGGATTGCTGAGCAAACGGCGCCCCGCTTCAGCATCCAGCTGGTCATGATGTTTCTCCAGGTAAGTCACCAGTTCTGCCCGATGCCGCGTACGCTCGGCGCTTTGCCCCAGGGAATTGATTTCCAGACGGATGCCTTCGAGACCCAAGTCATCCCACAAGCGGGCGCACATTGCGATCTGCTCGGCGTCAATATCAGGGCCTGGGAAACCCAGTGCCTCGATGCCGACTTGGTGAAACTGACGATAGCGGCCTTTCTGTGGCCGTTCGTGACGAAACATCGGTCCCATGTACCACAACCTTTTGGGTCCGTCGTATAGCAGGTTGTGCTGAAGCACTGCACGCACGCAGGAAGCAGTCCCCTCCGGTCTTAACGTCAGGCTTTCACCGTTAAGGGCATCTTCGAAGGAATACATTTCCTTTTCGACAATATCAGTCACCTCGCCTATCGCTCGCGCGAACAGCGGTGTCGGCTCGATAATGGGCATGCGAATCGGCCGGTACCCATAGGCTTGCAGCCAGTCCCGCACGGATTCCTCGAACTGTTCCCACAGTTCAGCGTCGGCAGGCAAGATGTCATTCATGCCACGAATGGCTTGTAGGGATTGTGTCATTGTTTGCTTTTCGCTCGGAGCGTGGGAACACCGCACCCGTGGCTGTTAGTGAGTTGCTCTCGCTGGATACGTTCTGGAGACATAGTCATCGACGATCTGACGAAATTCGCCGGAAATATTTTCTCCACGCAAGGTGACGACGCGTTCGCCGTCCATATACACCGGTGCCACTGGCGCCTCGCCCGTACCTGGCAACGAAATCCCGATGTTGGCATGTTTACTTTCACCCGGCCCATTCACAACGCATCCCATCACGGCCAGCGTCATGTTTTCGACCCCGATGCGCGTCAGGCGCCAATCGGGCATGCGCTCTCGCACATAGCTCTGAATATCCTGCGCCAATTCCTGGAACACCGTGCTTGTGGTCCTCCCACAACCCGGACACGCGGCCACAAGCGGTGTGAAGGCGCGCAATCCCATAGTCTGCAGAATTTCCTGGGCCACAATGACTTCACGGGTACGGTCACCGTTCGGCTCAGGGGTCAATGACACACGTATCGTGTCGCCGATTCCTTCTTGCAGTAGTACACCCAACGCCGCAGTGGACGCCACGATACCTTTACTGCCCATACCGGCCTCGGTCAAACCCAGATGCAACGGATAATCGCATCGTCTGGCCAGCTCGCGGTAAATCGCGATCAAATCCTGAACGCCTGAAACCTTGCAGGAAAGCACAATGCGATCTCCCGCCAAACCAAGTTCCTCGGCTTGCGCTGCGGACTCCAACGCCGAAGTAACCATCGCTTCGCGCATGATTTCTGTCGCATTCTTTGGTTCCGGACGTTTCGCGTTTTCGTCCATGATTCGCGCAAGCAGTATCTGATCCAGACTGCCCCAGTTCACACCGATACGAATCGGCTTGTCATACTTGCATGCAATATCTATGAGCTGGGCAAACTGTTCATCCCTTCGGGCGCCCTTGCCGACATTACCTGGATTGATGCGCAGCTTTGCCAGTGCCTCTGCACAGGCGGGGTGTTCCGCCAACAACTTGTGACCATTGAAATGAAAGTCTCCGATCAATGGCACCTCAAGATTCATTTGAGCCAACCGGTCGCGTATTTTTGGCACTGCGGCTGCAGCTTCACGTGTATTGACAGTGATCCGAACCAACTCCGATCCAGCCCGAGCAAGTTGCGCGACTTGCATTGCAGTGGTAAATACATCCTCGGTATCGGTATTGGTCATCGACTGGATGACAATCGGTGCCGTACCACCAACGCCGACTTTTCCCACCATGGCGAGACGGCTAGTGCGGCGCACGAGACAACCTAAAGGCATATCGTTCATTCGAGGCTGAACCTTGCCACTTCTTCGCGCGTATAAGGCTTGAGATCAATGCTGCGTTCTCCCATGAATACCCGCACACCGGACGCCTTGCCAATCCAGACCTGAAATGGCGGCTTACCCTCTATATCTTGTCGCGTGCCTGCCGGATACTCACCGACATAGACTACTTTCTGCGTGGCATCGCGGACTTCAATCCACGAAAGATCGTCGAACTCGACATGCAAGCCCGCGAATGGCACAGGGGCTGGCTCCACACTCTTACCGACTGGACTTGTCTCGATCACGACTGCTTGAGGTGTTGCCGGCGTCACCACGCTCGATTCCAGGCTGGTATTGGTCGAAATAGCTGTCACATCAGGCTTTGTAGGGCTCGAGTTGTGTTCGACTCGGCCGGTCAGGTAGGCAAGGCCATCGCCTGCGCCCGGATTGTTGACGTACCAATACCCGCCGAGAACCAGAAGCACAACGAAAATCCCTGCCACGACATATCTGGGGGGTACCCGTTCCACTATATTTGGCGGTTCAGCTTCGCCCATATTCGCCGGCGGGCGGACATCAGCCTCGGGAGCCGAAACGGCGGGTTGAAGCTGAACCAACAGCGGCGTTGCGTCAAGCCGAAGAAACTTTGCATAGTTTCGAACCATGCCTCGCACCGCTATCGATCCCGGCAGACGTTCGTAGTCATCCCTTTCCAGGGCTTCGATCTGGCGTGCACTGAAACGGATAACCTGCACCACATCGGCTATCGTCAGCCCTTGCGCTTCGCGATTGCGACGAAGCACCGTACCGGGCGTATTCACCTCGGCCGACATATCGTTCTGTTCCATTTCAACGGGGGGCGAATCTACAAGCGCGGTGTCTGCCTTGCCCGTCAAGCTTTCATCACTCATAGTGCCCTTGAATCAGAAGCCGATGCTCGGGTGAGTCAGCAAACCGGCGCTTCAATTGCAAGGCCAAGCGTGCCTCAGCCTCGCGATCACCCAGCTTGCGCTCAATTCGTAACGCGAGCCAGATCACTTCGGCCGTAGGTTCGATCTTTTTTTCAATCTCCGTCGCCCATTGTCGAGCCTCTGCAAAACGACCCTGTCTATAGGCAATATCGGCAAGCCAGTACAACGCCTGCGTGTTGCCCGGCGACAATCGCAAGCCGGTTAGCAGATATTCCGCAGCAGCGTTGTCATTTTTGAGGCGTATCGAACAAATACCTGCGTTTGTATAGGGTTTTGTCGGTGTGGTGTACAGAGGGTTCTTTGCCGCTGTCATGAAGTAAGGAATTGACCGCTCCGCACGCCCACTCTGACACAGTAGCCATCCAAAATTATTGTTGATTTCAGGATCTCTCGGCGCCAGTGCCAATGCCTTCTCGAAATTGTCCTCGGCCAATTTGGGTTCTCCGAGAACCATGTGCGTTAGTCCCAGCAAGTTGTAGGCTGGCGCATAGTTCGAATCAACCGACAGCGCTACCCGCGCCTCTTCAAGGGCAATGGCCGAGCGTCCATCGAGCAGATACAGCGATCCAAGTTCGGTATGTACTTTGGCGCGCTTCTGCTGATCATTCTCCGGCGGTTGTGCCGAGACCGCCTGCTGAGCGCCTGAGCCAGATCCAGGCCCTGTCGTTGCGCATCCAGCCAACAGTATCGCTAAAAGGAAAAACGGTATTGTCTTTTTCATGGCAAAAGTTCGACTCCGGGAGATATACGTGATGATCGCGTTGTCAAACCGAGGGCATGATTTACTCGCCGAGATTTGTCCAGCACCTTGCCCGCAAGTTGTCCGCAAGCAGCATCAATATCATCACCACGGGTCTTGCGCGTCGTGGTAACAATCCCGCCATTGATCAAGATGGAAGCGAAACGTCGAACCCGTTCTGCTGGTGATCGAGTGAACCCGGAAGTCGGAAACGGATTGAATGGAATCAGATTGAACTTGCAGGGTGTATCGCGCACCAGGTGCAATAGCGCGCGCG
>JAIPCS010000076.1 GCA_021738105.1 Sulfuritalea sp.
TCGCCGGAAATCTCTACCTTGGCCTTCTTCCCAATTTCATTCTCTTCAATGTATTTGTTGATGACGCGCGTCATCGCTGCTCTCAAGCCGGTAAGGTGAGTACCGCCATCTGTTTGTGGGATGTTGTTTGTGAAACAAAGCACCTGTTCGGCATAAGAATCATTCCACTGCATAGCAACTTCGACATCTATGTTGACGCCGTTTTGCACCGAAACTCCGGAAGAGTGAAAAACAGAGGGATGAAGAACAGTCTTGGTGCGGTTGATGTACTCGACAAAACCCTTTACGCCACCGGAAAAGGCAAAGTCCTCTTCCTTGACGTTCCGTTGATCGATCAACTTGATCTTTACGCCGTTATTCAGAAAAGACAGTTCGCGCAGACGCTTGCCGATAATTTCGTAGTGAAACTCGACATTCTCGAAAATCTCTTCATCTGCCATGAAATGGAGTTCGGTGCCTCTTTGTTCGGTATCACCTAGACACTTCAGCGGCGATACTTCAACACCATTCTGAATTTCAACCAGGCGATCAACAGCGTGGCCGCGATTGAATTCCATGAAATACTTTTTACCGTCGCGACGAATGGTTAGACGCAGCCATTTTGAAAGGGCATTGACACAAGACACCCCAACGCCATGCAGGCCACCCGAAACTTTGTATGAATTCTGGTTGAACTTTCCGCCAGCGTGCAGGACGCACATCACAATTTCCGCTGCGGAGCGCTTCGGTTCGTTTTTGTCGTCAAATTTAACGCCGGTGGGAATACCGCGTCCATTGTCGGTTACGGATACAGAATTGTCGGTGTGGATGGTGACGACAATATCGTCGCAATGTCCAGCGAGCGCCTCATCGATAGCATTGTCAACGACTTCGAAAACCATATGGTGCAAACCGGTGCCATCGGACGTGTCGCCGATATACATACCCGGACGTTTCCTGACGGCTTCAAGTCCTTCTAATTGCTGAATACTGGACTCGTCGTACGCGGGCGAGTTCTTGCTATCAATCATAGGTATTTTTTCTTTTTCAATTCTAGATGCGCATAGGCATCACGACATATTTAAATGTCTCGTTGCCTGGAAGTACAAAGAGTGCGCTGGAATTTGCGTCAGCAAGGTGCAACTCGATTGTTTCATTGCTGACGTTGTTAAGTACGTCAAGCAGGTAGGTTACATTGAAACCAACATCGAGCGCTTCACCATCGTATTCAATTTCAATTTCTTCCTGCGCTTCTTCCTGTTCCGCATTACTTGAAATGATTTTTAGACTGCCGGCACCTAGAACCAGTCGAACACCTCTAAATTTCTCATTGGTGAGAATTGCTGCTCGCAATAACGATGAAGAAAGTGTGTTTCGCGACAAACGAATAAGTTTGGTATGGTGTTGAGGTATGACTCGTTCATAGTCGGGAAACTTTCCATCAATTAATTTTGATACAAGTTCGATGCTCCCGAATTTGAAGCGAGCCTGCGTCGGAGTCAGGATGATCTCAAATGGGTCTTCATTATCCGAAAGTTGTCGCGAAAGTTCCAAGACTGTCTTACGCGGCAGAATTACTTCTATCGGTGTCATGGCGTCAGCCAACTTCTCCGATGCATACGCCAGTCGATGACCATCAGTAGCAACCATACGTAGCTCGTTGCCTTTTGTGACCAGGAGCAATCCGTTGAGATAGTAGCGAATGTCTTGTTGCGCCATGGCATATTGAACCAATGCAAGCTGACGCTTCATTTGTCCCTGAGTGATGGTTAGACGGGTTGGCTGCCCATCAACCAATGTCATTCTCGGAAAATCTTCAGCCGGAAGTGTTTGGAGATTGAAACGACTCTTGCCAGCTTTGAGTTGCAATCGTTTTTCGTCCAACGTCAAACTCACTTCAGCTGTTTCTGGCAGGGAGCGAAGTATGTCTTGCAGCTTTCTCGCTGCGACTGTCATGGACGCCTTGTCCGAGCCGACTGTAGGTGTCTGGGTCGTGATTTGTATCTCGATATCCGTTGCGAGCAAAGTGAGTTTTTCGCCATCTTTCTCCATCAACACATTGGAAAGGATGGGTAGCGTGTGTCGCTTTTCCACAATGCCGCAAACAGATTGCAGGGGAGAAAGAAGCTGATCGCGTGGACCTTTAAATAGAAGCATATATAAATCTCTTAGTATTAATAGGGAAGAGCGCTTTCTGTGTATAACTAGTTATTTTCTATTAAATACAATAAATTACAACATTAATAAAGGTGTTGAAAAGTATCTTGTAACGATGTGAATATTTGTGAGTGGTTTTGCTATTGTTCCTGCTTACCCATACTTATTCACATTACTTCATTGATTTGTTCTGATTACTTATACACACGCTAACCTTTAATGGTCTGCATTAGAACATGTAGATCGTTGTTCAGCCGGCTGTCTTTTCCACGTAAGTCTATGATGGTACGACACGCGTGCATTACAGTGGTGTGATCGCGTCCCCCAAAGGCCTCACCGATTTCCGGAAGGCTGTGTGACGTCAGTTCACGGGTAAGCCACATGGCAACCTGACGAGGCCGGGCGATGGCACGAGTGCGTTTTTGGGAATACATGTCAGCAACCTTGATTTTGTAGAAGTCCGATACGGTTTTTTGTACCAGTTCAAGGGAAATCTGGCGATTTGTCGCACCAATAATGTCGCGCAGGGCCTCCTTGGCAACTTCAAGATTGATTTCACGGTCATGAAACCGGGCATAAGCAACCACCCGGTTTAGCGCTCCTTCGAGTTCTCGGACGTTGGAGCGAAGATTCTTTGCTATGAGAAATGAAACGTCATCAGAGACAGTAATGCGTTCTGCTTCAGCCTTTTTCTTAAGGATTGCAATACGCATTTCAAGTTCCGGGGGCTCTATAGCAACAGTAAGCCCCCAATCGAAACGAGAGACCAGACGTTCTTCAAGTCCCTGAACATCTTTTGGATAGGTATCACAGGTGATGATGATTTGTTTTTTCGCTTCGACAAGGGCATTGAAAGCGTAAAAAAATTCTTCTTGGGTTCGATCCTTGCGGTTGAAAAACTGAATGTCATCTATAAGAAGCAGGTCTAAAGAGCGGTAGTAACGTTTGAAGGCTTCGCGCGAGTTTTGCTGAAACGCCCGAACCACATCTGAAAAGTAGTCTTCAGCGTGTACATAACGAACCTCCATTGAAGGATTGTTCGAAAATATCGAATTGCCGATAGCATGAATTAGATGCGTCTTGCCGAGTCCAACGCCCCCATAAATAAACAAAGGGTTGTAGGAAACACCCGGATTGATAGCTACCTGTTGGGCAGCAGCACGTGCCAGATCATTAGCACGGCCAGTGACCAGGGTATCAAAAGTGAATTCCGGATTGAGACGGGTCTTTTCATATGCCGGGTCTCCGGGTCTGTTCGATGTTTCATTCCTGACCACGGCTGCTACCGGCATCTCTTCAACAAGGATAGGTTCGCTAGGAACGGGCGCTGCTATTTCTGCGATCCCCAGATTAATACTGATAGGCGTAGAGAAGAACTCGAGACCCAAGGCCTCAATCTGTGCCAGATATCTTTCGCGCACCCATTGCAAGACAAAACGATTCGGCGCAACCAGGCGAAAATGTGTTGGACCGGCCTCGTCATTTTCCATGCGCAGGCCTTTGATCCAGGTGTTGAACTGTTGTGCAGGAAGTTCCTGCTCAAAACGGTTCATGCAGGCGGACCAGAATTCACTCATTGCGATTGGATAGGCTCGATGCGAAGCGCGACTTAAAACGGTGATTTGGAAATATTCTTTTTTTGGTCACCCTTTTGCTTTGGGTGATTGCTCATTCTAGCGGTTTCGTCATGAGTTATCCACAGCCATGCCAAGTCGATGGCCTTGACAAAAGCTCGGCAAACGGCTGTAATCCTCCGTTTTTCTTTGTTCGGGGGATATTGCCATGAAACGCACCTACCAGCCATCGGTTGTGCGCCGTAAGCGTACTCACGGCTTCCTTGTGCGCATGCGTACCCGGGGTGGTCGCGCTGTTATCAGGGCGCGCCGTGCCAAGGGCCGTCATCGTCTCGCAGTCTAAACGGACCGCTTCGTTTGGTCCGGAACAGCGTCTGCACCGGCCGGAAGAGTTTACTGCCGTCATGGCAGCCCGCCGGGTAGTTCGCAGTACCGTTTTTGATTTGCATTTTTGCTGGTCCAAGCCCGGAACACCACCACGGCTTGGGCTAATTGTTCCCAAGCGGCTGGCGCGAGCAGCTTCTTTGCGAAACGCAATCAAGCGCCAGGGACGGGAAGTTTTTCGTGCTGTTGCGAAAGAGTTTTCGCCATGCGATCTTGTTTTACGCCTGAAAGCTCAGGTTAAGGGCGTAAGCGCAAAGGATAGTGTGCAAAAGAAGCTTTGGCGTACGGAAATGGAAAGCCTGTTTCGACGTCTACCAGCGGATGGTCAATGAGAGACTTGCTGGTACGGCCGTTTGTGATGTTGATTCGCGTCTATCAGTTGGCGATTAGTCCAATGTTGGGTAATCGCTGTCGTTTTCACCCGAGTTGCTCCGATTATTCAATGGATGCACTGCGTCGCCACGGTTTGTTGAAGGGGTTGTGGCTGTCAGCTAGACGGGTTGGCCGTTGTCACCCGTGGCACCCTGGCGGTTATGATCCGGTTCCCTGACTCTTACAGCGGGGCTGAAGTATTAATCTGGAATCAGACGCTATTGGATCTTCGTTTTTGTAGTTCTGAATGAATCATTGCCGAGACTGTAATGGATAACCGACGACTGATCCTTTTACTGGTGTTCAGCTTCTCGCTGATCATGCTTTGGGACGCTTGGCAAAGGCAGAAAATGCCCAAGGTGCCAACGGTGGCTGGGGTCGCTGGCGCCAAGGCGACGGGCGCCGGCGCGGTGCCAACACCGACTTTGCCTGCCACCAGCGGCGCCGCAGCCGTGCCAGGTGTTGCTGCAGCAGCGGCCACGGTAACAGCCGGCGCGGCGAGCGCTACGGTTAAGACCGATCTGTACACGGCGGACATTTCTTCCCAAGGTGGTGACATAACCCGGTTGGAGCTGGTCAAGCATCCCGCCACAGGGGACAAGACCAAGCGCTTTGTATTGCTGGATAACGGCAGTGCACATATTTATCTCGCGCAATCCGGTCTGATCGGCGAAGGTCTGCCGAACCACAAGACAGAATGGAAGCTTTCCGGCGGTGAACACCTGCTGAAGGAAGGCGAGCAGCAGCTTGAGTTGCGAATGGAAGCGAATGGCCCCGGCGGTGGAAAGATTAGCAAAACCTATGTTTTTCATCGTGGCAGCTACAAGATCGATGTGCGTCATGAAGGTGCTACGGCGGGGGTTAATGCCTATTACCAACTGACGCGTGACGGCAAGCCGGCCGAAGGAGGTGATGGAAATTCCATGATGATGGGGGTGTCGACCTTTACCGGGCCGGCGGTATACACTGAACTGGAGAAATTCCAGAAGGTTGATTTCGAGGAAATCCTCAAGAATAAGGCGAAATTTGCGCAGAAAGCCGACAACGGTTGGGTGGCCATGGTTCAGCATTACTTTGTGGCTGCCTGGTTGCCTTTGGCGGGGGTGGAACGCGAGTTCTATATGCGCGGAGTCGGCACTGATCTGTATTCGGCCGGTGTCATCGTTCCGGTCGGCGCGGATGGCAAGAGCGAAATTTCCTTGTATGCCGGTCCGCAGGAGCAAAGCAAGCTGGAGGAAATTGCACCGGGTCTCAATCTGGTCGTTGATTATGGTTGGTTGACGGTGGTAGCTGCCCCGCTGTTCTGGGTGCTGGGTGCAATTCACAAACTCGTTGGCAACTGGGGTTGGTCCATCATTGGGCTGACAATCCTGATCAAGGCAGCATTTTTCCCGCTGTCAGCCGCCAGTTACAAGTCAATGGCAAAAATGCGGGTGCTGACGCCGAAACTGGTCAAGCTCAAGGAAACCTACGGCGACGACAAGGCGCGATTGAATCAGGAAATGATGGCGTTGTACAAGAAGGAAAAGGTAAACCCGCTGGGTGGCTGTCTGCCGGTCCTGGTACAAATTCCTGTGTTCATTGCGCTCTACTGGGTTCTATTGGGTACTGTGGAGATGCGCAATGCACCTTGGCTGGGCTGGATCACGGATCTGTCGGTGAAAGATCCGTATTTTGTTCTGCCCTTGATCATGGGTGCGACCATGTTTATTCAGACCAAGCTGAACCCGACTCCCCCTGATCCGATTCAGGCCAAAGTGATGTTGTTCATGCCAATCATGTTTACCGGCATGTTTCTGTTCTTTCCGGCGGGCTTGGTGCTTTATTGGACGGTGAACAATACTCTGTCCATTGCGCAGCAATGGCAGATTACTCGCATGGTCGAGGCTGGGGCAAAGAAGTAAGCCCTAACTTAGCCGGCAGGTGCAGGGTCGGTTTCAGGGGTATTTGACTCCCATAGGGGTGACCGTATGGTTTCTTCGCGCACCGATATTATCGCCGCCATAGCCACCGCTCCTGGCCGGGGTGGAATTGGAGTGGTGCGGGTATCGGGCGGCGATCTGCTGGTTCTTGGCGAAGCGCTGACGGGGAAAACCCTGCTTCCCCGGCACGCCACACTTTGCGATTTTCTGGGCACAGGCGGCTGCGCCATCGATCAAGGCATTTCGCTGTACTTTCCCTCACCCAACTCTTTTACCGGCGAAGACGTGCTGGAGCTGCAGGGTCATGGTGGTCCGGTGGTGATGCAAATGCTGCTGGCGCGCTGCGTTGAGCTTGGTGCGCGGGTGGCCGAGCCCGGCGAATTTACTCAGCGGGCTTTTCTAAACGACAAGCTCGACTTGGTTCAGGCCGAAGCGGTCGCAGATCTTATCGAGGCAAGTACGGCTGCAGCGGCGCGTTCGGCATTGCGCTCCTTGTCCGGAGAATTTTCCAGGGAAGTTCATGCGCTGGTTGAGCGTTTGATCGAGTTGCGCATGCTGGTAGAGGCAACGCTGGATTTTCCCGAGGAAGAGATCGATGTTCTGAAAGATACCGATGCCGCCGAGCGCTTAGCGGTTTTTCGGCGCGATCTGGATTCACTGTTGAGCAGGGCGCGAGCCGGACATGTATTGAGCTCGGGCTTGCATATTGTGCTGGCAGGGATGCCAAATGTCGGCAAGTCTTCCTTGCTGAATCGGCTGGCCGGAGAGGAGCGTGCGATTGTCACCGAGATTGCCGGCACGACTCGCGACGCAGTGCGCGAAACCATACAGATCAATGGGATACCACTCCATATCATTGATACGGCGGGTTTGCGTGATACCGATGACGTGGTGGAGAAAATAGGGATTGAGCGGGCTTGGGGAGAGATTGAACGGGCTGATGTGGTTCTTCAACTTCTGGATGCCCGCAGTGGTGAAACCCCGGCCGACCATGCGATTGCGGTGCGGTTACCCACGGGGGTTGAGCGGATTGCGCTGGAGAACAAGTGCGATTTGGCTGGGCAGCCAGCGGAGCGCTACACGGTAGGAGGGCGCGTGCATTTGCGTCTGTCAGCGAAAACGGGTGAGGGCATCGATCTCCTGCGTGAGGAATTGCTGCGCATTGCGGGATGGAGCGGTCATGGTGAGAATGTGGTGCTGGCCCGTCAACGCCATCTGGAAGCTTTAGCTGTTGCCGTAGAAAAGTCGGCCCTGGCGACACGGCGGCTGACTCAGATCGAGCTCTGTGCAGAAGAGTTGCGTTTGGCCCAGGAGTCGCTTTCTCGTATTACGGGGGAATTCGGGGCCGATGATCTGTTGGGAGAAATCTTCTCGCGCTTTTGTATCGGCAAGTAGCTATCCGCCATGGATGAGCTCAGTCTGATCATGTTGCTCGCCGCCGCCATGTTCGCAGGGTTTGTCGATGCAGTGGCAGGTGGAGGAGGCTTGGTTCAGATTCCGGCCTTGTTGGTCGCCCTGCCAGCAGAGTCACCGGGGGTGGTGTTTGGCACCAATAAGCTGGCAAGCGTTTTTGGTACCGGCAATGCCGCGATCAGATATGCAAGAAAGATCGCTCTACCCTGGAGCATCGCACTGCCGGCATCGGTCGCGGCATTCGTGTTTTCATTTGGTGGCGCCATGGCGGTTGCGTGGATGCCGAAGGATGTTGTACGGCCCCTGGTTCTTGGTCTGTTGATGCTGGTCATGATTTATACGATCGTCAAGCCGAATTTTGGTGCGCTATCAGGTGTACGACGGGAAGCGGGACAGGAGCGCTGGAGGGCTCTGCTTGTTGGGGCGGTATTGGGTTTCTACGATGGCTTCTTTGGACCTGGCACGGGTAGTTTTTTGATTTTTGCTTTTGTACATTGGTTTCGGCTTGACTTCCTGCATGCGTCAAGCGCTTCCAAGGTGGTGAATTTCTTTACCAATCTGGCCGCATTGTTCTATTTTGTGCCGAGCGGAAACATTCTTTGGCAGCTTGGGCTGGGCATGGCTGCATTCAATATCGTCGGTGCGCTTTTGGGAGCGCGCTTGGCATTGCGTCACGGTAGTGGTTTTGTGCGCGGCGTGTTCATTGCGGTTGCGTCGATCCTAATCGTTCGTCTGGCGTATGAAACATTTGGTTGAGAATGGCAAGGGTGCATAGGTGTGCGAAGAGTTGACAGACCAAAACATTCGGATTGATTTGTTTATGATCAGCCCTTACAAAGGAATGCGAAGCTCTCCGAGGGCGATCAGGTGGTCTGGTATGGCGGCGTGATGTTTCACGTGAAACCTGCGCTGTCAGGTTTCACGTGAAACAACGGATTGCTGTTTTGGGATAGCAGAGTGGTCTCGCGGCGATATTGATCAAGCGGCTTTTGGCAATTCGAGGCGATTTTTTTTGCAGGAGAGGCGTATCATTGCGCCTCTTTTTGCTATGGCTTCTAGACGTGGAATTCCCTGGATCCTTTGAAGTAATAGTTATTGGTGGTGGCCATGCCGGTACCGAGGCGGCTTTGGCTGCCGCACGAGCCGGGGCGCAGACGCTGCTGTTGACCCATAACATCGAAACTCTGGGTGCCATGTCCTGTAATCCCTCTATTGGCGGGATCGGCAAGGGTCATTTGGTCAAAGAGGTAGATGCGCTGGGTGGTGCAATGGCGGCGGCGACCGACGAAGCAGGGATTCAGTTTCGTATTCTGAATGCTTCCAAGGGCCCGGCGGTTAGGGCAACCCGGGCGCAGGCAGATCGCCAGCTCTACAAACAGGCGATCCGCGCTCGCCTCGAAAACCAGCCTAATCTGACATTGTTTCAGCAAGCGGCTGATGATCTCATTCTCATCGGCGACAGGGTGGCCGGCGTGATCACGCAACTGGGGGTTCGTTTCGAAGCTCCGGCCGTAGTTTTGACCGCTGGTACTTTTTTGAATGGATTGGTTCATGTCGGGCTCTCCAACTACCGCGCCGGACGCTTCGGTGATCCGTCGGCGATTTCCCTGGCGGAGCGACTGAAAGAAATCCAGCTTCCTGTGGGTCGCCTCAAAACCGGAACGCCACCACGTCTCGATGGGCGCAGTATCGATTTTTCTGCGGTCCAGGTTCAGCCCGGCGATGATCCGGTCCCGGTCTTTTCCTTTATGGGACGTCGAGACCAGCACCCGCGCCAGGTTCCATGCTGGATCACTCAGACCAACGGCCGTACTCACGACATCATCCGATCAGGGCTGGATCGCTCCCCGATGTTTACCGGTGTTATCGAAGGCGTGGGGCCGCGCTACTGTCCTTCGATCGAGGACAAGATTCATCGTTTTGCCGGCAAGGAGAGTCATCAGATCTTTCTTGAGCCGGAAGGCCTTGATACCCATGAAATTTATCCTCAGGGTATTTCAACCAGCCTGCCGTTCGACATTCAACTGGCACTGATTCGCTCCATTCGGGGCCTTGAGAGCGCGCATATCACACGCCCCGGCTATGCCATCGAATACGACTATTTCGACCCGCGCAATTTGCTGGATAGCCTCGAAACCAGATCTATCGCAGGTTTGTTCTTTGCCGGGCAGATCAACGGTACGACCGGTTACGAAGAGGCTGCCGCGCAGGGCTTGCTGGCTGGCCTGAATGCAGCGCGTCGTGCGAAGCAATTGCCATCATGGGCGCCGCGCCGCGACCAGGCCTATCTGGGTGTACTGGTTGATGACTTGATTACGCGCGGTGTGTCAGAGCCGTATCGCATGTTCACCAGTCGTGCCGAGTACCGTCTGTCCTTGCGTGAGGACAACGCCGATCTGCGTTTGACGGAAATCGGTCGCGAATTGGGCTTGGTGGATGATTTGCGTTGGGATGCCTTCAATCGCAAGCGGGACGCAATCGCGCTTGAGGCCGAGCGATTGAAAGCTACGTGGGTAAATCCGCGGCAGTTAACCCTTGCAGACCAGACGCGGGTGCTCGGTCAGCCGATGGAGCATGAGTATCGTTTGTTCGAATTGTTGCGCCGACCAGGTGTCAGTTACACGAATCTGATGAGTCTTCCTGGTGCGGGAGAGCCGGTGGTTGCCGTCGAAGTGGTTGAGCAACTCGAAATCCAGGCGAAATATCAGGGTTACATCGAACGGCAGAAGGATGAAGTTGAAAAAAGCCTTGCCCATGAATTGCTGCCTTTGCCTGATGATATCGACTATCAGGATGTGCAGGGCCTGTCCTTCGAGGTAAGACAAAGGCTGGCGCAAATGCGACCGCAAACCTTGGGGCAGGCATCTCGACTACAGGGAATCACGCCCGCCGCAATTTCGTTGTTGCTGGTTCATTTGAAGCGGCGAAAGGCGGCATGAGTCTGGCGCTTAGCTTGCAAGAGGGGCTGGCTGCCCTCGGACTCGATCTGCCAGCTGCAGTGCAGTCCAAACTGCTGGACTATCTTGCATTGCTGAAAAAATGGAACCGTACTTACAATCTGACGGCCATTCGCGAAGAGCGAGAGATGCTGATCCAGCACCTGCTCGATTCGGTGTCCATTTTGCCGGCGCTGGAAAACTCGGTGCTGGCAGGACGGCGATGGGCGGATGTCGGAAGCGGCGCCGGACTGCCGGGCATTCCGCTGGCGATCGTTCGGCCGGATCTGGAAATGAGCCTGATTGAGGCTGTCGAAAAGAAGACGGCGTTTCAGCGACAAGCAAAGATCGAACTGGCTCTGGTCAATGTCACCGCCGTAGGTCGGCGCGTCGAAGATCTGCCGGGCGGGCAGTTCGATGCTGTGGTATCGAGGGCGTTTGCCGATTTGGCCGATTTCGTGACACTCGCTGGACACTTGCTGGTGCAAAATGGCCGGCTATACGCAATGAAGGGCCTCGCGACAGAGGCGGAATTGAAGCGCCTTCCAGCCGCCTGGGCGGTGGTAGATCGTATCCAGCTGCGAGTTCCGGGGCTGGATGCACAGCGCCACCTGATCATTCTTGAGAGAGCCTGACGATGCATATATTCGCAATAGCAAATCAAAAAGGCGGGGTGGGTAAGACCACCACAGCCGTCAATCTGGCGGCCGGGCTGGCGGCCCGCGGCCAGAGAACCCTGTTGGTGGATCTCGATCCCCAGGGCAACGCAACCATGGGTAGCGGGGTCGATAAGCGGAATCTGGGCTTATCTGTCTATCAAGTATTGTTGCAACTATCGACCCTGGAGAAAGCGCGTGTGATGTCACCCACCGGCAAGTTTGACGTATTGCCGGCGAATCGGGATTTGGCAGGCGCTGAAGTTGAAATGGTTGACCTTGTGTCGCGCGAGATGCGTCTCAAAGCGGCACTCGCTGCACATCAGGATGAGTACGACTTTGTCCTGATCGATTGTCCTCCCTCTCTATCGATGTTGACCTTGAACGGCCTGTGTGCCGCTCATGGCGTGATCATTCCCATGCAATGTGAATACTACGCACTAGAGGGTTTGTCCGATCTGGTCAATACCATCAAGAAGGTTCATGCCAATCTGAATCGTGATTTGAAGATCATTGGTTTGTTGCGAGTCATGTTCGACCCAAGGAATACGCTGTCCAATCAGGTTTCGGCGCAGCTCGAAGAGCACTTCGGCGATAAGGTGTTCAAAACCTTGGTGCCGCGCAATGTGCGCCTCGCTGAGGCACCAAGCTATGGAGTACCCGGTGTTCTCTTCGACAAATCCGCCAAGGGCGCGCTGGCTTATCTGGCGTTTGCCGAAGAGATGATTGATCGTGTCAATTCCTGGAAGGAAAAGTTGTGAATCCACCAAAACAAAGGGGTCTGGGCCGCGGGCTGGACGCGTTGCTGGCTGCCAATAATTCACCAGAGTCCCAGCGGCAGGAAACGCTGGCAGTCGGAGCGCTGCAGCCCGGAAAATACCAGCCCCGTACCCGTATGGACCCTGGCTCGTTGGAAGAGCTGGCGGCATCGATCAAGGCTCAGGGACTGATACAGCCGATTTCCGTGCGTCCCGTGGAGCATGGCCGCTACGAGATCATCGCGGGTGAGCGGCGCTGGCGAGCTTCCCAGATAGCCGGTATGTCAGAGGTACCGGTACTGATTCGGGAAATTGCCGACGAGGCGGCACTAGCGATGTCGCTGATTGAAAATATTCAGCGTGAAGATCTGAACCCTTTGGAGGAAGCGGCTGGAATGCAGCGTCTGATAGACGAGTTCCAGATGACCCACCAACAGGCAGCTGATGCCGTTGGTCGCTCGCGCTCGGCGGCGACCAATCTGCTGCGCCTGTTGCAGTTGGCGAAACCGGCGCAAGACATGTTGATGGCCGGCGATATCGAAATGGGTCACGCCAGGGCGCTTCTCCCGCTATCCAAGAGTGAGCAAGGCCGGGTAGCCGCCTTGGTGGTAGACAAGGGCTTTTCGGTACGTGAAACAGAGCGGCTGGTTGCAAAGGAGCTCAATCCAGCAATGAGTAAACATGCAGAAAAGAGGCCGAATAGAGACTTGGCGAGACTGGAGGAGGAGCTCTCGGACAGACTCGGGGCGACGGTGAGCATCAGTGCCAATCGCAAAGGTAGCGGCAGTCTCACCATCCGGTTCGGCAGTCTGGATCAACTGGATGGCTTGTTGGCTCGACTCGACTAGCGACCCGAGGCTGACGGGCCAAAGTGGCACATTGAATCGCGATAATCGTTCGATATGGATCAATATCCAGTAGTGGCAAATAAAATGGCGCGCTGCACCATAAAATGTTTGACAACCACTGATCAATACCCTATATTCGCGGGCTTTCGGACGCGGCCTGATTTTGCTGATGTTTAGGGCTGTGCTTCACCAGATTGTTGCAACATTTGTCGCCGCCGGTTTGGCATGGGTGTGGGCAGGGCAGCATGGCGCCATATCAGCGGGACTGGGTGGTGCAGCGGTGATAGTTCCGAATCTGCTATTCGCTTTGAGTCTCTGGGCCGCAGCGAATAGCGGTAGAGCGTCGGCAGCGGGGTTTCTGGTAGGTGAATTCATAAAGGTCGCGGCAACGCTGGCGTTGCTTGTGATAGTGGCGGGGGCGTATCGGGAGCTGCACTGGCTGGCAATGCTTGCCGGCCTGCTCGTTGCGCTGAAAGCGAATTTGTTAGTGATATTGATTAAGGCCTGACCATGGCAACCGAGCACGCTCCGAACGCATCGGAATACATCGTTCACCATCTGACCCACCTGAACAACCTGGGCCACAAGCAGGCCGCGCTGGTTGATTGGTCTGTATTCCATTTAGATAGCCTTTTCTGGTCCATAACCCTTGGACTGCTGACAGTGCTGATTCTCGCCCGCGCAGCGTCAAAAGCCACATCCGGAGTGCCGGGTCGCTTTCAGGCGGCGGTCGAAATACTGGTGGAAATGGTTGAATCGCAATCCAAGTCGATCGTACATGGAGACCGCAGCTTTATCGCTCCGCTGGCCCTTACGGTGTTTGTCTGGATTTTCTTCATGAATGCGATGGACCTGTTGCCGGTAGATCTGCTGCCCAATTTGTGGGCCTTGATATTTGGTGCTACCGGCCATGACCCCAGTCACGCCTACATGCGTGTCGTGCCGACCGCCGACCTCAATGCGACGCTCGGTATGTCGCTCGGCGTATTTCTGCTGACTCTCTATTACAGTGTAAAGATCAAGGGCATCGGCGGCTGGACACATGAATTGTTTACAGCGCCATTCGGCAGCCATCCTCTGCTGTACCCGGTTAACTTTGCAATGCAGATGATCGAATTCGTCGCCAAGACGGTTTCTCACGGCATGCGACTGTTCGGCAACATGTACGCAGGCGAGTTGATCTTCATGCTGATCGCCTTGATGGGG
>JAIPCS010000077.1 GCA_021738105.1 Sulfuritalea sp.
GATTGCACTAGGCAATACCCTGGGGCCGCGTCTGACCGTACTGGCACTGCGTCAGGTTGACTTTCATGCCGCGTTTGACCGTCAGCGAGATGTCGGCTGGTTTATCCCGGCGGTCATGCTGGGCATGGCGGGTTCGGCAAGCGGGGGCTGTGCAAGCCTCTATTTTTCGGGCCTTTTACCGGCCGATGCGTTTGGCAATGCCTGGCTGTCATGGTGGATGGGCGATACGGTAGGCGTGCTGCTTGCCGCTCCCGTTCTGCTGACGCTCACGCGTGAAAGTGTGGATAAATTGCGCGCTTCTTCGCGCGAGTTGATGGTCTGGATTCTGATCGCAGGGGTAGTGAGCTGGATTGCCTTCGCCCCCCTTGTTGATAGAGGCGAAAATGCGCTGCCGTTGGCATTTCTGCCGCTGCCCATGCTGGTTTGGGCAACACTTCGCTTCGGCAGCACCGGAGCGGCAATGTCGGGATTGCTGTTCTCGATATTTGCCGCATGGAGTACCGCCAGCGGACATGGCCCCTTTGTTTTTGGCGACACTCACGTCAGTCTGATCCTGCTGTGGAGCTACATGACCACCATCATGCTGATGGTTCTGCTGGTCATCGCGTTAATGGCGGAACGGTTGCAAATGGAAACCAGTCTGCGTGAAAGCGAGACCAAGCTTCGTACCATCATCGATACCGAACCGGAGTGCGTCAAGATGCTGGCGACAGACGGTAGCTTGCTGCAGAACAACCGTGCCGGCCACGATATGATCGAGTCCGATTCGGCCGATCAGGTCGTGGGGAAAAAAATCGAGGGATTGATTCTTGAGCCCTACCGCAAAGCCTTCGGCGAGCTGACCCGAAAGGCATTTGAAGGCGAATCGGGAAGTCTTGAGTTCGAGATTCGTGGGCTCAAGGGAAGCACGCGCTGGCTTGATTCGCACGTGGTGCCCTTGCGCGACATGAATGGCGTGGTAACTGCAGCATTGGGCGTCACTCGAGATGTCACCGAACGCAAACTGTCTGAAATTGTGTTGCGTCATTCCGAGCGTCACTTCGCGACAGCCTTCAGTTCTTGCCCCGTAGCCGCTTCCATTACCGCTGCAAAGGACGGTCGATTTATTGATGCCAATGCCAACTATGAGCGGGATTTCGGGTGGAGTCGGGACGATCTGATCGGGAAAACCACCATCGAAGTGGGCCTGTGGCCGGATACGGCGACACGCGAGCGCTGGCGAGAAGCCATGAGCCGCGAAGGTCGGCTGGTCAATTTTGAAACCATCTGGATGCACAAGAATGGCGAACGCAGGAATGTCAGTCTTTCAACAGAAATCACCGAACTGGACGGCGAGGTGTGTATCTGCGGCTTTGTTACCGACATCAGCGCCCGCAAAGAGGTTGAACAAGTCTTGAAGGCCGGTGAGGTACGTCTGCGTGCGGTGCTCGACGGTGTACATAGCGGCGTGATTACCATCACTGAAACGGGCGTCATCGAATCATTCAACCGCTCAGCGGAACAGATTTTCGGCTACCGCGCAGACGAGGTCGTCGGAAGAAATATCGAAATGCTGATGCCGGAGCCGTATCGGTCTGCGCACGATCATTATCTAAGGAGTTATCTTGAAACCGGCGTCCGCAAGGTGATCGATCGACGCAGAGATGTGATTGCCTTGCGCAAAGATGGTTCCAGCTTTCCGATCGAACTCGGTGTTACAGAAACCCTGTTTGAAGGCAGAAAGCTGTTTGTGGGCAGTGTCAGTGACATTACCTTCAGGAAGGAAGTTGAGGCGGAGCTTCGCATCTCGGCTGCCGCCTTTGAGTCGCAGGAAGGCACGGTGGTAACCGATGCCCGGGGGATCATCCAGAAGGTCAATCGAGCGTTTGTCGAAAGCACCGGCTATTCCGCCGAGGAGGCTATTGGCCAGACCCCGAGCATGCTCAAGTCGGGTCGCCACGATGCCGCTTTTTATGCGGCGATGTGGGAATCCATTGCACAAACCGGGACATGGCAGGGCGAGATCTGGGACAAGCGCAAGAATGGTGAGGTGTATCCCAAATGGCTCATCATTTCGGCGGTAAAAGGCGATGACGATTCGATTACCCATTATGTTGGAACCCATCACGACATCACGGAGCGAAAGATCGCCGAAGCCAAGATCAAGGAGCTGGCCTTTTATGACCAGTTGACCCATCTGCCGAATCGAACGCTACTGCGTGATCGCCTGAAGCAAGCCAAGAACGTCAGTCACCGGAACGGAAGCTACGGCGCCGTCATGTTCATCGATCTGGATCGTTTCAAGACGCTGAACGATACGCTGGGCCACGACATGGGTGATCTGCTGCTGCAGCAGGTTGCGCAGCGACTGATCGAAAGCGTCCGGGAAGGCGATACCGTGGCACGGTTGGGTGGAGACGAGTTTGTGGTCGTCCTTGGCGGTCTTAGCGGAAGCATGGACGAAGCGGCTGCCCAGACTGAGTCGGTCGGCGAGAAACTGCTTGCGGCTCTCAATCAGATCTACCGACTCGACGATGTTGAACATCACAGCGGTGCGAGCATCGGTGCCACCCTGTTTTTCGGACATGAAGCATCGATCGATGACGTGCTGAAACAGGCCGACCTCGCCATGTACAAGTCCAAAGACAGCGGTCGCAATTCACTGCATTTCTTTGACCCCAGAATGGAGACGGCGGTCTTGGAGCGCGCGTCCATGGAGGCGGCATTGCGCCAGGCAATCGAGAGCCGGCAGTTTGTTCTTCACTATCAGGCTCAGGTCGAGGTGGGGGGGCGCGTTAAAGGTGCGGAGGCACTTCTGCGCTGGCAGGATCCTGTGCGCGGTCTGGTGCCACCCGCGGATTTCATACCGCTTGCAGAAGAAACCCGACTGATCTGGGGCTTGGGAAACTGGGTTCTGGAAGCGGCCTGTGAGCAGTTGGCACAGTGGGCGAGTCGGCCGGAGATGGCGCATCTGACGGTGGCGGTCAATGTCAGTGCGGAGCAGTTTCGCAAGCCGGACTTTGTTGCACAGGTGCTGGACATTCTCGAGCGTACCCGGGTCAATCCGCAACGCTTGAAACTGGAACTGACAGAAAGTTTGCTGGTATCGAACGTAGAAGAAATTATCCAGAAGATGACCGTGCTGAAAGCAAGGGGTGTGTGCTTCTCGTTGGACGATTTCGGTACCGGCTACTCATCCTTGTCCTATTTGAAGCGCTTGCCGCTGGATCAGTTGAAGATTGACCAGTCGTTTGTGCGCGACATCCTGATCGACACCAACGATGCAGCCATCGCACGAACCATCGTGGCACTGGCTGAAAGTCTGGGACTGGACGTGATCGCCGAAGGCGTGGAGACCGAATCGCAGCGTGCTTTTCTTGTCAGTTCGGGCTGCTACACCTTTCAGGGATACTTCTTCAGCCGGCCGTTGCCGATATGGGAATTTGAGAAATATGCAACGCGGCGCAGAGATCGTGGCGATATCGGCGGGTGGTCCTCAACTGTCAAATAGGGTCCCGCCCGAAATTGATGAGTACTATGGGACTGAGGCAAACTCTGCATTTCATCACTGTTTTGAAAGGGCAAATCTGCAATGAATCTCCAGTTTCGTGTTGGCCAAGGGTATGACGTTCATGCTTTGGCACCGGGTCGCAAACTGATACTGGGCGGCGTCGAGATTCCATATCCGCGTGGATTGCTGGGACACTCGGACGCCGATGCCCTGTTGCATGCGATTACCGACGCCATTCTCGGTGGTGCGGGGCTCGGTGATATCGGTGGCATGTTCCCCGACAGCGACTTGCAGTGGGAGGGTGCCGATAGTCGAACCCTGTTGCGGGCAGCGATGAAGGCGGTGCATGCGGCGGGCTGGCAGGTCGGCAATGTCGACGCCACCATCATTGCCCAGGCACCGCGCATCGCTCCCCATGTCGCTGCAATGCGCGCAAATATCGCAGCCGATCTGGGTATCGGTGTCGGGGCTGTAAACATCAAGGGAAAAACCAACGAACATCTCGGCTTCGAAGGGCGTGGTGAGGGCATATCCACTCATGCCGTCGCACTGTTGCATGCGGTTTGAATCACCGTGAATTCGTCGCGAACACACCGTGTCTTCTTCGCTTTGTGGCCCGATGCCGAAACCGCTTCACATCTTGCCGCTCTTGCTCAGGAGTTGGCCAGAAGTGGCGGTAGCCGCCTAATACATCCAGAGTCGCTTCATCTGACTTTGGCCTTCATTGGCTCGGTGACGCCGATTCAGCTCGGGCAGCTTGAAGCAATCGGGAAAAGAGTGAGTGCAGCCCCGTTCGACTTGAATCTCGATCGTTTGGGTTTCTGGCCTCAACGCGGCATTCTGTGGGCCGGTTGCCGCCAACTCCCGGTGCCGTTGAAGCAATTGTTTGCGTCTCTGAATACCGAATTGAGCGCTGCCGGTTTTGTCATTGGAGACCATTCCGGCTTTGCCCGCATACCGCATGTCACGCTGGCGCGCCGCACCCGTTGTTCAGAGGTCCCCCGTTTGGGCGCATCGATCAGTTGGCGCGCAAGTGAGTTTGCGCTGATTGAGAGCCACCTGCAATCCTCAGGCTCGCGCTACGAAACGCTCGCGAGCTTTGGGCTGGAAGAGGCCCATCCGGGATGAATTAGAATCGCTTCCTGATGTCGGTTCGTTCCCTGGTTGCCTGAAAGGAATCGAGCCCCGGCAGAATCAACTCAACTTTTTTCCCGGAGCCAACATTCGTGGTCAAACTGTTCCGCCCGAAAAAGACGACACCCCGGCTCGAGCGTCTGCACAGCCTGAGTCTGTTCGTCAATCTGCGACCGGCAGAACTGGAAATTGTCGATGGATTGGTGCACGAACGGGAATACCAGGCCGGGGAGGTCATCTTCGATGAGGGTGAAGAGGGGCAGGCGATCTATATTGTGGCCAGCGGCGAAGTATTGATATGCCGGCAAGGGCAGGGCGAAGCCGGACGGGTCGCCCAATTGGGTCCCGGAACTTTTTTTGGCGAACTCGCCTTGCTTGACGATTCGCCCCGTTCAGCCCAGGCGCGTGCGGCGACAGCCTGTCAGATGATCGTATTTTTCCGCGATGACTTTGTCGGTCTGCTCGATACCCACGCACGAATTGCCTCGAAGATATCACGGCAACTGGCGCGCCATCTGGGAGCACGGATGCGCGTAATGGCCTTGGCCGCGGGCGCCTATCAACACCTGTAATGAGCGAAACGGAAACACCCAGCTATACCGTCGAGGAAAGCCATCATGGCTCCGGTCCCATCGTCTGGGCGTCGATTATCGCGACCACGTGTTTGCTGCTGTTTTTCTTCCAGAAAATCCTCTGGCTGGTGGTCCCTTTTCTGCTGGCACTGATCCTCTACTATCTGCTGTACCCTCCCATGCAGGCGCTGATTTACCGGGGTATGAGCCGAGACACTGCAGCAAGTCTGGTCACGTTCGCGTTCCTGCTCGTATTGTCGGTGATCGGTGTCGCTCTGACACCGTGGATTGCAGGCCAGGTCGCGACGTGGCAGGACATTGTCAGCGGCTACATTCAGGGTGGTCTGCAACTGCTCGATCGTTCGCTGCGCGCACTTGAAGCGCATTGGCCGACGTTGGCACGGGCCCATCTTGCCGATGTGGCGGCAGCCCGCCTGAATAGCGGAGCGGATAGCGTGGTGAATCATATTGAACCCATCGCCATTGGCATCATGGCCTGGGCGCCGTCGTTGATGTTGGCGCCGTTTCTGACGTACTTTTTTTTGCGCGATGGTCGCCGCTTCCAGCGTTTTCTGGGCAGCGCGGTACCCAACGCCTTTTTCGAAAAGACGCTCTACCTGCTGTATGAAATCGATCGCACTTCGCGCGCTTACTTCCAGGGCCTGATCAAACTTACCGTGCTGGATACCCTGACACTGGCGGCCGGATTGTGGCTGCTGGGCATTCCCGGGCCATTTGCGCTGGGTTTGATTTGCGCCGTATTGGCATGGATTCCCTATGTGGGATCAATTCTTGGCGGTCTGTTGGTGGTGCTGGTGGCGGCGACCGACTTTCCTGATGCGCCGGGCATGGCCTATTGGGCGATTGTCTTGTTCGGTGCGGTACGTTTGCTTGATGACTTTGTGTACATGCCAATGACCGTCGGAAAAAGTCTGGAACTTCATCCGCTGGTTACGGTGTTGATGATTTTTGTCGGTGGCGCGGTGGCCGGTGTTCCAGGTCTGATGCTGGTACTGCCGGTACTCGGAGTGGTGATGGTCATCGGCGAGACCATCGGTGTTGTGGTCACCGACCCGCGTCTGATGGCGCGTCATCGCCATGCGCTTGCCTTGCGCCGGAACCTGGCCAGCAACGACCTGTGATTGCTGCGGTTCAGGCAGCGGGAGGGTCACCCCGGTTGCGCATGTGATAGGCCAGGTCATTGAACGATTTGTCCAATCCAGCTCGCAGACTTTCCTCGATGATGATTTCGCTCATTGCCGTACGCATGCACAACATCCATTGCTCGGCTTCTTCGGTGGCGATGGGGAAGGGTAAATGGCGGGCGCGCAATTTCGGGTGACCGTACTTTTCGACATAGAGTTGCGGGCCTCCAAGCCAGCCACAAAGAAACCTGAACAGTTTTTCTTCAGCGCTGGAGAGGTCACTGGCGTGAAGCTTGCGAATACCGTAGGCCTCCGGCAGCGTATCCATCAGTTCGTAGAATCGCTGGACCAGGCGCCGGACTCCGGCTTCACCGCCAATCCGTGAAAACGGTGTAGTGGTGTCGTTCATGCTTTGACCGGGCCCAACACCAGGCGGGCAATCAGACCGCCATCCGGCCGCGGCAACAGTTCCAGGCGACCGTTGTGGGATCGCACAATACGCTCGACGATTGCCAGGCCCAGACCGGCGCCCGTAACGTTGCTGCGGGCCGCTTCGAGGCGGGTGAAGGGACGCTTCATGTGTTCGACTTCTTCCGCGGGGATGCCTGGGCCCGAGTCACGAACCTCAATGTCAAATTCACCGTTCGCGACGTCCAGCGCCAGTTCAACCGGCGATTCGCTACCGGCATAGCGCAGCGCGTTGTCGATCAGATTGTTGATCGCGCGACGCAGCGCTTGAGGTCTGACTTGAAGTGACCCGGGGTGACGTGGCGTGGATTCGTTGGCTGCCGGCGGCGAGGACACGGTGACGCGGAATCCGCGCCGCCGGTACTGCGTTGCAATCTCGACGAGCAATGCTGTGATATCCACTTCCTGCAAGGCTTCACCGCTTTCGGAGCGGGCAAAGTCGAGGAACTGGCCGATGGTTTTGTCCATTTCCTCAACGTCGGCAGACATGCCTTCACTTAATTCTTCATCGGCGGCCATCTCGATGCCCATGCGCAAACGCGTCAGTGGAGTACGCAGATCATGCGAAATGCCGGCCAGAATCAGGGCCCGATCCTGATCAATCAATTCCAGGTCAGCGCTCATCTGATTGAACGCATGGGCGACGGTTGCCAACTCGGTCGGACCGGATTCGTCGAGTCGCGGTGCCGTCTCACCAGCGCCGACTTTTCGGGCAGCATGCTGCAAAGCTTTCAGCGGACGCGTTATCCGGAACACAATCAGCCAGGCACCCAGCAAGGAAAGCAGAAGTGCGGCGACCCCCCAGCCCAGCCAGCCGAGCGGGAACACGCGCTCGATTCGCTCGGGAGGCAATGCCAGCCAGTAATAACCTTCTTCGCTATCGTCGATGCGAAAACTGACGAACAGGGCGCGCTCGCCTTCTCGTTCCAGAGACACTCGAGTGCTCGGTCCCAATTGTTCCTTGACCAATGCTTCCACTCGCTGCAGCAAAGCCCTGTCCGGAAGAGGCGCCACGCGGTCGGCCACGTCGGCCGGATAGATGCGGATTCCCTCACGGTCCGACAAATCGCGCAAAAATTCGCGCCGCGCTTCCGGGCGAGCGGAAATCAAGGCGGCACGCGTCAGGTTGGCGATGCTGACAACCGACTGTGCCAATTGGCGCGCGCGTGGTTCGCGCTCATAGCTTCTGAAGATGACGAACCAAGCCACCACTGAAAGAATCATCAGCAGGGAAACGAAAACAAAAGTACGCCACAACAACGAACGCGGCAGCAGTTTCATACCCCGATCACTCGTGCTTCTTGCCGTCCGGGACAAAGACATAACCGAAGCCCCAGACGGTCTGGATATAGCGGGGCTTGCCAGGATCTTCTTCGACGAGTTTGCGCAAGCGGGAAATCTGCACATCGATGGCACGATCGAAAACCTCGTATTCGCGGCCACGCGCCAGTTCCATCAGTTTGTCTCGGCTCATGGGCTGACGCGGGTGCTCAAGCAATACTCGCAGCAGCCCGAACTCGCCTGAGGTGAGCAGGGTGATCACCTCATCGCGCGCGAGTTCGCGGGTTGCCAGATTGATGGTCACTTTGCCGAAGTTCACACTTTCTTCGGTAATTGCTGGAGCGCCGGGGGGCGGCGGGGCAGTTCGGCGGCGCAGTACCGCATGAATGCGGGCAACCAGCTCACGCGGGCTGAAGGGCTTTGGCAGATAGTCGTCCGCACCGACCTCGAGGCCGACGATGCGATCCACTTCGTCGCCCTTCGCCGTCAGCATGATGATGCTCACCGGATTGGCGACGCCGCGCAGACGCCGGCAAATCGCCAGGCCGTCTTCACCCGGCAGCATCAGATCGAGCACGATCAGATCGTAGAGTTCGCGCTCCAATGCCCGGTCCATGCCTGGTGCGTCGGGTACGGCTTTGACGGTAAAGCCTTGTTCGGAGAGATAGCGCTCAAGCAGCTGGCGCAAGCGAAGATCGTCATCGACGACAAGAATTTTTGTCTTGGTTTCGTTCATGGGTCAAATGCTAGCCGGATCGGGAGTTTCCTGCCAGTAGGCTTTACAAACAATTACAAACCCAGCCTGACAGCAACATTCAGCTTACAGCCTCCGACCAGAATGCAGGCATGCCTGAAAAGGGGCAATGAAAAACGCAAGGAAAACCTGGAGACCACCATGAAAGCACTGTTTCTCAGCATGGCGCTGGCTGCCGGACTGGCAGTGTGGGGTTCGGAGCCGCGGGCCGGTGTCGATCAACTGATGGAGATCAGTCGCATCGCCGGCGAGCAGGTTTACAATATCCTTCATTGATCGCAAAAAAGGAAAGGCTGTGACGCGAATGCGCAGGGCGAGTTGGGTGACTTCGGCAGCGGTGGCAAGCCTGCTTTGGCTGGTGGTGGCCAGCGCGGCTGCACAGGGACCCTTTCGCAACCGATCCGAGCGCACTATCAGTAACGGGCCGCAACGAATGCAGCCTGTGGAGCGGCGCGAAGCGCAACAGGACATGCGCGATACGATTTTGCCACGGCAGGATCAGCGTCTCTCCCCGGACGAGCGTCGCCAGTTGCGTCGTGATGTGCACGAGGCGGGACGGGATCTTTATCGGGAGCGAATGCGATCGGGACGCCGGCCCCGTCACGAATAACTCTTTTTCGTAATGGTCGCGCTTGTATCCGTCACCCGATCGCTGTCAAGGGACGTTTCCCGTGTGCCTGTTGGCCAGAGGCAGCGCCGCCTGATTGGCCAGACGTGATTGATCCGGTTTTACGGTGCAGGGATATCAATACGCGCCGGCGTGCAACCTTGCCTTTTGCTTCCACGCGACCTCCCTATCCGGAGTGACGACGCGATCGCTTTCGGAGTCTTGGATGCGTGTCACCAATCCCATGCGGTTCAACAGCGAGATAAATGGTTTCGGATCGAGTTCTTCCACATTGGCCATTTCGCCTGTGTCCCATGTTCCATTGGCAATCAGCATCGCCGCCGCTACGGCAGGGACTCCGGCGGTGTAGGAAATGGCTTGGCTGCCCACTTCTTCAAAGCAGGCTTTGTGATCGCAGACGTTGTAGATCAGGATTTCCCGCGATTGCCCGTTCCTGATGCCCTTGATCACGTTGCCAATGCAAGTCAGGCCTGTGTAATCGGGTGCGAGCGAAGAGGGGTCGGGTAACACGGCTTTGACGACTTCAAGCGGCACCACTTCCTGGCCTCTGGCGGTGCGCACCGTTTTTTCGGAAAGCAGTCCGAGGTTCTTCAAGACGGTGAAGACGTTGATGTAGTGCTCGCTGAATCCCATCCAGAAACGGATAGTGGGTACGCCCAGATGCTTCGACATGGAGTGGAGTTCATCATGCCCCGTCAGGTAGGTGGTGCTCTTGCCTGTCACCGGCAGGTCCCAATCCTTTCGGTGTTTGAACATCGCATTGGCTTTCCATGCGTTGTTTTCCCACGACCATGCTGTTGAGACAAATTCACGGAAATTGATTTCCGGATCGAAATTAGTCGCGAAGTAGCGCCCGTGGCTACCGGCATTGACGTCGATGATGTCGATGGAGTCTACGCTATCGAAATAGGTGTCGATGCCGTATCGCGCATAGGCATTGACCACGCCCGGGTCAAACCCCACCCCAAGGATGGCGGTTACCCCCGCCGCCTTGCAGGCCTTGCGCCGCTTCCATTCGTAATTCGCGTACCACGGCGGGGTTTCGCATACTTTTTCCGGATCTTCGTGAATGGCGGTGTCGAGGTATGCTGCACCGGTTTCAATACATGCGGTCAACACCGACATGTTTATAAATGGCGAGCCTGCATTAATGACGATCTGACTGCGGGTGGCCCGAATCAGGCGCTTGGTGGCTTCGATGTCCATGGCGTCGAGAGTATGGGCCAGCAGGTGGCCGGGCTGTTGCAGATTGCCTGATTCCTTGATCGAGTCGATGATGGTCAGGCACTTGCTGATCGTGCGTGATGCAATATGTATATCGCCGAGCACGGCATTGTGCTGGGCACACTTGTGAGCCGCCACATGAGCCACACCTCCCGCACCGATAATCAGGACATTGCGTTTCATTGAAATTCTTCCCTTTCTCTCAAGTTTGATCGTCCTTCGTCAGGACAGACTATTGACGTAGTCTTCAAAGGAGAACTGGCGGACGACCTGTACGCTGCCATCCAGTTCCTTGACGGCGATGGCGGGCATGTGGATGCCGTTGAACCAGTTTTTCTTTACCATGGTGTAGCTGCCGGCATCGCCGATGGAAAGGCGCTCACCGACTTGAATCGGGTGAGCAAAACGGGCCTCTCCAAATATGTCGCCGGCCAGACAGGTCTTGCCACAGATCTGGTAGGTGTAATCGCCTTGATCTTTGCCGATCGGGGCGGTTTCACGGTAGATCAGCAGGTCAAGCATGTGCGCTTCGGTCGAGCTATCCACTATCGCCAGATTCCTGCCGTTGAAACCGATGTCCAGTATGCTGACCTCCAGCGTGGTGGAGTGGCGCACGGTGGCTTCTCCCGGCTCAAGGTACACCTGAACATTGTGCGTTTGCGCGAACCGGAGCAGGCGCTCGCAAAAGGCGTCCAAGGGATACCCCGATGTTGTGAAACTGATACCCCCGCCCAGACTGACCCAGTTCAATCGATTCAGAATCTCGCCATAGCGTTGCTCGGTCTCGGTGAGCAGCGCATCGAAGTGCTTGAAGTCCCTGTTCTCGCAATTGTTGTGAATCATCACGCCATCCAGGCGATCGATGATGGACAGAATGCGAGCGGGATCGGATTCACCCAGTCGACTAAACGGCCGTGCCGGATCGGCCAGGTCAAAACTTGCACAACTGATGCCGGGATTCAGGCGCAAGCCTTTGGGTGTGTCGCCGGCATGGGATTCGAGGCGCTCGAACTGGCTGATCGAATTGAAGATGATCTTGTCGCAGTGGGCCACGACCTCGTCGATTTCGTGGTCTGCGAAGGCGACGCTATAGGCATGGGTTTCACCCCCAAACTTCGAATGTCCCAACTTGACTTCGTACAAGGACGACGACGTGGTTCCATCCATATGCTGTTGCATCAGATCAAACACCGACCAGGCGGCAAAACACTTCAGGGCCAGTAAAACTTTGACTCCGGCATGGTCCCGCACATAGTCGATAGTTTGCAGATTGCGAAGCAGGGCCGCCTTGTCAATCAGATAGTAGGGGGTCGGGATCGTGTCTTGCATCGTGGATCAAGGCTCACCGTGGTCGGCTGCAGTTCGCTTGCGATTGCGTTTTTTGGCTTTCGCCTTCTTGAAGGGATCAATGATCACTGGCGGTTTGTCCGGAAACGTCGCTACCAGCGCGAGTTGACCACCCACACTTTCCACATAGTGCTGCAAGGTGGACAGCAGCATGTCGCTGCGCTTTTCCAGTCGTGAGATCGTGTCCTGGCCAACGCACAGAACAGCCGCCAAGTGCTCCTGAGTCTGCTTGGCGTTTTTGCGCAGATCTTTCAAAGATGCTCGCGGAATGGCGTCGATCGCTATAAATGTTTGACGGTCGACGGAAAGCGCGTAGAGCCCGCTTTTGGGCTTTTTCGCCATAGTGAGACTCCATTTTGATTGTGCCCAAATATGGATCAAACATCATATGTTGTCAATACCATGCGGAATCGCGCAATGAAGCTTTGCGACTCAATCCGACGCACTGAGAGAGTCTTTACTTCATGGCACCTCTTCGAGGCATACCGCTGGACGAGGCCATCCGCAGGCAGAAAGAAAAACGCCTCCGTGGATCACTCCACGGGGGCGTTCCGCAAAACTCGGCGATGGTGATACGGCGACGTATCTTTGTTTTAGCGCCGTTTCAGCCGCCGAAAGCGGCTACACCGTTACCGTATCCGCGACTTCCTTGAACTCCTTGATCTGATCGAAGTTCATGTAGCGATACACGTCGGCCGCCTTGGCATTCACTTGCTTCACCTGCTCCATGTATTCGGCCATGGTCGGGATCTTGCCCATCAACGCTGTCACCGCCGCCAGTTCAGCCGAACTCAGATAGACGCGAGTGTCGATGCCGAGCCGGTTCGGAAAGTTACGCGTCGAGGTCGATATGGCCGTGCTGCCCTTCTTGACCTGCGCCTGATTGCCCATGCACAGGCTGCAGCCCGGCATTTCCATACGCGCGCCGGACTTGCCAAGGATGGCGTAGTAGCCTTCTTCGTTAAGAATCATGGCGTCCATTTTGGTCGGTGGTGCGATCCACAAGCGGGTGGGGATGTCGGTTTGGCCTTCCAGCACCTTGCCGGCGGCACGGAAGTGGCCGATGTTGGTCATGCAACTGCCGATGAACACTTCGTCGATTTTCTCGCCGGCGACTTCGGACAGGGTCTTGACGTCATCCGGATCGTTGGGGCAGGCCAGCACTGGCTCCTTGACGTCGGCCAGATCGATCTCGATTACAGCAGCGTATTCGGCGTCAGCATCCGGCTGCAGCAGCGTGCCGTTGGCGATCCACTCTTCCATGGCCTTGACGCGGCGCCCGAGGGCGCGCTTGTCTTCGTAGCTCTCGGCGATCATCCACTTCATCAGGGTGATGTTGGAGCGCATGTATTCGACGATCGGGGCCTTGTCCAGACGCACGGTGCAACCGGCGGCGGAACGTTCGGCCGAGGCGTCGGTGAGTTCGAAAGCTTGTTCGATCTTGAGATTCGGCAGGCCTTCGATTTCCAGAATGCGACCGGAGAAGATGTTCTTCTTGCCCTGCTTGGCGACGGTCAGCAGGCCCTGCTTGATGGCGTAGAGCGGAATGGCATTGACCAGGTCGCGCAGGGTGATGCCGCGCTTGCCGGCTTCTTCAAGCGAACCCTTGAAGCGCACCAGCACCGATTCGGGCATGTCCAGCGGCATGACACCGGTGGCGGCGGCAAAGGCCACCAGGCCGGAACCGGCCGGGAAGGAAATGCCGATCGGGAAACGGGTATGACTGTCGCCGCCGGTGCCGACGGTGTCGGGCAACAGCAGGCGATTGAGCCAGCTGTGAATGATGCCGTCGCCAGGCCTGAGCGAAATGCCGCCGCGCGCCGTGATGAAGGAGGGCAGGGTGCGATGGGTCTTGACGTCGACCAGCTTGGGGTAGGCGGCGGTATGGCAGAAGGACTGCATCACCAGATCGGCCGAAAAGCCGAGGCAGGCGAGGTCTTTCAGCTCGTCGCGTGTCATCGGGCCGGTGGTGTCCTGGCTGCCGACCGAGGTCATGCGCGGCTCACAGTAGGTGCCTGGGCGAATGCCCTGCTGTTGCCCATTTGCTTCGGGCAGGCCGCAGGCGCGACCCACCATTTTTTGTCCCAGCGAGAAGCCCTTGCCGGAATCAACCGGCGGTTGCGGCAGGCGGAACAGGGTGGAGGCGGGCAGGCCGAGCAA
>JAIPCS010000078.1 GCA_021738105.1 Sulfuritalea sp.
AGCTACGCCAACAGCGCTGAGCGCACGGCTTGGTTGCCCGCCTTCCTGGCTTACTACAACTCCCGCCGACCTCACTCGGCCCTCGGATACAAGCCTCCCGCTTCTCGTCTTGGCGGGAACAACCTATTGCAACTTAACATCTAGTTGGTGATTCCTCGCGGGTGGCCAACGGCAGGCGCGACCAGGCCAAAGGCAAGGCACTGCAGCTCAGCGCCGCCGAATGCGAGCAGGCAGAGCATCAGCTGACGGAATTTCGCGATCACCACCGTAACTGGTTTTCCTGACTTTCATGCAGTGATCCGGCACCCCTGATGATGAAACACGTGAAAACGAAGTTTCAGTGGAGGCTAATGCCGGCCTCATCGGCGTTAAGCGCAGCGGCCGTAACTAAAGGCGAATTGAAGGCCCCCCACCCCCATCCCCGCCCCAGGGCGGGGCTACCAGTCAGCTCGCTTCGCTCGGCGATCAGCCGCCGCTCCGAACGAGTTGTATCACGTTGAGGGTCCGGACGAATTGAAGGAGTCCCGCCATGAAATCAATCGATGAATTCGGATCCGTACTGGTGATGGTTGCCACGGTGCTCGGTGCCTGTGTCGCTGTCGACATGCTGTTCCGTGCGCCCGACGCCGACGCTACCGGTTGGGGCAAGATGGTGATTTCGGCGGCAAACACGCAATCAGGCAATACCATCCGGATCGGGGCAAGTTTGACTTGCGCCTGCGCGAAGCCGGATCGGCATTCACGCCGATTTCACCCCTTGGGGACTACGAGTTCAATCTGGAGGCGGATGGTGCCCGGATTGAGCTTCTGCTGCATACCCTGAAGGGTCCGTTACAGCTCGACGGCAAGGGCGCCTGGGCGATGGGCAACCGACCTGACTTTCTCGTCGTTGCGCAGGTAGCGCCGGAGCATCTGGAGCAACTTGGCCCGCTGCTGCGGCTGATTGCGGTGGAGCGTGGTCCGGGTCGCTTCGAACTGCAGTTCAGGCAATAGAAAGTCCGGCAGGCCCGGGCATCAGCGACGCCGTTGCAAGGTCCGCCCGGTCTTCACCGGCGGTTTCCTTGAGTTGTGCTGCCATCGTTGATCAAAATGCGTTTTGCATTTTCATGCGCCACGCCCCGGTGAATTGACAACACACCGGCCCTATCAGGACGATGTTGCCACCAGCTTGTTATCAACTTTGTTTACACCTGCCACGGCGGCGGCCAGTATCCCCGCTCGGTCAACGCTTAAGGACGTATCGACCGATCCGGTCAGCGTGACCACGCCCTTTATCGTATCGACACTGATTTGCAGCGTCCTGAGGCCTGGTTCGGCAAATATGGATGCCTTGACCCTGGTCGTAATCTCGGTGTCGTCAATGGCCACGCCGGCTTTATCACTCTGCTCGCCGACCTTGTCGCCCACCTTGTCCGCTGCGTCGCCCACCTTGTCGCCGACCTTGTCCGCGGCTTCACCCATCTTTTCGCCGACCTTGTCTGCGGCTTCGACCATCGTCTTGCCTGCTGCGTCTGCCGTCTGGTCGATTTTCCGGCCGGCGGTTTCTGCCGGGCCCGGCTCACTGCATGCGGCGAGTCCGCCAAGCATCAACATCGAAAGCGCAAGCAATTTCCAACTCTTCAAGATTTTCATTTCGAATTCCCTTCTAGATTCATTCATGTCGCCGAAATACAAATCCGCAAATGACTGGCATATCAAGTGAAGAACTTCACACGGTTCTGAAACAGATTTCGGCAAGTCTACGCAGACCGGAAGAATCATCCGTACGCCAGCGCACACAGTGCATGTGATCTCTCGGTGGCAGCTACACGGGCTGCTTTATCTGGGTCAATTGACAGCCTGGAAGAGCCGACAGGGGCTGAAGCGACAACGCTGAAGCGCTGCGGGGGTGGTTTTGCCTGCCGGCTGCCGGAAATAAGGCTCCCGGCCGCCGATTCAATTTCGCGCAATGCGCGCTAGCGCACAGAGCGAGTATCGGATTCGAGGAATGATGGCCGCAATGACTCATCGCTTTCAGCAACACGCCGGCACCCGTTGACGACCTGAAACAGACTCCAAGTCGATTGTCGTCACAGAAATCCCGGAGTCGGTGACTGGTTCAGATTGTGCCGCAATGACTGTAGGTATCTCGCCGCTTCTGCCGGCAGTCGAAGAAACGAAGCAAACAGAAGACGGGCACTGACGCACATTAAATGGATCGGAAATCATCATGACCTACGCATTGAACAAAAATCAAATGGCTCTGGCCGTATCGTGCGCTCTCGCACTGGGCATTTTCTCCGGCGCGGCAAGCGCTCAATCAAATCCGACGAATCAGGGATACGCCGTTGATCAGCGCAACGAGGTCGTCAAAAGCGGCACCGGCCTGTGCTGGCATACCGGATACTGGACGCCGGCAATGGCGACAGAGGAATGCGATCCCGATCTGGTAGCTAAGCCCATGGCCGTCACTCCGGCACCGCAAAAACTTGCCGCCGTGGTACCCCCCGCTCCTGCACCCACACCCGCCGCCGAACGCGTCAAGCTGAATGCCGATACGCTGTTCGACTTCGACAAGGCAGTCCTGCGACCGGCCGGAAAAGATGCACTGGATGCTTTCTATACCAAGACCCAGGACATCAATCCGGAAGTGATCACCGCCGTCGGGCACGCTGACCGCTTCGGTTCCGACAGCTATAACCAGAGCCTCTCCGAGCGACGGGCCATGGCCGTCAAGTCCTACCTGATGGGCAAGGGCGTTGAGGACAATCGCATCTACACCGAAGGCAAGGGCGAAACTCAACCGATAACCAAGGCGGATGAATGCAAAGGTGGCAAGAGCGCAAAAGTCATCGCCTGCCTGCAGCCTGATCGTCGCGTCGAGATCGAAGTCATAGGCACCCGCAAGTAGTCAATGGGTAGTGCTGCTGCGACATGAGATGGCGCGGCAGCCACACGCGGCACGGCCAGATGAATGACAAATGCAAAGACCGGACAAGCGCCGGCCTGGGCAAGTCGCCTTCAAGCTGGCAGGAAGCACCTGAAGTCCAATTGCTTACAAAGAGGTAATTCAATGAAAACAATACAGAGCTTTACACGTAGTGCAGTAACCGCCGTGATGCTGGTGGGTCTGGTGGGTTGTGCCGGTATGTCGGCACAGGACAAGAGCACCGCGGTTGGCGCCGGAGTCGGCGCTATCGGCGGATCCATCCTGACCGGTGGCAGTGCAGTCGGCACGGTGGGCGGCGCTGCGGTAGGCGGCCTCATCGGGCACGAACTCAAGAAGTGACATAGGCCTGCGGCGGGATTGGCCATTCATGTCAATTCACCGCGCCTGATGGTCACGTCAAGACGGTAGCCAGGCCGGCCGCAAGGTCGCTCTGGCTTTCGAACGAATACACACGAAAGAAAAATCATGAAACCTGGAAAAACTATCGGCACGTTGATGATCGCAGGTGCACTGCTTCTTGCACTTTCCGCCTGCGAAAAGGAAGGTCCCGGCGAACGCGCCGGCAAAGCGGCCGACAAGGCCATGACCGACGTCGGCAAGCAAATTGAAAAGGCCGGCGAGAACATTCAGGACGCGGCGAAGAGTGATAAGAAGGAGTAGCTGCCAGGCTGAGTCCGGCCGGACGCTGGCCCCCTCTGGCATCCGAAGCGGGCTCGGACTATGAAAAGTCGGCGATGGCGATACGGTGATTGCCGTGCCGCTGGACTGCGAAATCATCACGACGTCACCGAAATATTTACACGCTATGCGCGGTAGCGCACAGAGCCAAGCGCAGCGCGAGGCCACAGTCACGGTACGTTCCGACACCTTTTCGCATCGGGGCGCTTTCGATCCGACTCACCCAAGGAGAACTTCATGAATACTGCTTTCAAGAAATTGATTTGTAGCTTTCTCGACGTTGCGCTGATTACGCTGCCATTCCAGACCGGACAGGCAAGCATGATCGGCACCGATCAGGTAGCCGCCGCTGCGGTGGCACAGGGTGATCGCACTCTGGTACTGAACTACCTGAGCCGTTCGCAGACTGTCAGCGAATTTCAGGCCTTTGGCCTCGATGCACAGGAAGCCAGTGCGCGCGTTGCCGCGATGACGGATGCTGAAGTCGGCACCCTCGCCGGACAAATCAATGCGGTTCCTGCCGGCGGCGATGGCCTGGTTGCGCTTGTTCTGGTCGTGTTCTTCATCTGGTACTTCGCGTTCCGCCGTTAAAAATGCCGCTGATTCAAACTCGGCACAGCATGCGCCGATTGCAGCCAGACATGGGGTCGATTCCGTTTATCTGGTATCAGCGCGCCCGCCTCACAGCGGGCGTGTTGTTGCTGCTCGCCGGATTGAGCGGCTGTGCGTCGCTGGTGCCGCAGACCATGGGCTTGCGCGATACCTGGCCGGCCGATGTCGCCGTCAGGACCGAAAAAACCGAAGTTCCCTTCTTCTCCCAGAAGGAGTATCAATGCGGCCCCGCCGCACTGGCGACCACGCTGGTCGATGCCGGTACAGCCGTCAGCCCCGACGAACTCCTCAAACTTGTTTACCTGCCGGGGCGCCACGGCAGCCTGCAGGTCGAAATGCTTGCCGCCCCCCGCCACTACAGCCTCATCTCCTACCAGCTCGCACCGCGCTTCGATGCCTTGCTGCAGGAGGTGGCAGCGGGCAATCCGGTCATCGTCCTGCAGGATATCGGGCTTGGGCCGTTCACCAATTGGCATTATGCGGTTGTCGTCGGATTCGACTACCCGGCGGGCGAACTCTATCTGCGCTCCGGCGAAACGCGGCGCCTGGCCATTCCCTTCACGATCTTCGAATACACGTGGAAGCGGGGCAATTACTGGGCGATGGTCACACTGCCGCCCGATCGCATCCCGGCCAGCGCCAACGAGGCGGATTACCTCACCGCAATTTCCGCCATGGAGCTGGTTGGCACACCCGCGGCCTCGATGCTTGCTTATTCGACATTTCTCCAGCGCTGGCCGGACAATGTTGGCGCCGGCATCGGCCTGGCAAACCGGCACTATGCGCTGGGCGCCCTGGCGGATGCGGAAGCAGTGTTGCAACGCACGGCCGCACGCCATCCGGACTCGGTACCGGTACTGAACAATCTGGCACAAGTGCTCTCCGATCTCGGCCGCAATGAGGAAGCGCTGGCGCTTGTCCAGCGGGCCAAACCACCCGAAGGCAGTCCGTTTGCCGGGGCCGTGGGGGAAACCCATGCACTGGTCTTGCAGCGCATGGGCAAGAGCAACTAGACCCTCGTCCTCGCCGGAATGATTTCCAATGTGCGGTATCGCACGGACGAGCGTACCGGAAGCGTTTACGCTAAGACTCGGACAGCTTGCCGATCCAGACAACTTTATCCCGGAGATCCAATATGAAATTCATTTCCCTGGCATCCAAATGTGCTTTGGCCCTCGTTATGGCTGGCGTCTTTGCCGCCAGTCCCGCCTTGGCTGACAAAGGCGGTAACGGTAACGGCAAAGGCAACAACAAGAACAGCCAATTCGATCGCGGCGATCAGCGGGACGAGCGACGCAATGACAACCGCAATGACAGCCGCGATGACCGACGCGACGACAATCGCCAATCCGCAGGAAAAAGTCGCCACTTTGAGGATCGGCAGCACGTGATGGTGCGTGACTACTACGCCAAGCATTACGTCGGCCGTCGCTGCCCGCCGGGTTTGGCGAAGAAGCACAACGGCTGCATGCCGCCGGGCCAGGCAAAGAAATGGAAGGTCGGACGGCCCCTGGCGCGTGACGTGATTTTTTACGACGTGCCGCAACCACTGGTGGTGCAAATCGGGCTGCCACCGGCCGGTCATCGCTACGTACGCGTCGCCGGCGACATTCTGCTGATCGCAATCGGTACCGGCATGGTCATCGATGCAATCAACGACCTCGGCGGAATGTAAGCCACTCTTATCCAGGCGCAGACACATCAAAGACGCATGAACGATTTGAGCAAAGCAGCAAACACGATGAGGTGTGATGCAGTCTGGCCGGGTGCCGGATATACGTTGCCGGTAACTGTGGCTGTTGCCGTTTGCCTGACTTTCATGGCACCTCATGGACGGGCCGCCGAGACCACGCCTCCCATTGTCGCGGCGACCATGCCGATGACAACGGGCGGGGCAGGCCTGGGTGTGGCCACGCGGTTTGAGAGCTCGGTCTATCGCGGTGGCGTCACGCGCAACGACTTTGTGCCGATCTATCTTTACGAGGGCAAGCGCGCCTTTATCGAAGCCTATCGTGCCGGCCTGAAACTCGATGCGAGCCCGGATTCGCGTTTTGACGCCTTTGTCGGCTATCGCTTCGAGGGCTTTCCCTACGACCGTGTACCGGCGAGCCTGGCCGGCATGGCCAACCGCGGGCCGGGTGTCGATCTGGGTCTGGGTTATCAATGGCGCCAGACCTGGGGCACGCTGTTTGGCGAAGCGCTGACCGATATTGCCAGCGGATCGGGCGGCAGCGAAATTCGCGGCGGCTATCGCTACGACTGGAAGATCGGCAAGTTGCAGTTGCAACCGCAGCTTGCCGTGGCCTGGCGCGACGCCCGCCTGAACAATTACTACTATGGCGTGCGTCCATCCGAAGCCACGGCGATGCGCCCGGCCTACGAACCGGGCAGCGGCATCAATACCGAGCTTGGCCTGTCTGCGGTCTACCCGCTCTCCAACCGCTGGCGATTGATCGGCGGAATATCCGCAAGGCACTGGTCATCCGGCGTGCGCGCGAGTCCCATCGTCGAGGACCGTACACAACTGGCTGCCCAGCTCGGACTGGTCTACGACTTCTCTCCAAAACACGAGGCCTGGCCGACGGGCCGCCCGCTGATCGTCAAGGCGCTTTATGGCAAGGCCAGCGATTGTGACGTGGCCCAGGTGATGCTGCTCAAATGCACGTCGACCAAGACCGTGGACAATACGCGGATTGCCTCGATCGAACTGGGTCGCCCATTCATTGAAGGTTTGAACGGCTGGCCGCTCGATTTCGTCGGCTATGTCGGTCTGCTGCGCCACAGCGAGCGTGGCTTGCAGGAGGACTCCTGGCAGGCCAACGCCTACATCAAAGCCTACTACTACGGCTTCCCCTGGAGCGACCACGTACGCACCCGCCTTGGCATGGGCATCGGCGTTTCTTATGCCAATCGCGTGCCTTATGTCGAATTGCGTGACCAGTTGGCACGCGGGCGCAGCAGTTCGCGCTTGCTCAATTATCTCGATCCAAGCATCGACGTCAGTCTTGGCGACCTGATCGGCGTCAAGTCGATGCGTGAAACCTACGTCGGCCTCGGCGTCTCGCATCGCTCCGGAATCTTCGGCAACTCGCGCCTGCTCGGCAACGTGAATGGCGGTTCGAACTACATCTATTCCTACGTGGAGTGGCAGATGTAGTTGCAGCCCGGCGGCGCGCGCGGCGACATGACGCGACGCTATGTTCGGCAGCGTACCGACCACAACGCACGAGTTGTCTATCTTCGAATACAGGGTTCGACACTGCGTGCGGCTCGCCCGTCACCAAGCGGGTTCCCTGTTGCGGAAACCTTGGCGAGCGTCCGGTTCGAAACCGAAAAAGCAATCCCCGTCCTACACACATTTGGAGATTTCAATCATGAAACAACTAAGCAAGTATCTTTCTGCGCTGTTCCTGGCCTTTACATTGATGTTCGTCGTAGGTTGTGCGTCGACGTCGAGCCAAGAGGGAACCGGCGAGTACGTCGACGACAGTGTTATCACGACCAAGGTGAAGACGGCAATTTTCAATGAGCCCACCTTGAAAGTGGCCGAGATCAATGTCGAGACCTTCAAGGGCGTCGTTCAGTTGAGCGGCTTCGTCAGTTCGCATACCGCGGCAAACAAGGCAGTTGCCCTGGCCAGAGGCGTCAACGGTGTGACTTCCGTCAAGAACGACATGCGCGTGAAGTAGTCCGGATACATCCGCAGACGCAGCCGGGCCTCAGTTGAACTGCTGTCCGGCGGTGTCCGCGGAATATTCAATTCGCTGTCAGCCTTGACCCCGCCACCTTACCTGTGCCAGACACCTGCGTATGACAGCCATCACCACCGCTGAAACGACAGCCCCGACAGACGAATTGTCATCCCTCGCTGCCGTACCGGCGGTTTCACATTTCCTTAACCCGGAACCGACATCGGGACGAGACAAGGCCTTGTTCATTCTTGCCGCGATCGCCGTGGTGTTTGCCTTGAAATGGGCGCAAAGCTTTTTTGTCTCGCTGCTGCTGGGTATTCTTTTCGCCTACACCCTGAATCGACTCGTAGTCTGGCTCGAACAGATCCACTTGCCCCGTGCCGCAGGCACCAGCCTGGTGATGGCGGGCGTCTTGTGCGCGATCATCCTCGGTGTCGACACCCTGAGCGGACAGATACAAACCATCCTCGACCAGGTGCCGGCAGCGGTCAGCAAGCTGTCAATCGGCGTCGCCAAACAGCGCCAGGGCGAGACCAGCACCATGCAGAAAATGCAAACCGCCGCGAGCCAGATCGAGAAAGCAACCAGCGAAGCCGCAGGCCTGGATTCGGCACCGAAGCGGCGGGTTACCCGGGTTGTGATCGAGCCGCCGGGCTTCAAGCTCGGGAATTTTCTGTGGACGAACTCCATGAGCGCCGCCTCCCTGATCGGCCAGGCCGCGATGGTGTTTTTTCTGACCTTCTTTTTTCTGCTGTCCGGCGACATCTACAAACGAAAGCTGGTGCGCCTCGCGGGGCCTTCGCTATCGCACCGGAAAATCACCGTGCGCATCCTCGATGACATCAACGAATCGATTCAACGCTACATGTTCATGTTGCTGGTTACCAACCTGCTGGTAGCGCTGCTGACCTGGATCGCACTGAGCGGGCTCGGCCTCGAAAACGCCGGTGCCTGGGCCGTAGCCGCCGGACTGCTGCATCTGATTCCCTACTTCGGCCCGATCGTCACCGCTGTCATCATCGGTATCGCGGCATTCATGCAGTTCGACACGCTGGCCATGATGTTTCTGGCGGCCGGGCTGTCCTTGCTGATCGCCACAGTCGTCGGTCACTTCGTAACGACCTGGATGACCGGAAGAATCGCCAAGATGAACACCGCCGCCGTCTTTGTCGCGCTCTTGTTCCTGGCCTGGCTATGGGGCGTCTGGGGCATTCTGCTGAGCTTTCCGGTCATCGTGATCGTGAAAGTGGTGGCGCAGCACATCGAGCACTTTTCGCCGGTTGCGGAGTTGCTGGGCGATTAGAGGCTGCGGGATTGTTTTTGTTGTTTGTCGATCGCGATGATCTATTGCTCGATACGAAAACTCGGCGCTGGCGATACGGCGGTTGTTCGGCCATAGCGGACCAGCCAGTCAAGCAAAGCGGACGCTCAGAAACGTGAAGTTGAAGCGCCTGCACCGTATATTTTTGCGCAGGTCGCCTCAGACGTTAAGCTATGCCTCGTCATAGTAGCCATCCCACCAGGAGCTTGTGTCGACGCATAGCGATTCCCCAACAACTTCTACTTCATCAGGGGAGTCCACATGACTTTGCAACTCGCAGGTAAACGGAAAGGTATCGTTTCCGACTGCTCCTTCGCCACGACGTAGGTCACCATTGGAGCCCCATTGAAGCTCTACCCCAATAGTGCCAGATGCCTGTAGGTGAATATGTTTACTGTCAACCTTGATGACATTAACTTCCTCTACGTCAATTTCCTCGACGCAATGATGGGATGCCAACTCATCAATCGAACCTATGGTTTCGCCAATCGCCGCTGCCACGACTTCGTTGTGAATGCCTTGCTCCAAGGCCCTGACCAATTCGGCTTGACATTCTTGGGCAAGCTCAAGAATGTTGGCCAAAGCAAGAACGGCGAGCTCAGCCTTTTCTGTGGCAAGCACGGAGTCTACGCCGAACGTACTTTCGTTCACATGCGTATATTTGTTGAGTTGATTTACTGCTGTGAGGAGAGCCTTCTTTTCATCCGATACATTAATCTGCAGAACGTCAGATAAATACCTATCTGACAATCCGCCTTGAACGGCATAAGCTATTGCATGCGCACGAGTGATGCCTGTTCTTGAAGTTTTGTCAGGTTCATACCAAGCACAGTCCTTGATCTCAGCGTCCGGCGCAAGATCACTTAACACGTGTCGAACAAGTTCACGAAAACCTGTGCAAAAGTTGTTGAAAGAAAGCGGGTTTGAAGCTTCTTCCAAGCTTGTCAAAGAAGCTCCCAGTAACTTCCTTTGGAACTCGACGCTTAGTAACGCATTTAGTTGACTTACTGCGTCGCTAAGCATGGCAGTGGCCTTATGAGATTACGATTGAAATGAGAGACTTGGCCTGCGTTGCCGGGGCAAGTCCTCTCGATAGAACGGCTAAACATCTGCTAGCAAACGCAACACCGTCTCGCTAGGCGCCGGATCATCGCCATTTCTTAATTCCAGATAGCGATAGACATTCAGATCGAACTGCTTAAATCCAGCTGCATCTTCATGCGGTGCTTTGTTGGCAAACTCGCGTAGGCTTTGAATAAGGCGACTGACACCGCTCAGATGTGTGTGCTTCCTGAGCAGTGGGCGAATTTGGTTGGCGGTGTCACTTTCGATTGCCAAGAAGATGTCAAATGCGTCGCGCGGCCGCTTTTCATATTTCACGCTCTCACACTTAGACAAGATGAGACCGGCATGTCCTAGAAGGGGGAATGAGACCGAAAGTTCGGCACCCGCTAAATCACAAGTCGTCAGTTCATACGGCTCGGAGAAGCCTTCATAGAAGAGAAGCGCTGATGACGGAAGCACCATTGACTTCACTGCTTTTCCTTCTGCCAAATCTGACTGCTTGATGCCCAGGTCAAAGTGATCCACCATCATTTCTGGATTGCGAACGGACTCAGACGGGTGAAGAAGGTCAACGTTGAATACGAGTTGATGACCTTGCACATTAATTGCTCGAAGGAGCTGGAAGTCATGTTTGGCCGAGACCTTGTATCCGCGGTCGAGCAGCCCGCGAATCACATCGTGAAGCTTATTCTTTACTCCTCCATCAGAGAACAAGATGTCGACGTCTCTTGTACCTGGATGTTTGTGAGCCGTTGCATTGCGCAGATAGGGTGACCAACCGCCTACTACTAGGTACTCATACCCTGTGCTGTTTAGAAAGCAAGTGATGTCTGCCAGCAAGGCTTCCACAGCTTCTTGCATAGTACTGAACGAGTGTTCGGAGATGTTCATAGATGTCTAACGTCTATTCAGACGCAAAGGCGTCCAGACTATTGAAAATAATACTGACACGGCGGGAATTCCTTTAAGAAAGTTAATGACGTAGAGATTATTCGATCCAGGTCTCCTTATCAATCAATCATATGAATTGGGCTCGAACGTCTCCTGTGTGGGACGTAACTCATATCGCGAAGCGCTTGGCGGACCTCAATGTTAGGCGTCTTTGAAACCATCAGCATCCGCGACATTCTTTGGGATTAGCCACCAGCTCCCCTTTCTTGCCGGTACGAGTCGTTCAATTGCGACAGCCTGCAACTCGTCGCTTGGAATACCTGCAACATCCAGATCGGTTGGCGCATTCGAGAACGAATTGAGATGATCAACAAGCTTTCGTTCTGTTTCAGGTGACATCGGTGCCCGTTCCACATCTTCGTCAACTGACAGTGAAGCATGCTTCTGCCAGAGCGAGACAATAAGCTTGGACGGATCGCCTGGCGGACGAGGAGCGAGCTTGTACAGCCCAACCTGACGCTCAGTTTCCGTGGTCGTCATCAGTTCGCTATTTATCCGAGCCAAGTCGGCTTTGAGTTCTGGTGCCCAAATAAAATCCTGTTCCTTTCTAAGAAACACCGGCGCACAGAGTCTGTGCAGCTTGTCTCCAGAAACAAAGACATGACAGAAAGGCAAATAGAAGAGATACGCGATGTCAGCGCGATTGGAAGGTCGCTCCGCCGAGATGAGATGTGCCGCCAGCGCAATCTGAAAGAAGATCTCGACCATCAATACATGGGCGGCATACTTGGCATGTCCAGCTAGCGGTGGAAAGCCAGCCCGCGCCCAGCGGTGCACGATTGGTCCTTGAAGATGCGGCGGAACCTGAATAAACGAGAACAAAAGACTGATTTGTTGCTCGGGCTCGTTGCGAGAGTGCACGAGCGCCGCAGCAATTCCATATGCCTCCGTGACGCTGCGGCATGTCTGAGGGGTTATGCCCAACGAGCGCATGCGCTGAGCAATCTCCTGTAGATTCAGTTCGGATAGCATTGCTCGCCAGTTGGAAGCAATGTCACGCTCAATCTCGTCGAACTGCCCGCGCTGCCACCGTGCGAATGCCTCAGCTTCTGGCGAATTATCGAAGACAACCCCCGGCTTGCCATCGGCGCCGCGCACTGGACGTCCACCTGGTACAGGAATCTGACCCAAATGAGGCGCTTCATGGCCCAAGAGATTTGCGATGGCCAACTGTGCGTGGTGGACGCAGGGTGCGCCCGATAGAACCGGTGTCTTGTCTGCAATGACGCGAACTAGATCTTCAGGAGTGCGTGAGCCATTCTTACGCTGCTTTGCCAGGTCTGCGAGCGTCTCCACAAAGAACAATGGCGAAACAACAGGTAGAAAGAAGTGATCGAACCACACTGACTCGTCAATCGAGAGCGATTGCAGGAAGGACTTGTCGAAAAGTGCTATGGGACCCACGTTTTCTCCAAATTGGCCTAAAGCAAACTGCACCTGTGCCTTGCGCAAGTAGCTAGCGTAGTGCCCGTATGCGGAGGGGCACTCGCGTCGAACGCTAAGCTAGGTAGCGCTCGTGGCCGCCACGTAAATTTGCCGACAGACTTCGTCCTCACCCAGCGCATTCCAGTCAATACCTTTGACGTTAAGCAGGGAGGGGCTGAATTGATAAACCTGCTCTTTCGTGACACCTGCCCAGATGGGCAGAACAAGCGCTGTGTCCTCAAGAATCTCACGCGTGAAGATTGACTCAAACTCCTTCTTTCCCCAGCCACGATTGTTCAAGAAGTTCGGACTCAGAACAAGAACGCACTTCTTGCACTCCTTTAGGCCCTTCTCAATGGACTCCCGAAGATTCGCCCCCAGCTGCAACGAAAACTCGTCGTACCAAACGGGACAGATCTTTCGTTGAAGGTTTAGTGCGATGGGCCGTGCAATGGTCTCCTTGTCACGTGAGTCGTGACTGATAAAGGCGAGCGGCTTCTCCAAAACTGTTCGTCTATTCGCATACTCGGCATCGCGGAATTGCAACTCATGTCCTAGATTGCCGGCGGCGTGGATCAATCCAGCGATCTGCGTCTCAGTAAAGCTGGTCTCCGCGTAGATGAACACGCGCCGTGACGAGGGTATTCCAAGCAAGTCACGCCATGCAGGGTCGCCGAAGAGCTGGTACTCAACTTTGAATGGGTTTGCGTTATGAACGCGCAGACCACCGTGAAAGACGCGCGCTGATGGCAACACTATTCCACCGCGTAGGGAAACCTGTGACGTACCGTACTTGAGCGTTCCAAGAATGCTTTCGAAGTCGCTCGGCTGAAGTGAGTCGTCGCCGAAATAGAAGGCTAGGAACGCGGAATTGGCGTTCGCATCGTAGAACAACGACGCGTCACATGGGGTGTCGCTGGCCGCATACTCGATGTGCACGCGAAGCATGTGATCAAAGTCTGTGTCGAAGTACTGGCGGATGGTGGACATGTTCTGTCTACTTAGTTTTGGGGCGACAGTTTTGTCGCCTTAATCGGCGCTTTCTGTATAGCTCGGCGGAGGTCAATGCTTCGAAAGCCTCAGCTTGAATGGCTTCCTACAAAAACGAGGCCATTTTCAGACGTACTAAATCTTCGTGAAAAGCGGCTCAGCTCGAATATATCGCAGTGACATGCAGTTAGGGTGCCAACGGCTGCTTTGGGTGATGTAATTGAGGGACCGCTTCTGGCCGAGAGCCGAAGTAGAACTCGTTACCGCTAATGGCCGGTACCCATGCATCGCGTGCATTGACCAGCGCAACAATAACTGGTGCAAGGGGCCAACTCAGCGCGAAGATTAGCTAGGCAGCCTTCCGGCCTTTCAATTCCTCGCGGATAACCTTGCGGATTGTCGTCTCGATGTCGGCCTGGTGAAGCGAGGTCTTCAAGGTCTCATTGATCAGTGTCTGATACCCGCGATCACCGGCCATGTCCTTGAACCGTTCCA
>JAIPCS010000079.1 GCA_021738105.1 Sulfuritalea sp.
CGTCGCCGATTATGACCGGGCGACGGAGTTCGAGGCATTGGGCGGCAGGTTGATTGAACTGTCGTCCAGCGAGTGGGCGGAAGTGGCGGAAGCGGCTTGATTGCTTCGGTTGCGTCCAGTAATGGGGCTTCGCGGCCCCTTGACTGCCCGGCAGGGTGGTTGTGAAATCGGTGCGGCCTCGCGGCTGCACCGATTTCTTTTTTTTGTGGGTATCGTGATCGTCTTCGGCGGGGGTATCTGGATTTTTCTGTATCGGTGCGTATCGCTGACCAGATGTAGGCAAAAGTGGTAATGCTCCTTGGCCAATGGTGATCATCGTGCTATGATGTATCTACACGTATCAACAAGTGAGGCATTTATGAGACTGCAACTGGCGAAATGGGGCAACAGTCTGGCAGTTCGGCTGCCGGTGGAATGCACGCGTGCTGCCGGGTTGCGCGAGGGCGATACCGTTGAGGCGGAAGTGACGCCGATCGGTGAGATCAAGCTGACGCCGGCGCAGCCGTTCGACAAGGCGGCATTCATCAAGCGTCTGCGTAAGCTGCGGGCGACCATGCCGATGACGACGACGACCGTTCAGATGATGCGCCAGGAGGATCGGTACTGATGATCTATCTGGACACCAGCGCGGCGGTTCCGATGTTTGTCCCGGAGCCGGCGAGCCCCGCAATCGAGGCATGGTTTGAGTCCTGCACGGAGCCATTGGTATCGTCTGACTGGATAGTGACGGAGTTTTCCAGTGCGTTGTCCATCAAGGTTCGCAAAGGGGAGATCAGTGCGAAGCAGGCGCAGGCGGCATGGAAGGACTTCGACGCTTTCTGCAAGTCTGGATTGCGTTTGTTGCCGGTGAGTCGAAAAGCGTTTGCAGAGGCTGCCGGGATGGCGCGGCATGCGGCAAGCGGCTTGCGCTCCGGTGATGCCTTGCACCTGGCGATGGCGGTGGAAGCAGGCGCCAGCGGGATTGCAACGGCAGACGAGACGCTGGCGAAGAACGCGAAAGCGAGCGGCTTGGCGGTAAGCCAGATCATCTGACGGTTTTTCAACTCATGACCCGATCCGAGCTCGTTGACCGGCTGCATTCCCGCATTCCAACGCTTACTCACGAGGACGCCAAGTTCGTGGTCGACGTGATTCTTGAGGCCATTACACGCAGTATGGTTGCCGACAGCCGCGTTGAGATTCGTGGTTTCGGCAGCTTCAGCCTGAGCTACCGGCAACCACGGGTTGGGCGCAATCCGAAGTCGGGTGAAAAGGTTCAGGTTCCGGGAAAGTACGTTCCCTATTTCAAGGCAGGAAAAGAGATGCGGGAGGGTGTGAATTCCCGATGATGTAGTCGTCGGGCAGCTATGCTGCCTTCCAGACGGCGTAAATCACCTCACTGTCTCCAAAGGCCTCGGGGGCAAGAGCGAACAGGTTGGTACTACGGAGCCTGAAGCCCTGGCAAAACAACTGCTGCTCGAACTGGTCAAGGCGGGCAAGGCGTAGTCTGTTTGTTTGACCGGGTAGTTTGGATGCTCCGATGCAGCCGGTTGCTGATCACATTGCTGACGTACGTGGTCAAAGCCTGTCGGGCAACAGCTCGGCCTTATGTTGAGCTCCACATAAGGCCGATTATGTAGATGCCTCGATTATGTTGAGCTTTCAGCGACGTAGCTTGCTGGAGCGCGTGGCCATGGATCATTTGGGCGGCTGATGGAATTTTGAGCTCGACATAATTTCAGTGTTCTCCTGAAGTGGCGTTTCCACTCGAGGAGACGCTCATGAAACCAATCGCACAACCCCGGAGCGCGCAGCCTGCGCGTTCATCTGAAGTTACCTCCAGCCCTGTCGCCGACGAGTTACGCCGGTACGACGACCATCTGCGTGACGTCCGCGGCCTGGCGGCCGGCACGCGTCGCAACCATTGCCGCATCGTCGGTCAGTTGTTGCAGAAGAAGTTCGCTGGTGGCGTCATCAAGATAGGCAGGCTGCATGCGGCCGATGTTCGCCGCTTCATTGCGCGGCAACTGGGGGACAGCCCATCGCATTCGGCGGCCGCCCAAGTCGCAACCGCCTTGCGAAGTTATCTCCGCTACCGGGCGATCTGCGGCGACTCGGTTGCGGGTCTGATCGCGGTCATTTCCTCGCCGGTGCAGTGGAAGCTTGCATCGCTGCCACGCGCCCTCAAGCCGGACGAAGTTCAACGATTGCTGGGTGTCTTCCCCAACGGGCGCAGGCCCAGGCGAGGCTATGCCATTGTCCGCTGCGCACTGGACATGGGGCTGCGTGCAGGCGAGATCGCGAACCTGTCGATCGACGACATCGACTGGCGCGCAGGCACGGTCACGCTGAAAGGCACAAAGTCGCGACGGCAGGACATCCTGCCGCTGCCGATGGCGACCGGACAAGCCTTGGCGGACTACCTGCAGCATGAGCGCCCGACAATCCCAAGCCGGGCGCTCTTCTTCTGCCGCCGTAAATCGGGTGACATTCCGATCACGACGGATGCGGTTCAGAAGGCAATCCGCCATGCCTGCCGACGGGCAGGACTACCGGATTCCGGTTCGCACGTGCTGCGCCACACACTGGCGTGTCGCCTTGTCGAGAACGGCGGCTCACTCAAGGAGGTTGCCGATGTTCTCCGGCACCGGTCGCTGGAAACCACCCGGATCTACGCCAAGCTCGATACGCCAAACCTTGCCGATGTCGCACTGCCCTGGCCGGGGAGCGAATCATGAGCCGACGCCGAAGCTTGCAGGCCAGAATCGACGACTATCTGGCCGAGCGTCGCCGCCAGGGTTTCCACCTGCGCTCCCGTGCCACCTTCCTCTCCAGCTTTGCCCGCTTCGTGGAATCCAAGCGCCATCGGGGTCCGCTGACGGCGGAACTGATGGTCGAATGGGTACGTGCCGGCAAGGATGGTCATGGCGATGCGGGCACCTGGGCACGCAGTTGGGGACGGCTGCGGCACTTCATCCGCTACCTGCAGCAGTTCGAGCCCGACACCGAGGTTCCCGAGGCGTCACTCTTCGGCCCGGAACCCGGCCGCGTGGCACCCCACATCTACCGTGAGGACGAGATCGTCGACTTGCTCGCGGCGGCACGCACACTCGGCCCCGCCGGCAGCCTTCGGCCGTACACCTACGAAACCTTGTTCGGCCTGATGGCCTCGACCGGGCTGCGCGTTTCCGAAGCGATTCATCTGCGCGATGCGGATGTCGATCTCAAGCACGGAATGCTGACGATACGGCAGACCAAGTTCGCCAAGTCCCGGCAACTGCCGATCCATCCCAGCACGGTCAAGGCACTGGCGCGTTACCGGAAACAACGCGAGCCGCATCTTCCGACGACCGACGGCACGCCGTTCCTGATCGGTAGTCGCGGCCGTCGTCTGGGGCTGCTGCTTGGCGAGCGCCAGGCGCACCGTGTCTTCATCGACTTGCGCGACGGCCTCGGCTGGGTCAATCGCGGCGGACACGAAGCACCACGGCTGTACGACCTGCGCCATACCTTCGCCGTGCGGCAGCTGGTGCGCTGGTACGCCGACGGTGCCGATGTCGACCAGAAGATGCTGGCGCTGTCGACCTACATGGGCCATGCCGAGATCTTCTACACGTACTGGTACCTCACCGCCGTTCCGGAATTGATGGCGATCGCTGCCGGTCGGTTCGAGCAATTCGCCGATCTCGCGGGAGATGATGATGCGTAGGCAACCCAAACCACCGCCGTCGTTTCCCGCGCTCCTACAAGCTTTCTTTGTCGAGCATCTGACGCAACAACGCGCACTCAGCCCGCAGACGGTTGCCGCTTACCGGGACGCCTTCATGCTCTTCCTGGGCTTTGCAGAGGTGCGCCTTGGTCGCTCGCCGGCGCAGCTCACGCTGGCCGACATCACGCCGGACCTGATCATGGCCTTCCTCGATCATTTGGAACGCGATCGGCACAACAGCGTGCGCAGCCGAAATGCCCGCCTCGCGGCGCTGCGTTCGTTCCTCAAGTTCGCTGCGCACCGCGACGTGTCATCGCTGCAGGTGATCGAACACGCGCTCGGCGTTCCGGCAAAGCGCTTCGAGCGCCCGATGCTCGGCTATCTGTCCCGGGAGGAAATGCTGGCGGTGATCGGGACGCCGGATAGAACGTGGTTCAGCCAACGGGATCATGTGTTGCTGCTGTTGCTCTACAACACCGGTGCGCGGGTTTCAGAGATCGTCGGCGTGAAGGTCGGCGAGGTGGTGCTCGACGATGGGGCCGCCTGCGTTCATCTGCATGGCAAGGGACGGAAACAGCGCAGCGTGCCGCTGTGGCGTTCGACCGTCAGGACGCTCCGGGCTTGGCTCCGGCGGAATTCGCAGTTTGATGCGAACTCGCCGTTGCTACCCAATCGCGACGGCAAATCGATGTCGCGATGGAACGTGATGCAGCGACTGGAGCGCGCCGTCCAAGTTGCCACAGAATCCTGTCCCGACTTGGCGAAACGCCAGATCACGCCGCACGTGATTCGCCACACGACGGCAATGCACCTGCTGCAGGCCGGCGTCGACATCAGCGTGATTGCGCTTTGGCTCGGTCATGAGAGTCCGGCAACCACTCATCAATACGTCGAGGCCGATCTGGCGATGAAGGAACGCGCACTGGCCAGGCTTCAAGAGCCAGAGACAAAGCTCCGGCGCTATCGGGCGCCAGACTCACTGATCGACTTCCTGCACACGCTCTGATTATGTGGAGTGCGAAATCGGCGCCTTCCGCTCCAGTCGGGCGGTTGGCGCACGACGCCGCACATGACTCAACATAATCGAGGCATCTACATAATCGGCCGAAGCGGGCGTTTGAGCGTCAATGACATTCCTGGACTACGAGGAAAATCGAACGACTGCTCTACGTCGTTTCACTAAACCGCATGCCATACATCCTTGCCCGCCGCAGAAATGCCTCGCGCGCACCTTCGAGAATTGCGCAGGCGGCATCACGCGTCCCAGCGTGGTCAATCGATCCGCGCGCAACGATTTCGCCGTGATCGCTCATCGCTTTCATCACGATTATCAGTTCCGCGTCGCCCAGAACCGCGACGTTGGGATTATGGGTGACGATAATGACTTGGCGCCGCTCTTTGGCGCGCCGAAGCACTGGAACAAGTGTGGAATATATGAACTCGCCATCGAGATTGTCTTCCGGCTGATCGATTATGAGGGGGCGATTGCTATCGGATGACAAGATTAGCGCCAGCAATACCGATTGCTGCTGACCAAGGGAAAGTTTTGCGAAGTCTCTGATCATGGGGCGCGTACCGCCTTTTCCATCGGGTACCATCCGCGTGACTCTCAGTCGTGGCAAGTCGTGAAGTGTCGCGCGCTCAAGCGCGAACTTGATGGCCGGAGCCGAAAGCTTTTCGATAATCGATAGTGCTTCTGCGCGGTCGAAGACGCTGACGCCTTCGGGCGTCTTGATGGCGAGAAAAGCGTCGACGTTCTTTCGCTGGATGGCTTCGAGCAGAACGGGAATCGTCATATCCTCTACAAGCCGGGCGGCGCGCGGCTGTTGGTTCGTGCGCCAGCCCATTGTCTGGATAATAAGACTGGCGCCATCCGGTGAATGGGCGTTGCGGTCGTACTTCAGACTTACTTGGAGGTCCGTTAGCGCCTCGCGCAATGTCTTCGTGGCTAGGCGCGCGAAAGCATCTCGGAGCATCGCCACTTTGTCGCGTGCCACCCAACGGTCCTTTAGGGCCGCCGCACGTTGTTTGTGCAATTCCGCAAGATGGGGTTTCCATGCATTGAGATTCTTGACGTTTTGCTGATGACTCGCTTCGTCTTTGGTCAACTTAGCGATGTATGACATATCAAACGGTACTTTCAGCGCCTCAAGCTCGTGGCGCTTTTCGTCGACCTTCTTTTGCGCGTCGCTTTCCTTGGCTTTCCAGCTTGTAATCTGAGCAGTCACGATTCTCTCGAAGGCAGTAAATCCCGCCTTGAGCTGACTCTCAGCGGTGCCTATCGTCGCTTCGAATGTTGTCGCCCCCTGCATGATGATTTGGAACTCGGCACCCCCAACCGTCAAACCCGCCGGATCCGCAAGGTTGCGAATGTCTTCAATTGCGGCTTTTCGTGATCCGGAAATTACGCCATCTTTAGCCTCTTGAAGCTTCTCCGTGATCTGCATACGAAGTTCGCGTTCAGTGGCTAGTCGCCTCTGTAGTTCGATCAGTTCTCTTACGCCTGGCTTCTGCAATGCCGTGAGCTGCTGACGTGTCGTTGCCAGAAGGCGGTCATATTGCGGAATAAGCGCCACTTGAAGCTCGGCCTTTTCGATCTCGCCCTGGAGCGTCAGAAGTTGCTCCCGTGTTGCTTCCTCCTCCGCTATCGCTTCGCTTAGGTCGATGAACCTATCGAGATACCGCAGCAAGGCGAGAGGATCGGTTTGCGCTTCGTGACTGATGCGCGCTGCCTCGCCTTGTCCAAAGCAATCGACGTCAAACGCATGCGGTCCGACATCAGGATCGTCAACATTCTCAAGGCCGCATTCCTTTCGCCGCAGCAACCTGTGCTGCTGGCCTGCCTGATCCTGCCAAAAGAGATGCAACTCGTCGGGCCAGACCTCGGAATCGATCACCTTGCTGTCGCTGACGTCGCCTGCAATACATCGCACAGCTTCGAACGCGGTAGACTTTCCGGTCCCGCGGCCACCAATGATGCAGTTAAGATTGGAACTGAATTGGATTACCTGCCCCGAAAGAAAACCCCCATCCAAGTGGACGCCCAAGATTCTTGGGACAGCTTGCGGGATTTGTTCCTCCATTCGGACACGCGCATCAGCATCTTCAAGTGCTACGCGCAGCCCATCAAATGAGGGCAAATCCATCTTGTAGCGGGTCACTCTTTTCTGGTTCGTGGCGTTTCTACCAAGAGCATCGAGCGCGTGAGAATCTGAATTGAGAACACGCGCAAGAAATTGTCTTGATCCGAGCTTCAGCCTTTTGATACGTTCACGTCCCATTCGCGCGCGCTCAGCATCGGGGTCACTCTCCGCGTAGGAGATTGGCGATGCCACATTCTTTAACTCGATGCCGAGAAGGACTGGATGGCACAGTACGTCTGCCTTGTGTGGCGAACCGCCTGGGTTGTCTGTCTCAAAACCTGAAGCGATATCGACGTGAGCCAGGATCGCGAACCCACTGAGCGGTTGGAGAAGATTGAGGCAGTCTAGAATCGAATTTCTGCAGCGCGACGTTTCCTTGCCCCTATCGGCAATGTCGAGTTGACCGTGTAAGCGGCGCAACGCGTCAATTGTGGGTAGGTAGCAAAGTAGGTGGCCTTGCGGCGTGGAGAGTTCGACTCCGGGAATAACTAGGACTGACGTTCCTTGCGACACTTGAATTGCGCGCTCGACATTGTCGATTTCGTTATGATCCGTGATCGCAATGACCGACAGACCCTCGCGCGCCGCAGTCTCTACTATCCCATCGGCCGTCATGGCCGCATCTTTCACGTCATGGGATGCACCGAAGGAATGGATGTGGAGGTCGGCGCGAAAAAAGCGCGCGCCCGTCGGCTGAGCGAGGACATCGTCAAAAGATGCCATGCGTTTTCTCCCCTTGATCTTCATTCCAATATATCCAGCCGGGCTGCGCAGTGCTAGGCAGAGCGGATGAGTTTCTAGCCAGCATCAAATCCGCCCAATGATATTGGATAAGCCATCGCTGAGGCGGAAACTCGAAGGGGAGGATCCTTGCCCGCTATGCGTCGAGTCAGACAGATCGGACGCCCGCAAACCGGTCAGTCGGATTCTCACCACCAATGCCATCTTGATTGGCTGGCGACTGGCGGCATTGGCCCGAACTCCTGCCGGATGCCAGATTCAGGTGACCGCTGACCGGACGAACAGGCTATATGACTTGCCTTATGTCAGGACAAATCCGCGATAATCATCGCAATTGGGTTTCCAACATGACAAATGCGCCTGATCGACAACATCAACAGCTTGCTGGGTGAAGACCTCAAAGGCACTCTCAAGCCGGGCTCGAAGCTGAAGATTGCCGCTTCGTGCTTCTCGATCTACGCCTATGTGGCGTTGAAGAAGGAGCTGGAAAGCATCGAGTCCCTGGAGTTCATCTTCACCTCGCCGACCTTCGTGCCCAACGAGGCGAGCGACACGATGAAGAAGGAGCAACGCGAGTTCCATATCCCCAAGGCCGAGCGCGAGCGCAACCTCACCGGCAGCGAGTTCGAAATCCAGTTGAAGAACAAGCTCACCCAGAAAGCAATCTCGCGGGAGTGCGCCGACTGGATACGTCGCAAGGCCATCTTCCGCTCCAACCGTGGTCAGGCACCGATGCAGTCCTTTGCCGGGGTTCAAGCCACTGCCGGCGACGCCGTCTATATGCCCTTGCAGGGCTTTACTGCCGTCGATCTGGGTTACCAGAAAGGCAATGCGCTCTCGAACATCGTCACCCGCTTCGACGAGCCGACGCATACAGGCATGTTCCTCAGCCTGTTCGATCAGATATGGAACGACCCCGACAAGCTGGAAGACGTGACCGCGCGACTGTGCGAGCACATTGCCTCGATCTATCAGGAGAACTCGCCGGAGCGCATCTACTTCCTGATGCTCTACAACATCTTCAAGGAATTCCTCGAAGACGTGAACGAGGATGTTCTGCCCAACGACCGCACCGGCTATCTGGACAGCCTGGTCTGGCAGAAGCTGTTCAACTTCCAGCGCGATGCCGCCACCGGCCTGATCAACAAGCTGGAAACCTACAACGGCTGCATCCTTGCCGACAGCGTCGGCCTTGGCAAGACCTTCACCGCGCTGGCGGTGATCAAGTACTACGAGCTGCGCAACAAGTCCGTCCTGGTGCTCTGCCCGAAGAAGCTGGCCGACAACTGGCTGAACTACAACCGCAACCTCAAGACCAACCTCTTCGCCAGAGATCGCTTCAACTACGACGTGCTCTGCCACACCGACCTGAGCCGCACCCGTGGCGAATCGCTGGGCATTCCGCTGGATCGCGTCAATTGGGGCAACTACGATCTGGTGGTGATCGACGAATCGCACAACTTCCGCAACAACGACGTCTACAAAGACAAGGAAACCCGCTATCAACGGCTGATGAATCAGGTTATCCGCCAGGGCGTGAAGACCAAGGTGCTGATGCTCTCGGCGACCCCGGTCAATAATCGCTTCAACGACTTGAAAAACCAGTTGGCGCTGGCCTACGAAGGTGACAGTGACACGCTCAACAACAAGCTGCGCACGGGAAAGGACATCGACGGCATCTTCCGCCGCGCCCAGGCCGCCTTCAATGTCTGGTCCACCTTGCCGCCGGAACAGCGCACCGCCGCCGCAATTCTCGGCAGTCTGGATTTCGACTTTTTCGAGCTGCTCGATAGCGTCACCATTGCCCGTTCGCGCCGGCACATCGAGACCTTCTACAACACCGCCGAAATCGGCAGCTTTCCCGAGCGTCGCAAGCCGCAGTCATTCCACTGCCCGCTGACGCACCGTGCCGACGTCATCGGCTTCAATGAAATCTTCAACCGGCTGTCGCAACTCAAGCTGGCCGTGTATGCCCCCGTCAGCTACATCCTGTCCAGTCGCCTGAAAAAGTACGAAGCGCTGTACGACACCCAGGTGGAAGGCGGCGGAGGCAAGCTCAAACAGGCCGACCGCGAAAAAAGCCTGCAAGCGCTGATGACCACCAACCTGCTCAAGCGCCTGGAAAGCTCGGTCGAATCCTTCCGCCTGACCCTCCAGAGCCTGCAAAAAAGCCACCGCGACGCACTGGAGAAGATAGCCACCTTCAAGCAAACCGGCGCGGCCAGCGCCTTTGCCGATGTCGCTGCGGCCTTTGCCGACGCTGAAGCTGATTTCGACGATGACCAATTTCCCTTGCCCGGCGACGCCACCATCGGCAAGAAGATCCAGATCAACCTGGAAGACATGGACTTGCCGTCTTGGGAGCATGACCTGCAAGCCGACCTGTTCTTCATCGACGAGCTGCTGGCCGAAATGGCCAAGGTCACGCCGAGCGAGGATGCCAAGCTGCAACACCTGAAGACGCAGATCACCAGCAAGCTCACCTCGCCGATCAACCCCGGAAACCGCAAGGTGCTGATCTTCACCGCCTTCGCCGACACCGCGAACTACCTCTACGACAATCTGGCCAAGCACCTGCTGCACCACCACAAGGTGCACTGCGCCAAAGTCACCGGCAGCGACGCGCCGAAATCCACGCTCGGCACCATTCCGGGCAGCCGCCAGAGCTACGACTTCCAGGGCCTGCTCACCCTGTTCTCGCCGCGCTCCAAGGAAAAGGCCGTCATCTACCCGAACGAGCCGCGCGAGATCGACATCCTTATCGGCACGGACTGCATCTCCGAAGGCCAGAACCTGCAGGACTGCGATTACGTCATCAACTACGACATCCACTGGAACCCCGTGCGCATCATCCAGCGCTTCGGCCGCGTGGACCGTATCGGCTCGCAAAATGCCAGCATCCAGTTGGTCAACTACTGGCCGGATATCAGCCTCGACGAATACATCCGGCTCAAGGAGCGGGTCGAAAACCGCATGATGATCGCCGACGTTACCGCCACCGGCGACGACAACGTCCTCAACGCCCAGGCCAACGACGTGGCCTATCGCAAGGAACAGTTGCGGCGTTTGCAGGACGAAGTGATCGAAATGGAAGACCTCAAGACCGGTGTTTCTATCACCGATCTCGGCCTCAACGATTTCCGCATGGACTTGCTCAACTACATCAAGGCCAATGGCGACCTCGCCCATGTCCCCAACGGCATGCATGCCGTGGTGCCGGCCCAGCCCGATCTCGGCTTGCTGCCCGGCGTGATCTTCACCCTGCGCAGCCGCGCATCTGGCAACCGTGCGGGTGCGCAACACCAGCAGCAGAACCGCCTTTACCCCTTTTCCCTGATCTACATCGGCAACGACGGCCACATCATCAGCGACCACACCGAGGCCAAGCGTCTGCTCGATCTCGCCCGCAGCGCCTGCAAGGCACACGGCCTGCCGCTGCGCGAGGCTTACGAGCCGTTCAACCGGGCCACCGACGACGGGCGCAACATGCAGGCGTACTCCAGTCTGCTCGACCAGGCCATCCGTTCCTTGATCGACCGCAAGGAAGAAAAGGACATCGACAGCCTGTTCAGCGGCGGCAAGACCACTGCACTGGTGGGCAGCATCGCCGGGCTGGACGACTTCGAGCTGATCACCTTTATCGTCATTCAGGACGTCTCGTGACGCCGTTGACAAGCCCTGTGCTGTTTGATTTCCCGCCACAGGCCAAGGTCGGCCGCGTGCTGCCCAAAAGCAAGATCTACCAGCACGGCCGGGTCAGCGCTGCGCTGCGCGAGCGCTTTGTCAGGCAGGTGGAGCAGATCACCTGGCAATACAAGCTGGCCCCCGAGACCATCAACCTGCCGGTACGCGCGGGCATCGAGGAAATCGAAATCTTCGACCTCATACTGAAAACCGATGCGATTGACGAAGACATCCTGCGCGCCATCGACCGCGCCATTCCGCTGCCCATCGTCTTCCAGTTGCAGCACGGGCAGCGTACCCGCATGGTGGCTGCCTACAAGCGGCCCAGCGCAGCGGAAGCCGGCAAGTGGGTGATCGACAGCTACTTTGCCGGAGCATGGCAGCCGACTACTGCGGAGCGCCGACCGCTGCCCATCGCCCTCGATCTGCACAGCCTCTACGAACAACTGCTGCGCAGCCTGCTGCCGCAAGCGGCAAGGCCGGGTGAAAGCCTCCCCGAACAAGTGGAACGGCTGACCCGGTTGCGCAGCCGGCAGAATGAGTACAGCAAGATGGAAGCCCGCCTGCACAAGGAAAAGCAGTTCAACCGCAAGGTGGCGCTAAACGCCCAGTTGCGCGAACTCAAGACCCAAATTGACCAACTCGCGACCGACTGAACGCCTACGCATTCAAGAGATACAGGAAAGCCCCATGGACAAACTGAAAATGCACTCCTCCGACCTGACCGAAACCAATATCGCGAAGCTGGCCGAACTGTTTTCGAATTGCGTGACCGAAGCACGGGACGCCAAGGGCGAACTGAAGCAGGCCATCGACTTCGACTTGCTGCGCCAGGAGCTGGCATCCAACATTGTCGAGGGGCCGCAGGAACGCTACCAGCTCAACTGGCCGGGCAAGCGCGAGGCGCTGCTGACGGCCAATGCGCCGATAGCCAAAACCCTGCGCCCCTGCCGTGAGGAGAGTGTGGATTTCGATGCCACGCAAAACCTGTTCATCGAAGGCGACAACCTGGACGCACTCAAGCTGTTGCAGGAGACCTACCTGAACAAGGTGAAGCTGATTTACATCGACCCTCCCTACAACACCGGCAATGACTTCATCTACGAAGATGATTTCGCGGAAGATGCGGAGTCGTACAAGTTGAGATCAAACCAAGAAGACGATATCGGCAATCGCTTGGTCGCCAACACTGAAGCAAACGGCCGATTCCATTCAGACTGGCTTTCCATGTTGTATTCAAGATTAAGACTGGCGCGCAATCTTCTTTGCGACGAAGGATTGATCTTTGTTTCCATCGACGATGGCGAGGCATCCAATCTTCGATTGGCGATGGATGAGGTATTTGGCTCCGGGAATTTCATTGCGTGTATTGCCTGGGAAAAGAGATACACGAGAAGTAATAACGCGAGGCTGTTCTACTCACTGAAGGACAGCATTCTCGTGTATCGAAAGAGCGGCGCCGTTTCATTGCTCCGAGAGCCGAGATCGGATAAATCGAATGACATTTATTCAAACCCTGACAACGACCCACGCGGTGTCTGGACAAGTTCATCCTACGTAAATCCGGCAACTAAGGAAAAGCGCCAAAATCTCGTGTATACGATAGTGAATCCCGCGACGGGAGAGGAAATCAATCACCCCACGCACGCGTGGAAGTATGAGCTTGCCGAACACAAGCGGCATCTGGCCGAAGGAAGGCTTTGGTGGGGGAAAGAGGGGGACGCCAAATATCCGCGACTCAAGAACTTCTTGACTGAAATGGGGGGCGGACTTGTTCCAATTGACCTTTGGTCATACAAAGACACGGGCACCACCGACGAGGGTGGTCTTCAGGTGAAGGAGTTGTTTGGTGCCGCTGTCTTCGACAATCCGAAGCCCAGCAGGCTGATAAAGAGAGTATTAGGTCTTGTACCGGACCCCGGAAAGAATGACATCGTATTGGATTTCTTCGCGGGGTCTGGTACAACCGCCCACGCAGTGATGGAACTCAATGCGGAGGATTGCGGTAGTAGGCGTTTCATCACCGTTCAGCTACCCGAGCCATGCGATGAGAAAAGCGAGGCGTATCGCTTAGGGTATGCGTCCATTGCCGAGGTAAGTAAGGAGCGCATCCGCCGCGCCGGTAAAAAAATCAAGCAAGACAACGCCGACAAACCCGACATCGCCAAGCTCGACATCGGCTTCCGCGTCCTCAAGATCGACACCTCCAACATGAAAGAGGTCTACTACACCCCAGATGCCGTCACGCAGGAAGCGCTCCCCGGCCTGGTCGACAACATCCGCGCCGACCGCAGCCCCGAAGACCTGTTGTTCCAGGTGCTGCTCGACTGGGGCGTCGATCTGGCCCTGCCGATCAGCCAGCAGACCATCGCCGGCAAGACGGTGTTCTTCGTCGACGGCAACGCCTTGGCCGCCTGTTTCGAGACCGGCATAGCCGAGGACTTCGTCAAACAGCTCGCGGCGCACAAGCCGCTGCGCGTGGTGTTCCGCGATTCCGGCTTCGTCAGCGACAGCGTGAAAATCAATGTCGAACAGGTGTTCAAGCTGCTCTCGCCGGCCACGGAAATCAAGACGCTGTGATGGCCAGACCACTTGATAAGTCCCATAAAGGGACTTATCATTCCCTTTATGGGACTTATCGATAACATCATGCAGACTCTGCCGCTCAGCGACGCCCTGTTTACTGCAACCCAGCAGAAGGTGCTGGGCCTGCTGTATGGCAAGCCGGACCAGAGTTTCTACGCCAACGAGATTGCCCGCTGGGCAAAGGTCGGTAAAGGCAGCCTGATGCGCGAGCTGGACCGCCTGCATCGAGCCGGCGTACTGA
>JAIPCS010000080.1 GCA_021738105.1 Sulfuritalea sp.
GGCTCTGCCCCGCTGCCTGGCACTGAACATTAGGAGTATTGTGAAAGTAAAACGGGATCACGCTGATCGGATTGACCATCGCCATTGGCGCGTTCGATGGACGGCCAATCCGGCCGTATCTGTTCGGGACAGGACCGACGGTCCAGCATAGTGATAACCTAGACGCATTCAGGAGAGCGTAATGAAAGATTTGGCAAAAAATGTTCTGGGTGGCGTCCTTCAACCCTGCAGCACCGACCCGATGACCGGTTTTTTTCGCACCGGAGACTGTCAGGTTACCGAAGAGGACATCGGCAATCATGGCGTTTGCATTGTTGCGAGCACCGAGTTTCTGTCCTACTCGAAATCACGCGGCAACGATTTGTCCACCCCGCACCCGGAGTTTGAGTTTCCGGGCGTGAAGCCGGGAGATCGCTGGTGCCTGTGCTCATCCCGCTGGCAGGAAGCCTTGCAGGCCGGCATGGCGCCGCAGGTGGTGCTCGAATCAACCTCGTCGGCAGCGCTCGAGGTCGTCCGCCTCGCCGACCTCAAGCGTTACGCCGTCAAACTCGACCAGGAGAAATGATGAGCCAACTTTATAAATTGTCAGCCCGGGCCATCGACGGGTCCACCCGATCGATGAAGGACTGCAAGGGTAGGGTTCTGCTATTCGTCAATGTCGCCAGCGGCTGCGGCTTTACGCCGCAATATGCCGGACTTGAGGCCTTGTGGCGAAAGTATGGCGAACGCGGATTAACCGTGCTCGGTTTCCCCTGCAACCAGTTCGGCGGACAGGAGCCGGGCAACGAAGCCGCCATCGGCGAGTTCTGCAGCCTGAACTATGACGTCAGCTTTCCGATGTTCGCCAAGGTGGATGTTAATGGCGAAAACACACACCCCATCTTCGCTTTTCTCAAGGCTGGCGCACCGGGGGTACTCGGCACCGAAGGCATCAAGTGGAATTTCACCAAGTTTCTGGTCGACCGCAACGGCAAGGTGATTGATCGCTACGCTTCATCCGTCAAGCCTGAAGACATGGCCGCCGACATCGAAAAACTCCTTTAGCCGGGCAGCGGTATTGAGCCGGTCTGGCACCGGTTTTCGAGACAGGCCAAGCTGATGTCGCCTCAATACAATTTGTAGCGATTGCATCTGCCTGCTAGGATGAATTGAGGGCTTGGAAATCCCGCCAAGCCCAAGATCAAGGCTTGCCCTTTCCATGAATCACACCTTGCCCACCCCGGAACTGGTCGCCATTTTTGTCGGCCTGCTGCTGGTGGCTGCCGCCACCAAGGGATTTGCAGAGCGTTTCCGACTGCCGTTTACCGTCACGCTGGTGCTGGTGGGAATAGGCCTCAAGGAACTGGGCGAGATCGGGCCCGAAGCCTTGCACTTTTTGGCTGATATCCGTGTTTCTCCTGACGTCATTCTGTTTGTCTTTCTGCCGACACTGGTGTTCGAATCGGCTTACAACATGGATGCGCGACTGCTGCGGCGCAATCTTGCACCCGTACTGACGCTGGCCGTTCCCGGCCTGATTCTGTCAACCGGCCTGATCGGTCTGTTGGTCTGGGCCGCCACGCCGCTGGCCCTGCCGACGGCATTGCTGCTGGGAGCAATTCTGAGTGCCACCGACCCGGTGGCGGTCATCGCGCTGTTCAAGCAAATGGGTGCACCAAAACGCCTGACCATCCTGGTCGAAGGCGAAAGTCTGTTCAACGACGCGACCGCACTGGTGGTGGCGAAAATTCTGGTCGGCGTGGTGCTGGCCGGCTACTTCAGCTGGGACGCCGCGATCGCCGGTAGCGGCGAATTTTTCCGGGTGTTTCTCGGCGGCATCGCCGTTGGCTGGCTGGCCGGGCTCGCCACTGGCTGGGTGCTGGGCAAGGTACAAAGCTCGCCTGAAATTGAAATATCCCTGACCACCATTCTTGCCTACTGCTCTTTCCTGGTCGCCGAGCACTGGCTGCATGTCAGTGGGGTGATGGCGGTGGTCGCTGCGGGAGTGGTAATGGGTGGCTGGGGCCGCGCCAAAATATCACCCTCGGTCGAGGGCTATATGAACCACTTCTGGGAGTACATGGCGTTTGTCGCCAACGTGCTGATCTTCCTGTTGGTCGGCCTGTCGGTGGATCTGCACGCGTTATGGAATTCCTTGGCCTATCTGCCCTGGGTGGTGCTGGCAATGCTGTTGTCGCGTGCTGTTCTGATCTACGGCCTGATGCCCCTGGTGGGCAGGCTGCCCGGATCGCAGCCGGTGGGCGCGCCCTACCAGATGGTGATGTTCTGGGGTGGATTGCGGGGCGCCATCGCACTGGCCATTGTGCTCAGTCTTCCCGAGTTTCCGCATGCCGAACTGTTCATGCCGCTGACCACCGGCGCAGTGTTGTTCACCTTGCTGGCGCAGGGACTTTCCATCGAGACACTGATGCGCCGACTCGGCCTCGACCGCGCGCCACTGGCCGACCGGCTGGCCTTGCTGGAACGCGACCTCGCTACCCAGGATCTGACCCTCGAACGCATCCCTGATCTGCTTCGTGGCGGCTTGTTCGGCCAACACATCGCAAAGCAGCTGGAGCGCAAGTGCCAGAAAAATTCCGCGCGAATTAGGCACTCGATCAAGGAACTGAGACAAAAGGAAATGGGCCGCCATGAAGAACTGATGCTGCTCTACTTGCGCGCGTTTTCAGAAGAACAGGCCTATTACCAACGCCTGTTCCACAATGGTCACTTGAGCGAGGGCGCCTATCGAGAGTTGCTCGCAGTACTGGTTCTGCAGATCGACGCCATTCGCTATCAGGGTCAGTTCGAGCACGTACAGTCGCACCACCTGACCAGGCTCATGGAGCGCGGGCTGTATCGCCTGATCGACTATTTCGGATGGGCCTGGCTGGTGAATTTCGGCGAGCGCCTGCGCACCCGCCGCGTCGTTCGTGACTATGAAGAAGTACTTGCACACTACCAGGGAAATGGTTGGGTATTGGCGAGTCTCGACCGGATCGCCACGGACGAGGGAGTTCCGGCGGAGGTGGCCGAGGAAGTGCGCGGTCACTACCGTCGCTGGCATGAAGCGGCCCGCGATCAACTCGATGGCGTTGGCGAACAATTCCCCGAATTCGTCAGCGCCATGCAAAAGCGCCTGAGTCAGCGCATCGCCTTGCTGGCAGAGCAGGAAGCCACCGAAGCGCAGGTCGAGCACGGCTTGCTGCCAGCGGGAATAGGTGAAGCCCAACTTGCACAGGTATCGCGCCAATTGAACGCACTGCGTACACCGGCGAACACTCAACTGCGAATAGACCCCACGGAATTGCTGCGCAAGGTCACCTTCTTCCATCAACTGAGTGCGGCTGACTTCGAGGAGATCACACCACTGTTGAAGCAGCGCACGGTCATCAAAAACGAGGCCATCGTCACCCAGGGCGAGCCCGGTGACGGGCTTTACCTGATTGCGCGCGGCGTGGTTCGGGTGCTGCGCGCCGAAGAAGGCGAGGAAGGCAAAGAACGCGCGCTTGGCACGCTGCTCGCCGGCGACATATTCGGCGAACAGGCACTGCTCCACGACGAGCCGCGCAACGCCACGTGCCGCGCCATCACCCCCTGCGTGATCTACTTTCTGCGGCGCTCCGATTTCGAGCAACTACGTCAGCGCTGGCCGGCGATCGATGCGGCCGTGGCAGACGCCGACCGCGCCCGGCAGGCAAACCCTTAAGCTTTGATTTGACCGTACAGTCAGCACGACCGATACTCGCGATATGACTTCGCATGCAACAACACCGACGCGCCGGCAGGCCAGCAAGGGCGTGATATTCGACTTCGAGGGAACGCTGGTTGATTTTCAGTGGCAGCTGCGGCCAGCCGAAATGGTTCTGCGTGCGGCTTTCGCAACGCTGGGTTGCCGCGATGATGTATTTGCTCACGGCAACTACGCAACGATGTGGAACTCAGCGGCCGACAGGTTTGCGCCGGAAGGACGCTTGAACGATTTACGCCAGGCGTTATGCCCGATCTACGACAAATGGGATGCCGACGCGCTGGGCCGATGGGCGCCGCGGCCCGGTGCCGCGGAAGTGCTCGACCGCTTGCGATGCAGCGGCCTTTTGGTGGGCATGGTCAGCAACATCGGGCGCAGCGCATTGAATGAAGCCTTGAGACGCTTCAACTTCGCCGACTGCCTCTCCCCGATAGTGAGCCGCGACGATGTCAGCTACATGAAGCCGCGCGCCGAGGGCATCCTGCGGGTACTGACGGAGTGGCGGCTGGCGCCCAACGAGGTGCTGTTTGTCGGCGACAGCATGGCCGACGTTGCCGGGGCGCGGGCGGCCGGCATCCCGGTGGCCATCATCCGCGGCGGTGAATGTGACGAATCCGTATTCGACTCCAATCCACCCGATCACTTGATTTCGCAACTGGATGAACTGATCGGGCTGCTTGCGAGGGCGGCAACATCGGACCGCTAGGCGCGCGGCGGATCGATCTCCCCATCGACGTAATACCAGCGCCCGTCTTCACACACGAAGCGGCTGATCTCATGCAAACGTTGCGCACGCCCGCCGACGCGGCAGCGAGCGACAAATTCAACGCTGGCCGTGTCGCCCGCCGATTTGTATGTCTTGACCTCCAGCCCCAGCCATTTGGCCGAAGGCTCACCGGCCAGATCGAGCGCGGCGGGGCGGGTGGATGCGTGCCAGGTGGCGAGCAGATAGTCCTCCAGACCGAGCACATAGGCGCTATAGCGCGAACGCATCAGCGACTCGGCATCGGCGGCGCTGGCGCCCGTATGCAGGAGGCCGCAGCACGCAGCGTAGCTCAGCGCCTTGCCGCAGGGGCAGGCGGCGCCGGCTTTACCTCGCGCCTTGCTCATACACCCAGTCCAGCAGCGCATCCTGCGCCGCTTGCGCATTGCCGGCATTGGCGTGATTGACGAAAAACACCACGATCCAGCGCCGCCCATTCGTGTCCAGCACGTAGCCGGCGATTGCGCGCACGCCATCGAGCGATCCGGTCTTGATATGCGCCTGGCCGGCAATACCGTTTTTCTTGAGACGTTTTCTCATGGTGCCGTCGACCGCCGCCACCGGCAATGAGGACATCAGTTCCGGCATCACCGAGCTTTTCCAGGCTGCCTGCAGCAAGCGTCCCAGACTGCCTGCTGAAATTCGTTCGCGGCGCGACAGACCCGAGCCATTCTCCAGTTCCAGTTCCGGTATTGCGATGCCGCGCGCATCGAGCCAGGAACGGATAGCGGCATCGCTGCCTTCCGGCGTCGCAGGCCGCTGGCCGGACTCCATGCCCAGCGTCAAAAAAATCTGGCGCGCCATGACATTGTTGGAAAACTTGTTGGTATCGCGCACCACCTCGGCCAAAGTCGGCGATGGCAACACGGCGATTGCCAGCGCCTCGTCCGGAACGCCGCCTTCGCGCAAACCGCCACTGAATGTACCGCCAAGCTCGGTCCACAATTGGCGGAAAACACCAAGCACGTATGGTGGATGATCCTGCACCGCCATGTTCCAGTAGCGTTCTCCGCAAGCCTCGGAAAAGACGCCGGTCAGCACGATACGCGTCATTTCGCTTCGACTGAAAACATCGGCACGCAATCGTTCTCGCCAGTCGCCGCAAACTTTGCCGTTGCCAAGCGAAATCTTGTTGAGCACATCAAGATTGGCCGACACAGGCTCGACAATCACCGCCACGGCATTCTTCGCCGGATCGGGAATCAGTTGCAGGGTGGTGGCCTTGAAGTTCAGCAACAGCGCATCAGGAGCCACGTTGTACGGGCGCATCGGCTTCGCATCGAACTTGCCCGGGTCAACCTGGCTGATGGAGAATGCACTGCGATCCAGCACCAGGTCGCCGCGAATTTCGCGGATGCCGCGCCCGCGTATCTGGCGCAGCAGGCGGCCGAATTGCTCGTAAGTCAGTTTCGGATCGCCACCGCCGCGCAGATACAGATCCCCGGCGAGCACACCGTCGTTCACCACGCCATGGGCAAAGGCTTCGGTTTTCCAGGCATAGGCCGGGCCGAGCAAATCGAGCGCGGCATACGTGGTGACCAGTTTCATGGTCGACGCCGGATTCATCGCCTCGCGCTCGTTCCATGCCAGCCGCGGTTTTTCTGCGTCGACCTCCTGTAGCCAGATGGAAGCTGACGCCACGGGAATGCCGGCGTCTTTCAGGGCCTGCGCAACGGTGGCCGGCAGTTCACCGGCACCTGCCTGCAAAACCCAGAAACAGGCGAGAAAAAAAATCAGTTTGCGCATGGAGCAATCTTATCCTGGGGATACTGTCCCCGGCTTGGGCCGGGTTCATGTTGATTCAAATGAACATCGTGAAGCAATTCGGGCATAAAACTCTCGCAAGCGCCCATAGCGCGCCCTGACTGCTCTTCGCACCTGCAGCGCAGGGTTCCTTCGCCGTATTTAATGAAAAGCTGTACCGCCGGCTGAGGAAATCGGGATTGCCTGGATCAGACCTCACCTGCCGGCAAAGTGCGGGCCAGAAGTTTTGCAATTTCGTCGGCCGAGCTCGGGTGACCGAACAGGTAGCCCTGCATGCGGTCGCAGTCATGCTCACGCAGGTAGTGCTGTTGTGTTAGGGTTTCGACACCTTCGGCCACCGTTGCAAGCGCCAGGCCGCGCGACATGCCGAGGATTGCATTCACGATGGCGGCATCGTCGGAGTCTTGCAAGATTTCGCGCACGAAGCTCCTGTCGATCTTGATTTCGTCGATGGGGTAGCGCTTCAGATAGGCCAGCGATGAGTAACCGGTGCCAAAATCATCGAGCGCGATGCGAACACCCAGGGCTTTGAGCTGTTTCAAAATATCGATGATGCCCTCCGGATCGTGCATCAGCATGCTTTCCGTGAGCTCGATATCAAGATAGCGACCTTCGAGCCCGGTAGCCTCCAAGGTGTTCGCGACCAGACTGACAATATTACGGCTGCGGAACTGCCGGGCCGACAGGTTGACCGCCACGCGCACCGGGGGCAGTCCGGCATCCTGCCAGGCCTTGTTTTGTGCACAAGCAGTTTTGAGCACCCATTCGCCGATGGGAACGATCAGGCCGGTTTCCTCGGTCAGCGGAATGAAATCGCCGGGCGGAACCTTGCCGAGCGTCGGATTGTTCCAGCGAATCAGGGCCTCCATGCCGACAATGCGTCCGCTGCGCGCCTCCACCTGCGGCTGGTAATGCAGGGTGAACTCGTCATTCTCCAGCGCACGCCGCAGGTGGTTTTCCATCGACAGACGTTCGGTGGCGTTCGCGCTCATTTCCTTGCGGTAGAACTGATGGTTGTTGCGACCCTCCTCCTTTGCGCGGTACATGGCGATGTCAGCATGCTTGAGCAGGGTCGTTGGATCGATGCCGTCGGCTGGATACAGGCTGATGCCCAGGCTGGCAGAGACGAACAGCTCCTGTTCGCCAAGCTGGACAGGATCGGCCAGCGAGACGATCAGCTTGCGGGCGATATGCTCGAGCTGGTTGGCATCTTCCGGTTCGGCGCCGATATCAGGCAGCAGGACGACGAACTCGTCGCCACCGATGCGCGCCACGGTGTCGCCTTCGCGCAGGCAATCGCGCAACCGCTGGCCAAGAACAACCAGCAGCTCGTCACCGACATCATGGCCGAGCGTGTCGTTGACGATCTTGAAGCGGTCGAGATCGATGAACATTACCGCAAGCTCGGTTCCCTGGCGTCGGGCGAGCGTAGTCGCCTGTTCCAGTCGGTCCATGAGCAGGTTGCGGTTGGGCAGTCCGGTCAGGCTGTCATGGTTTGCCAGACGTTCAAGCTGGGCGGCAACCCGCTTGGTTTCACTTATGTCACGGGCGATGAAGGAGTAGAACTCGATCCCGCCATGAGCATTGCGGTGGGTGAGCAGGGTTTGGGAAACCGGAATTTCCCTGCCGCCAGCATCGAGCACTGCCAGTTCGCCACTCCAGACGCCGCCTTTTCTTGCGTCCGGCAGCGCCGCATGCTGATGGGCGGCCTTTGCCCACTCGGGGTAGTGGCGGGAAATGTTGTCACCATTGCCTCCCGGTTCAACTGCGAAAAGATTGCGTGCTGCCTCGTTGAGATAAATGATGCGGCCATCGGGATGGAAGGTGGCCACCAGGTCGGTGGTGTTTTCCAGGATCGACAACATGCTGTTCCTTGCCCGACGGGCGTCGGCGCCATCGATGAAAGTCTTTATCATGCCGGCGAGATCATTGAGCAGTTCTTTTTCCTCGGCAAGGAAAGGTCCGATGTCGGCGTCTGCCCGCGACTCCCGGTAACAGACACTGATGCGGATCGGCATGCCTTCAGTGCTCGTCGTCTCGGCGTCGAGCCGCCATGGAGTTTCCCTGAAATCGTCCGATTCGACGCTCACCTCGCGACAGACGATGCGGGCCGCAGCCACCTCTGCAAACTGCCAGCCATCAGGCACAAGGCGCACGACGCTGTCGAGTGCGGCCGGAATGTCAGGGGTGACGCTCTGGCTCGCATGCTCCTGAAAAACCAGACCAACGCGATGGAGCATCTTCGCCTCGCGGGTGCGCAAGTTGAGGTCGAGGATCAGTCTGGAAGTGATTTCCGCCGTGCGATTGAAAGATGCGACCAGGTCCCCGACTTCGTCGCAAGAGTTGAAGTTCATGCGCAAGGAATGCTCGCCGGCAGCAAAGCTCTGACACAGATGGGCGAGCTTCCGGATCGGCCGGCTGACACCGCGCTGGATAAAGAAGAAAACCAGCAACAGGAACGCGGCTTCGAGCAGAATGGCAATGTGAATCTGGCGGCGAACCCGGTCGCGGACCTGCCTATCGCTTTCGGTCAGCGAATCGACAATGTCGTTCGCAACTGCAAGCATAGGATCTGCTGCCGCTTGCAAATCAGCTCGCGATTCACTGAGCTTGGCCGGGCTACCCCTACTGGACGACAGGGCAATTGCCGCATCGGCATACACTTTCCAAATCTGGCGCAGTTCCTTCAGCTTGTCCTCGATCGCGGGCATTTGGTCGATCAACGGTTTTCCTTCTCTGGCAAATCTCGCCGCAATCCCGTTGAGGGTGGTGTCGTAATTCTTGACCAGCGCTGCCATATCTTGCCGATCATTTGGTTCAAGGCGCGTGCCAATGAAGGCAATGCGCTGGCTCAGGTAGCGCAATGTGCCGGTCTCGTTGACGATAGAGGCCGAACTGTCGAGGCTACCAAACAGGGTGATTGCGTAATGGAGGTTGGCGTAGGTGCCCACAAGAAACAGCAGGCAGAACATCGCAAGCTTCTTGCCTAGCGTCGGCCGGACATAGGTGGTAAGCCAGCGATGAACCATAGAGCCGGCACCGAACCGCAAAGCGTGATCTACCATATGCCCTCCTTTGCAACAGGGTTATAACTTTTGTCAATGGAGACTAACCCCTACAAAGGTTTTGGGCAATAATTTTACTTATGCAAGGGCGCTGCCCGGACACGTTCTCGCGGCAAGGTTCTGGCAACCGCTGCGACGATGCGGGAGACGCAGATCACGGCCTTCGGCGACTGGCTGGTAGCCGAACGCGGCCTGAAGTTTGCCTACTATGATGCGCACTGGCGCTGGTCGGTGGATGATCTCGCGGGCTTCTGGAGCGCGGTCTGGGACTACTTCGCGATACCCTCGCCGACCCCGCGCGGCCGGGTCCTGGCCTGCGCCGCAATGCCCGGCGCGCAATGGTTCCCCGGCGAACGCATGAACTACGTCGACCAGGTATTTCGCCACGCCACGCTCGGTTTTGCTGCATCGACCTCCTGCAGCGCGGCAAACAGAATTTTGGCCTCTTTCAAGGCGCGTGATACGGCCGTGGGAATTTCGCCCGCCACCGCCGGCAGCGGCCAAAGAAAAAGCAGAGATAATAATATTTTGAGCATCAATCATTCTTATAGAATCAACCGCAAGGCAAGTGGGAGATCAGGCATGAATATCCCCCCGAATAGCTTACAGATGCTAGCGCAGAAAACCCAAGAGCAATCCAGGAGCAAGCTATGCAGCGCACCCATTTCTCTGCCGAAGAAGCACGCAAGGTCGTCGCCAGTTTTGATTTGCGCAAACTGCCCACCGATTTCTACGACAACCCCTACCCCTACTACCACGCGCTGCGCGATCTGGACCCGGTGCACCGGATGCCCGATGGGTCGTTTTTTCTGTCGCGCTATCAGGATCTGCTGGCGGTGTACAAAGACACCGCCACTTTCAGTTCCGACAAGAAAAAGGAATTCAAACCCAAGCTGGGCGACTCGCCGATCTACGAGCATCACACGACCAGCCTAGTGTTCAGTGATCCGCCCGCCCACACGCGCGTGCGGCGCCTGATGGCGGCAGCGTTGACACCGCGCCATATCGCGGCGATGGAGGCGGGACTGGAAGCCCTGATCGGCGGCCTGCTCGACAAGATGGAGGCCAAGGGCGAAGTCGACCTGGTCGACGACTATGCCGGTGCAATACCCGTGGAGATCATCGGCAACCTGCTTGGCGTGCCGCAGGGACAGCGTGAGTCTCTGCGCGAGTGGTCGCTGCTTGTACTCGGCGCCCTGGAGCCGGTGCTGACGCCGGAACAACTGGATCGTGCCAGCCGCGCCATTGTCGAGATGGAGCACTATCTGGGCAAGGTGATCGACGACCGCCGCCGTAATCCGGGCGACCCCGACACCGACATGCTCTCACGCCTGATCGCCGGCGAAAACGGTGAACAGCTGGAGCCCAAGGAACTCATGCACAACTGCATCTTCCTGCTCAATGCCGGCCATGAGACCACCACCAATCTGATCGGCAATGGCCTGGTCGCATTGCAGGAATGGCCCGAACAGAAAGCTCGGCTGATCGCCGAACCGGAGCTGATCAAGACGGCAGTCGACGAGTTCCTGCGCATGGAGAGTTCCAACCAGCTCGGCAACCGTCTCGCCACCTGCGATACCGAAATCGGCGGAGTGAAGATTCCGGCGCAAAGTTTCGTCACGCTCGGCATTGGCGCAGCGAACCGTGATCCCGCTCAGTTCGCGGAGCCGGACCGCATGGACATTACGCGCTCACCCAACCGGCACCTGGCATTTGGTTCCGGCATCCACCAGTGCGTCGGCATGGCTCTGGGCCGACTCGAAGGCCGCGTCGCCATCGGCCGCTTTCTCGAGCGCTTCCCCAACTACACACTGCTACCCGGCGTACAGCGCGGCGGACGCGCCCGCTTTCGCGGTTTCCTGCACGCACCGGCGCGCATCAAGCCCTGAGCGCCGTATCACCATCGCCGAGTTTTTGGGATTCAGAGTTTCGGGGTCTCTGTACACCGGAATTGTTTCAATGCAAGCTGCCGGCATTGAAAGGCAAATCTGCGAGCGGCAAAACCAATGCCCTGCTTAAACCCTCAAGCGAGACTCCGGCACCGACGCGATGAGGAACAACACACAGAGATACAGCTACCGCTGGATTTCTTGAAGAAAATCGGCACTTCTCGGCCTTTGGCACCATTCAGTTTCATGGACAGCCACCGTATCTGAGCAGCTGCTTCGAACTTTTGCGAATGCGTACTATGTGCCCTGATCTGTCGCTGGCGAAAGATCGGAGCGGGCCTTCGCAGCGACCCTGACGAAATGGTTGGCGGCCATTCGTTTTTCGTCCATGATATTCTGGCCGATATGCGGCGGTTGCAGCCATTGGCTGCCCAAAGATGAACTTGAGCAGCTTTCGGTGCTTGTGGTTTGGCCACATAATCTTGAGGCAGCTTCAAATAGTGCCTTTTCATTTTGTTCCCGCAGACTATACGAGGAGGTACAGCAACGATGCGCAATCCAATAGCCACATTTTTCCTGATCCTCAATTTGTTCATGATCTCGAGTGTAGCAATTGCTCAAAGCTCGTTCATGTACGGCAAATCGATCGGCGCCTATTCTGATCTTGAGTTCCCTTCATCGGCTGGGGAGATGGGCTTTTTCTCTTCCCAAAGCAACGGGATTTTCAAGCCCGAGGGCAACGGTCCGTTTCCGGCAATCGTATTGGCGCATACCTGTGGCGGTTTGCAGCCACATATCACTGAGCGGGCAAAAGATCTGATCAGCGCCGGATATCTTGTTTTAGTGCTGGACTCGTACGGACCCCGCAACCACACCGCCTATTGCATGCCGAGTGGGGTTCTAGCGCCGCGTGTCTATAAGGACGCTTTTGATGCGCTGAAACACCTTGGTCAAATGAAGGAAGTGGATGCGTCACGCATTTATCTTGTTGGACTGTCGCTCGGCAGCTTCGTCGCGGCCTCGGTTGCCAGTCCCGAAGTCGCCTATTGGGTGGGTGCCAAGCAACGCTTTCGTGCCTCCGTGGGCTGGTACGGAAGCTGTACCTTCGATTCAGGTCGCAGCACGTGGGAGTTGGTTCATTCTGATACGGACAAGCCACTATTACTCCTAATGGCGAAGGATGACAGTGAAACGCCCATCAAGAGCTGTTTCCCTCTTCTGGAGAACATGAAGGCGCAGGGCAAGCCCGTTTCTTGGCACGTGTACGCGAATGCCACCCATGGTTGGGACAAGAGCGATGCGAGGCGTAGCTATTCATACAGCGAAGAGACCACGAAAGATGCCATGAAAAGAACGCTTGAGTTCCTGAAGCAGAATTGAACCGAGGGTTGTTCCAGTAGCCGATTGCAACCTGCTAACAGGCTTGGCTTCCGGGTCGTCGTGGCGAACCAATGGCCGCTATGGAGGAGCACCTCGACTGACTCTTCATGGCCGAAGACACCCATTTGTGATGCTTCCGCAATTTCAGGCTTTGAATGAGTGCACACTCGACTTCTGAGTGCCAACAAGGGCTGCACATCAACCCACTTTTTGACGCTCCCCGCCATGGCCCGACTTAAAATACGGTAATGATCGCAAACAACGAATACGAGCCCATTGAGGCAGATGCTCCCGATCTGATCCGGGAGCCAAGACTATGGTGCAACAACGGCTGGACGGCACGCGTCATAGATAACGAAGACGATGAGGGATGGGCCGTCGAGATGATTTTGGACGGGGAGTCGGAGCCGGTCCTGGTGGGTCCCTGGACGATGGGTCGCGACAAGAAGAATCCGAAACCGCTCGATACGTCGGCATTCAACACCCTCGTCAAAACCGCCAGCGAATTCCGGCAGCGTCAGGTGCAGCAACTTCGTGCCACGCTTCACCAAAACATCACGATAAACGGGCAGTCAGGGCGCATCAGCATCACGCTCGACATCGTGCCCGACGAAGACGATCCGCATGCGTTGCTTACCGCCCGCGACGACGCGGATGAAGAGCTCGCTCAAGTCCGTGTGTCTAGCGGATTCAAGCTGAACAAGGCCAGTGCAAGCGCCTGGATTGAGGCTGATTTTCGCAGGCCTGAATGAGGCTGCTGCAGCACTATCGGTCGAAGTAAGCGTCGCTTCGCAGGGCTATGGATCCAGCGCCGGCTATGCCGGCTCTGGATTTTTAATTGTTTGCTGCCATTGTTTTTCTGGACGCCCAAGGCAGCAGCGTGCCGATAGGCAATGCCCGCGTACCCCCTAGCATCTGCTCAACTGCAGGGCATCAGCCGTTCTCTTCCTCGTAGCTCGAAGGACTGACGCCGGCGTGGGCCAGATACTCCCGCAGTTGCTTGATGGTTTGCTTGTCGCAGACGTTGCTGTGGTGCGGGTGGTGAAAGAAGCCTTCGACCCGATTCAGCATGACGCGGAAACGGGCGCCGTGCGCGGGCTCGACGGTGGCGCCGAGGTGGTTCAAGAGCGACTCGACCTCGCGCCAGTGGATGTTGCCGCTGGGTGGACTCTGAAAGACGGTGCGCAGCAGATTCAGATGTTTATGGCTCATGGCAATCCCTTCCGCTAATCCTCTGACCGGCGAAATCACGATACTCGCCTCGCGTTCGCGCATCCTGCCGCGCGCCCCATGGAATTGCAACTGGGTAA
>JAIPCS010000081.1 GCA_021738105.1 Sulfuritalea sp.
GCAAGGCGCAACTCGATGGCCGGACTGGGCGTGTCATTGGGGCGAAAGTGCAAGCCACCGGCCGGTGCGACAAAGCCCTCGGGTGCGGTGAAGCTCGGTTTGATGGCGTCGAGATCCACGGTCATCGCACTCTCAACGGTTTCTGAGATCGCCTTGAAACCGACCCAGGCGCCGCAATAGCGAGACAGCTCCCAGCCGTAAAGACCGAACTCGAGCATTTCGGCGACATTGGCCGGATTGACAATCGGCATGCCCCAAGACTGCATGACAAATTCGCTCTGATGCGGCATCGAGGAGGACACGCAACCGTGGTCGTCTCCGGCCACCACCAGCACGCCGCCATGGGGCGACGATCCATAGGCGTTGCCATGATGCAATGCGTCGGCGGCGCGATCGACTCCCGGACCCTTGCCGTACCAGATGGCGAACACGCCATCGACCGTGCGTTGCGGGTCGCTTTCAACCTGCTGGCTGCCGAGCACGGCGGTGGCGCCGGCTTCTTCGTTGATGGCAGGCAGGAAGCGGATATTGGCGGCGTCGAGCTGCTTGTTGGCGCGCCACAGGGCCTGGTCGTAAGCACCCAGCGGCGAGCCGCGATAACCGCTGATGAAGCCGGCAGTATTCAAGCCGGCCTGGATATCGAGTTGGCGCTGCATCAAAGGCAGGCGCACCAGCGCCTGGGTACCGGTCAGAAATACCTGACCGTGTGTGGCCTGCAGGGCGTCTTCAAGGCGGTAACTGGTGCGCAACAGCGCCTGGCTTGCGATAGTGTTCATCCTCACTCCTCCGGTGCTGCTTCCTGGATAGCGATACAGTGCCGCTTCCATACGGTACTTTAGGCGCCATTCATGAGAAGATGCTACTTTCTTGTTCTGTATATTGTCTTTAATGCGAAATATACATTTCATAAATAGGTAAATATCGAAATGAATGAACTGGACAGCTATTCGAAGAAACTGCTGCGCGAACTTCAATCGGACTCCCGCAGCTCGATGCAGGATCTGTCCTCCCGCGTCGGTCTATCGACGACGCCCTGCTGGCGGCGAGTGAAAGAGATGGAGGAAAGCGGTCTGATCCGCCGTCACACCGTGTTGCTGAATCGCGAGAAACTGGGCCTGCATGTGTGCTGCCTGGTCAGCGTCAATTTGCAGCGACACGTCAAGGGTGCGATTCAGGAATTCGAGAATGCCATCGGTGAATGCCCGGAAGTTATCGAGTGTTTCAGTTCGACCGGGGAAGCGGATTATCTGTTGAAGGTCGTGGCGCCAGACATCAAGGCATTTGATGTTTTTCTCAATCAAGTATTGTTCACGTTGCCCGGTGTGGCCAACGTGCGCACCAGTGTGGTGCTGCGCGAGGTGAAGTACGAAACGGCGCTGCCGGTCTAGACGCGTTGCACTCCGTGCACAACTGTCTGCCGGAACGTCGGGATTCCCGTCGGGTCTGCAAGAAAAACAGGGGTCCATTTCTGCATGAGTAGATACTGTCAGCATCAAAAATCGCGTTTCTGCCAATCGGGTTTCGCCAGGCGATTGCTGGTGTCGGGCTTACTGCTTGTCGTGACGAGTTCGCATGCCGAAGCGGTATTCGAAGAGGCGCCGCGAGTCGTGGCTACGCTGGAACAGGGGTTGGCCGCCGAAACGGGTGTGGGCCTGCGTCGCGATCCTGCATTGGCGATCACGTTTTATTGCGACGCCGGCACGATGGGCAGTTCGGAAGGCTTTTTCCGTGTCGGGCGGATTCTGGCCAAGGGACCTCGCAATCTGAGACATCCGGCGCTGGGAAATGCCTATCTGGCGCTCGCCGCGCGGCTTGGGCATCATCGCGCGAGGATGCTCCACGACGACAGCATCGCGAACGCACCAATGGAGGAAGAGTGCGGAAGCTTTGTCAAGGATCGCCGTGCGGATCGTTTTGATCTTGAAGGCTATCTGTCCGGTCTCTCGCCAGCCAAGCGGAAAATATCCAGCCTGATTCAGCGTCTCGCAGAAGGCTATGGCATTGATGTACGAATTGCGCTTGCGGTGGCGCTGGCTGAATCCAATCTGAATTCGCAAGCCGTATCGCCGAGGAATGCACAGGGGGTGATGCAATTGATACCCGCCACCCAGGAGCGCTTCGGCGTCAAGGATGCCTTTAACGCCGAGGCCAATATCAAAGGCGGGCTCGCCTATCTGAAATGGCTGAAGGCGCGCTTCGGCGGTGACTGGGCGCTGGTGGCCGCCGCCTATAACGCCGGTGAAGGTGCGGTGGAGCGCCACGATGGCGTGCCGCCCTATCGCGAAACGCAGCAGTATGTGCGGCGGGTTCTTTTCCTGGCGGGCTATGCGTTACCGGAAAACGGCTGAAGCGATGTTCGAGATCAAAGGAATGCATCGGTACCGGCAGCTGATTTCCGTCCTGCTGTTTCTCGTCGTGCTGTTTGCGGCTTTCGAACTATCCGGCCTGAGTGAGCATTTCAGCCTCGATTTTCTCCGCCACAGAATCAGCGAACATGTTTTCAGCGGGCTGCTGATTTTTGTGCTGCTATTTTGTCTGGGTAACTTGATTCAGGTGCCCGGCTGGATCTTTCTGGCAGCGGCGGTTCTCGCATTGGGAGAAATGTGGGGCGGTATCGCTACCTACATCGCCGCGTGCGTTTCCTGCGTCTTCACCTTTCTGAGCATTCGCTGGATCGGTGGTGCGGCCTTGCGCAAACTGGACAACAAAATCGTGACACGCCTGCTGGCCCGACTGGATGCCCAACCGGTGCGCAGCGTGGCGATATTGCGGATACTGTTTCAGACAGTTCCGGCACTGAACTACACCCTCGCCCTGTCGGGTGTCGGCTTCCGCGAGTATCTGCTCGGCACCCTGATCGGCCTGCCCTTGCCGATATTTTTGTATTGCGTGTTTTTCGACTACCTGGCCATGGTGCTGAAAATTAGCTGAGGTTTTCGCGAGGCAGTCGCTTGCGAAGCGATCAATCAATCACGCAGCGTCCGGAACGCGAAGCGAAGGGGGCCGACCGTCGGCTAGGGCGTTCGATTCATATGCCGACTCCCAAGCGACGCAGCAAAAAGAAAAGTGCGACATAGCCGCCCGCAGTGGCCCCCGCCGACAAGCCCAGACTGAGCCAGAAGTTGAGTCCGTGCCTGAGCAAGAGCGGAAGCAGCAGAAACAGAAGAAGCGAAGGAATGACCAGCCAGAAGATTTGGCTGGAAAGTTTGGCGATTCGCTCGGGTGGAGACGACTCCATGTGAAGCCAAACAAAGGCGAGCAGGGACGTGAGCGGAAGAGATGCCACCAAGGCCGCAAAGCTGCTTGAACGCTTCGCGATCTCGGAGATGGCAACAATAAGCAGCGCCGAGAGAATGACTTTGATGGCGTAGTACAGCATGGGTCTATGAGGCTCAAAGTCCGAATACAGGGGCGCGACGCAGTTTCATCGCGGTGCGAGAAGACAACCCATGATAGACCGGTACATAGTTTTACCAGCAGATCCAGATCGCGCTCCAGGAATCTACTTTACCTGTTGTTGATAGACCAGTGTCGCCAGGCGCAACATGTCTTCGCGCCCGGTGTTGCCGGACAACGCGTAGCCGAAGTCGCCATCGACCCAGTAGAAGACGTCGATATTTTTTTCGCGCGCGTGGCGGAACGCGGTAACGCCGTCATGTTGCGCATCGGGACGAACGTAGAGAGTGAGCCGGTTGTGCGCCGCGTTTTCATACATGAACTGCGCCACCGCGCCGGTGTCGTCCGGCAACAGGCGGCCGCCGACCAGCGCGTATCCGACCTCATCGAGCTTTGGTGGCTTCAGTGTCGCGCCAAGTCGCTTCGACAACCAGCCGACGAGATGGGCCTGCTGATCGACACCCACCTCGACCGGATGACGTACTTCCGGAACGAATACCGCGTGGGCCACGGCCGCCTGGCGCGGCAGGGAGGCAGCCGCCATCGAAGGCAGCTGATCCCGGGCGCTTTCAGTACGCACGAAGAATCCGATGATGGCGCCGGGCATCAGCCAGGCCACGGCGGGGACCATGCGGGCGTCGAGCCCGCGCGCAGCATTGGCGGCCGGCACCAGCCGCGCGGGAATCGGCTCGTCGGGCACATGATCGAAGCTGCGATGCAGCTGTGCCGACTGCGCTCGCCATGCGGCGACTTCTGCCCGCCGTTCAGGATGTGCGGCGAGCCAGGCTTCCACCTGTGTCAGGCGTGTGGCATCGAGCTGGCCATCGGCGTAGGTATGCAGATCGTCTTCGTAAATTGGCGCGTTCATGCGGTCACCACTTTCAATTGCGGGATTGTTTCGCCGGCCAGAATCGCACCGAGCCGGCTGCGGGCACGCGACAGACGTGACATCACGGTGCCTTTCGGAATCGCCAGGGCGTGCGCCACTTCGGCATAGCTCAGTTCCTCGAGGGCGACCAGCAGCAGGACTTCACGCTGGTCGAGTGGCAGCAGCATCAGCGCGCGTTCCAGATCGCGCAGCTCCAGCGCGTCGGCCTGCGCGGCGCGCTGAACCGGCTCGGGCAGTTCGTCGTCATTGCAGAATTCGACACGACCCTCGCGACGGTGGCGATCGACATGCAGGTTGTGCATGATGGAGAACAGCCAAGGCCGCAAATCACGTTCACGTTGCCAGAAGCGCCATTTGTCGAGCGCGCGCTCCAGCGTATCCTGCACCAGATCGTCCGCCGTGTCGGCCCGCCCAGCCAGCGCGCGTGCGTAGCGGCGCAGGCGGGGAATTTCGGCAACGATGGCGTCGCGGCAGTTCACCTTGGTGTTCAGGGTTTCACGATGTGCCAGACGCCATTGAAGCCGTCGCCGGTCTTGTCGCCGGCCTTCTGGTCCTTGATCCAGAAGTAGAGTGGCTTGCCTTTTATTGCCCCCTGTTTCCTGCCGTCGCCACGGGTGATGACGCTGTAATCGCCGCTGCCGGTATCGCCGGCGGTCGCCGAGAGAGGCGGCCAGTTGGCTGCGCAGGGACCGTTGCACATGCTTTTACCCGGCGCATCCTTGTCGAAGGTATACAGCGTCATGCCGTTGGCACCGACCAGCATGCCGCCGGCGGTCATGGCCGGCGCGGTCTTCGCCATCGCCATTTTCTCGCCCTTGGCGGCACCGCCGTGGGATGCGGCGAATAGATTGCCGGAAGCAGTAGTCAGTGTGGCGCCGAGGGCTATCAGGGAAAAAGCCGTAGCAAGTTGTTTTATTTTCATGGGGTTCTCCGTTCAGGGTTAGGGGTGCTACGTCTGATATACGGATGGCGCATCGAGTTTATTCCATAGCCACAAAGCAATAGTTTCGGAGGCAAATACCAGAGAGAGCCGTCATGCCTTCCACAACACGGCTCAACACCTGCGACGCCTGTAGTCATCTCTGCGCCGTTGAGCGAGGTGAGTTCGCCCGCCGGGACGAGTCCCGATGTGTTTGCTAAACGCGCGATTTGAAAAGTCGGCGATGGTGACACGGCGATTCGGAGTTTCCATACGGTGAAATGACAAATGGCGCGGATGATTCCGCGCCATTTTGGTGATTACTTGCGACTCGAAAATGCGCTGTTCTGCAACTTCAACGGTCAGGTTTTAATTCAAGGAACAACACGGCATGCAAGCGGAGATCAAATTCGACTTTTTCATCGGTGCTTGATGCCATGCAGTACCGCCCCAATTTCTTGATCAGATCTACTTGGCCGAGGCGACGCGCTGGACAGCATCCTGTTCCTTGCGATCGACGATCACTGATTCGCCCATTTTTACCGGCAACTTGTCAGGATAGTTGTAACCCGTGCCCTTGTTATGGTCGATCAGGGCGCCGATTCCGCCACCGAAAATGATGTTGCCGAACATGCTCCCTGCGGCGCGGGAGACTGCTTTCAGAATGCCGTCCATCATGCCTTCTTTCTTGCAGACCACCGTCAGATCTTCATCACTGCGCCTGACCATGACGAAATCCGGCGTGTTTGAAGTCCATTGACCCTTGTCGTTTATCAGGGTGCATTCAGCTTTGTCGACTGGGGTGCCTTCCGAGTTGGTGGCGCTGACAGCCAGGGATTGCATTTCGCTGCCGGTGATGGAAGCGCATCCCGACATCAGTGCGAGAGATAGAAGAGAAATAGCGATTTTGACGTTCATAACGGGTTCCCTGAATGTTTTAATTTGGAACCCGCAAGATACAGACGTCATGATGCTAAAGCAATTGACCGAAAGTAATAGAAAGTCATGGGGGCCGAGCTCACATTCATTTCCACAAGCGCGTTTATCGCCGTCTTGCCAGCGCCGAGTTTTTGCCGTGATGCCAATAGCAACTCAGCTCAACGCGCCCGACGCTTGTATTTCCCTCTAAGCCGTCGAGCGAGAAGGGTTCGCCCGTTGGAGCGAGTTTTGGCGGGTTTGTTAAACGCGCCGGGATCAATGGATACACTGGCAAGCGCCAGTCGTCAGGGCTTTACGGAAGCCCGGAATAGCCTCACGGTGGAGCGTGCTAGTGAATCTCGCGCGTCTCGAGGAAGCTTACGTCCGGATGGCGTTCCTGGGTCATTGATAGATTGACCCGGTTGGGCGCCAGATAGACGTAGTCGCCGGCGCCATCGAGTGCCACATTGACGCCGGATTTGTCTGCAAGCGCCTGTATTGCAAGGTCCTTGCCGCGCAGCCAGCGCGCGGTGGCAACCGGGTAGGGCTCGAACAGAACGTCGACGCCGTATTCGAATTCCAGTCGATGAGCGACCACGTCGAACTGCAGGGTGCCGACCGCACCGAGGATCAGGTCGTTGCTGTGAATCGGGCGGAAGAGCTGCGTCGCACCTTCTTCGGCGAGCTGCTGCAGGCCTTTTTGCAACTGTTTCATTTTCATCGGATTACGTATCTGGGCACGGCGGAAATGTTCCGGCGCGAAACACGGAATACCGGTGAACTTCAGGTCTTCTCCTTCGGAGAACGCATCGCCGAGAATCACCGTGCCGTGATTGGGGATGCCGAGAATGTCGCCCGGCCAGGCTTCGTCGGTGGTGCTGCGATCCTGCGCCATGAAGGTGATGGCGTTGTTGACCGACAGCGTTTTTCCCGTTGAGCGCTGCTTGAGCTTGATGCCGCGCTCGAACTTGCCCGAGCAGACGCGGACGAAGGCGATGCGGTCGCGGTGCTTGGGGTCCATGTTGGCCTGAATCTTGAACACGAAGCCGGAGAATTTGGCTTCGCCGGGCTGTACCAGTCGAGCTTCCGTGGCGCGAGGCTGGGGGCTGGGCGACAGATCGACGACGGCGTCGAGCAAGGATTGCACGCCAAAATTGTTGATGGCCGAGCCGAAGTAAACGGGGGTCTGCTTGCCGGCGAGATAGGCCTCGCGATCGAACGTGTGCGAGGCGCCGCGCACCAGTTCGACTTCCATGCGCAACTCGTCGGCTTGATCCGGAATCAGCGCATCCAGGCGTGGATTATCCAGTCCCTTGATGACTTCGGCCGTGCCTTTTTCCGCCTTCGGATCGAAGAAGCTGATGCTGTCATCGTAGAGGTTGTAAACACCGCGAAAGCGCTTGCCCATGCTGATTGGCCAGGTCATCGGTGCGCACTGGATATCGAGCACGGATTCGATCTCGTCGAGCAGTTCGATCGGTGGCCGGCCTTCGCGGTCGAGCTTGTTGATGAAGGTCAGTATCGGCGTGTCGCGCAGGCGGCAGACGTTCAGCAGCTTGATGGTCTGGGCTTCGACGCCGTTGACCGAATCGATCACCATCACCGCCGAATCGACCGCAGTCAGGGTGCGGTAGGTGTCTTCGGAGAAGTCTTCGTGGCCCGGCGTATCGAGCAGGTTCACCATGCATTCGCGATAGGGGAACTGCATTACCGAACTGGTGACCGAGATGCCGCGCTGCTTCTCCAGTTCCATCCAGTCCGAGGTGGCATGGCGCGACGCCTTGCGGGCACGGACTTCACCGGCGACCTGAATGGCGCCGCCGAACCACAGCAGTTTTTCTGTCAGCGTGGTCTTGCCGGCATCCGGGTGGGAAATGATGGCGAAGGTGCGGCGACGAGCGGTTTCGAGATCGAGCTGGGACACGGCGGCAGAGGAGATTGATGCGAAGGGCCGCGATTATACGGTGCTGGCCGAAAGTACCCAAGAGGGCGCACCGTGTCGGCGCTGACAGGACGGCAATATGCCACCAATACGATCAACCTGCGGCTTGTGCGCCGCTGGTTTGCCTGGAATAGGCAGGAAATGAGCCGGATCGCCGTGACTTTTCGCCGGCCAGCACCCAGTCGGCGTCCAATGAGCGTATCGGCACGTCCGTATCGGCAGGAATGCGGCCGGATACCTGCAAGGCGAGATAGCGGCCACAGGAGACGCGCAGGAAGGAGGTGAAATTGGCACAGTCGCCGCCTGCTTCCGCCAATTCGTCGTAAAGGCGGGTGATGAGTTGCGCCACACTGAGGCTGTCGCGCTCGCCGATTTCCTCCAGCACCTGCCAGAACAGGTTTTCCAGGCGAATGCTGGTGACGACGCCCGACAGACGAAGGGAGCGGGAGCGGCAGCGATACAGATCGGGGTCGGCGCTGATGAAAATCTTGCACATGGCCTTTTATCCTCGTCTAGATCATCGGGGAGGCGGCCGCCTCCCCACCGCGCAATGTAACACCGCCCATCCGGTGCAGAAAAGCATCAGAGTTCGATTCGGGTGCCCAATACCTTGAGGAACTGACTGATCCAGGCCGGATGCGCCGGCCAGGCGGGCGCGGTGACCAGATTGCCGTCGGTGACTGCGGCGTCGATGGCGATTTCGGCAAACTTGCCTTCCGCCAGTATCACTTCGGCGCTACAGGCTGGATAGGCCGAGCAGTGGCGACCCTTCAGTACGCCCGCAGCCGCCAGCAACTGGGCACCGTGACAGATGGCGGCGACCGGCTTGTTGGCGCTGAAAAAATGACGAACCATGTCCAGTACCAGAGGGTTGAGGCGCAGATATTCCGGTGCCCGCCCGCCGGGGATGACCAGAGCGTCGTAATTTTCGGCCTTGACGTCGGCAAAACTGGCGTTCAGTGCAAAGTTGTGGCCGCGCTTCTCCGAATAGGTCTGTTGTCCTTCGAAATCGTGGATCGCAGTACTGACGCTGTCGCCGGCGGTTTTGTCGGGGCAGACGGCGTGCACGGAATGTCCAACGGCCAGTAATGCCTGAAAGGGCACCATGACTTCATAGTCCTCGACGTAATCGCCGACCAGCATCAGTATATTTTTCGCTGCCATCTCTCTCTCCTTGTTTTGAGGCTCGCAACGCTGCGGCCAAGCATATTTTTGCAGCGTCGGAGAGAGTGCGGGTAGTAACCGGGTAACACATCACTATCCGGGGGTAAAGTTTCTTTACTTGGCACCGTTAACCATCAGGGTATAGTGGATAGATTCATACGTATTGCATAATTGGTGAGACCGATCTTCGTTGCCAATGACCGTGCCAGATGAAGCGAACACGCATTCGAACAAGTTCAGGCCCGGCCTTTGGCCTGCCTGGATTGCGCTCGCCTGCTCATTGGCGCTGACCCTGTTGGCATGGCGCTACAGTCAAGCCAGCCAGGAACACCAGCTTCAGCTCGAATTCGATGCCGAGGTTGGGCAGATCCGGGCTGAACTCGGTACCGGCATCACCGGCTATACACAGACCCTGCGCGGTGCCGCCGCATTGTTTTCTGCTACAGGCAAGGTCAGTCGCGACGATTGGCGCAACTACATTGCCGGACTCAAGCTTGAGCGTAACTATCCGGCAATTGCCGCAGTGGCTTTCGCCCGCATGGTGACCCACGACGAATTGGATGCGTTGATCGATGAAGTGCGCACGTCTGGTGTGACCGATTTCGCCATGCGTCCTCCGGGGCGTCGTGATCGCTATGTCGTGAATGTTTTTTCAGAACCCTATGTCGGGCTCAACATAAAGGCGCTCGGTTACGACATGTGGCAGGACGCCGAGCGCCAAAAGACCATGATCAAGGCGGGCGACAGTGGCGAGCCGATGATCACTCCAAAGACCACGCTCAAGGTCGATGAGCAAAGCCATCCTGTTCCTGCATTCATTATGTATTTTCCGGTGATCCGACCGTCCGACGGAACAATCTATGGATTTGTACTCAGTCCTTTTCGAATGCCGGTACTGATGGAGCAATTGTCCAAGCGGGCGTCTCGCCGTGTCTCGCTGAGTATTCACGATGGGATTGAAATTCGTCCGGAGAGCCTTTTCTACCGAAGCGATGCGGTCGAGCCGGACGCCAAACCAAAATTTTCTCATAGCGAGCTTCTACTGGTCGGCGGTCGATCATGGACGTTGAATTACTCCAGTCGTCCTGAACTTGACGCGCGTGGAAACGGAGAACACTCAATCCAGATATTGACTGGTGGCTTGATCATTAGTTTGCTGCTGTTCAGCTTCGCCTGGTCATTGGCCACGACTCGCGATCGCGCCTTGCGACTGGCGCACGACATGACCCGGTCAATGCGAGAAAGCGAAGCGCGGTATCAGGTCATGGTGGATCGGGCGCCTGATGCCATCGTCGTATACGACGTTGATCTGGGTCGTTTTGTGGAAGTCAATGCAGAGGCGGAAAGGTTGTTTGGATGCACTCGTGACGAGTTGCTGGAAGGGGGTCCTGAACGATTCTATCCGGCCGAGCAATTCTCCGAAATCAGGGTCGAAGAAAGTATCAAAACAATGCTGGGAAGGGCTTTGGCGGGTGAACAAGTGCTTTTCGAACGAATTGTGCGCAATACAACGGGCAAGACCTTCGTCTGCGAAGTTCGGCTGGTGCGACTGCCATCTGCAAATAGACAATTGGTTCGCGGCAGCTATATCGACATCAGTGAGCGCAAGCAGGCCGATGATGAGATCAGGAATCTGGCCTTCTATGATCCATTGACAAAGCTACCCAATCGGCGGCTGATGCTTGACCGACTGGGGCGTGCCCTGACCAGCAGTGCCCGTCACGAACAACACGGGGCGTTGATGCTGTTTGATCTGGATGACTTCAAGATATTGAATGACACGCTTGGGCATGATGCGGGGGACAGGTTTTTGGTGGAAGTCGCATCGCGCATGGAGTCCTGCATACGGGAAGGCGATACCGTCGCGCGTTTGGGTGGGGACGAGTTTGTGGTGATTCTCGAGGATCTTGATGCAGAAGCCGTTGCCGCAATGCAGGCCGAGATCGTGGCGGTCAAAATCCAGGGGGCGCTGAATCAGCCCTACGCGCTCGATCTGGGTTTCGCCCCGGGCGATAGTGGTAGCCGTAATTTTCACTGTACGGCGAGTATCGGCATCGCACTTTTCAGGGATCACTCATTGTCGGCTGACGAACTGATGAAGCGGGCGGATACGGCGATGTATCAAGCCAAGGCAGCGGGCCGAAATGCGCTGCGTTTCTTTGATCCTGAAATGCAGACGGCAGTGGCCACGAGAGCGACCCTGAACGCGGATCTGAGAGTCGCCATCGGCGAGGGCCAGTTTTTGCTGCTTTATCAACCGCAGGTAGACGACACCGGGCAGGTCATTGGCGCCGAAGCACTAGTGCATTGGCAACATCCAAAACGGGGCCTGATTGTTCCCGCCGATTTCATCGGGCCGGCGGAGGAGAGCGGGATCATTCTGATGTTGGGACGCTGGGTACTTGACGTAGCGTGCAGGCAGTTGGCTCTCTGGTCAGGACAATCGGAAACCGCTCATCTGACCGTGGCTGTAAATGTCAGCGCTCGCCAGATTCGTCAGCATGACTTCGTCGAGCAAGTGATGACGGTAATTGGCGAGACCGGCGCCGATCCCCGGAAACTCAAGCTGGAAGTTACCGAAAGTCTGCTTTTGCAGGACATTGAAGACGCCATCATCAAGATGACTTTACTTAAGGATGAAGGAGTCAGCTTCGCTTTGGACGATTTTGGTACCGGCTACTCGTCGCTGTCATATCTCAAGCGCCTGCCCTTGAGCCAGTTGAAGATTGATCGCTCGTTTGTGCGTGATGTCCTGACCGACAGCAACGATGCGGTGATCGCCAGTACCATCATCGCACTGGGCCAGAGTCTGGGTTTGGGCGTTATTGCCGAGGGTGTGGAAACTCAGGCTCAAAAGGAGTTTCTGGCTGAGCAGGGATGTCGCACCTTTCAAGGCTATCTGTTTGGCCGGCCCGTCAGCGCCGATAAAGTGATGGCGGGGGCAAGTTCAACGGCCTAGCGCTTGATTGGCGCAGGCAGGTGCGGCTCAAACTGCTTCGAAATGCTCCAGCATCAACTGCACGGTCTGCATTCCGTTCCATTCATTGATATCGACACGAAAGGCGGCGCGGATCTGCTCAGGGGCGGTTTCGGAAAAATTGAACTGGATGGCATCAAAGCGTTGGCCGCCTTTTTGCAGCTTGAGCTTGAGATGCTTGTCTTTCAGGATACGCTGGCTGAGTACCTCGAAGCTGTCTGAAAAGATCGGTGCCGGAAATGCCTGCCCCCAGACCTCCTGCTGAATCAGGCGCGTAGTTTCGAGTGAGAAGTAGCCCGATTCGAGCGGACCATCGGTTTCCAGCGTACGCGAAAGGTCAGCCGGAGAGATCAACTCTCGGCAGACGGTTTCGAAGCCGGCTTCGAACCCACTCAGTCTATTTTCCTTCAAAGTGAGGCCGGCTGCTGCTGCGTGACCTCCAAACCGCAACAGCAGCCCGGGCTGTCGTTTGGAGACCAGATCAAGCGCGTCACGCAGGTGAAGCCCGGGAATCGAGCGACCGGAGGCTTTCAGTTCATCAGAATTTCCGCGAGCAAAGGCGAAGGTCGGACGGTGAAGTTTCTCCTTGACTCGTCCGGCGAGGATGCCGATCACACCCTGATGCCAGCTCGGATCAAACAGGCTCAGACTGGCGCGATTACCTGCATCGATGGACGCCAGCAGGATGTCCGCATCCTCGCGCATGCCGGCTTCAATCACCCGTCGCTCCCGGTTGATTGCGTCCAGCTGTTGTGCAATGTTGGGCGCGCGGCCGGGGTCGTCGGTGGTCAGGCATTCAATTCCCAGCGACATATCGGCCAGCCTCCCGGCGGCATTGAGCCTCGGACCCAGGGCGAAACCGAGATCGAAAGTGGCGGCCCGGCCCGGCTCTCTTCCGGCAACGGAAAACAGTGATTGAATGCCGGCCTGCATTTGACCGCCACGAATGCGGGCCAGACCTTGAGCAACCAGGATGCGGTTGTTGCGGTCGAGCGCCACAACGTCAGCCACGGTGCCCAGTGCAACCAGATCGAGAAGCGCGGCAAGATTGGGCTCGGGATGCGCAGTGTATGCGCCGCGGCGACGGAGTTCTGCACGTAGCGCCAGCGCCACATAGAACATGACACCGACCCCCGCCAGCGCCTTGCTCGGAAAGTCGCAGCCCGGCTGATTGGGGTTCACGATCACATCGGCGTCGGGTAGCTCGTCTCCCGGCAGATGGTGATCGGTAATCAACGTGGCGATTCCAAGTCGCTTCAGTTCAGCCACACCGTCGACGCTGGCGATGCCGTTGTCGACAGTAACCACCAGATCCGGTTCTCGGGTCGCCGCCAATTGCGCGACTTCGAGCGACAGTCCATAGCCGAGCGTGAAGCGATCCGGTACCAGATAATCGACTTTCGCCCCCATCATGCGAAGCGCGCGCAGACCGACTGCGCAGCCTGTGGCGCCATCACAATCGTAGTCGGCGACGATTAGAATGTTGCTGCCGGCAGCAATGGCGTCGGCGAGCAGGGTCGCCGCTTTCGCGGCTCCTTTGAGGGCGCTTGGAGGGAGCAATGAGGCACTCCGCGTATCAAGTTCTTGCGGATCGCGAACCCCGCGAGCGGCATAGAGCCTGGCCAGCAACGGATGAATGCCTCCTTGTTCCAGCGCCC
>JAIPCS010000082.1 GCA_021738105.1 Sulfuritalea sp.
CCGTAATACTCGCTGGCCACCGGATATCTGAAGCCAGGCTGCGTCTTCACCACTGCCTAACCATAGAATTCCGCCTAAAACTACCAGTGCGACAAGCAGCTTCAGCATGAATGCACTCCAGCCAGGTCTGGGTTGATACACGCCACGCTGTCGCAAGCCGCGCCAGAGCATTCCGGCGTTGAAACAAGAGGCCAGGCCGATGGAAAGAGCCAGTCCTGCATGTTTCAACCAGCCGATGAAGGCGGCATTCATCATCTGGGTCAATACCAAGGTCAACAAAGCTATTTTCACGGGCGTACGGATATCCTGCCGTGCATAAAAGCCTGGCGCCAGCACTTTGACCAGGATCAGGCCCGTCAGGCCGATTGAATAGGCGACCAGTGCTTCCCGGGTCCGCAGCACATCGATAGCGGTGAAAGCGCCATACTGGAATAGTGTCGAAAGCAAGGGTATTGCCAGTATTGCCAAGGCAAGCGACGCTGGCAACGTCAGCATCAGCGTCAGCCGCAAGCCCCAGTCGAGCAGAGCCGAGAAATCCTCTGTTTGGCCTTTTGCATGTGTTTTTGCCAGACTAGGTAGCAAAATGGTACCTAGGGCCGCTCCAAGCAGACCGGCAGGGAACTCCATGAGTCGATCGGCGTAATAAAGCCAGGAGACGCTTCCGCTCTCCAGAAAGGAGGCGAAAACGGTATTGATGAGTAGGCTGATTTGTGCCACTGAAACGCCTAGTACTGCTGGTGCCATGAGCTTGAGCACACGTTGTACGCCTTCGTCGCGCCAAACCGGGTCGAAGCGCGGCAGCATACCTATTTTCACCAGCGCCGGAATCTGAATCGAGAGTTGCAGCGCTCCGCCCAAAAATACCGCCCAGGCCAAAGCGAGTACCGGCGGATCAAACCAGGGCGCGGCAAACAGCGCCATGCCAATGAAAGAGAGATTAAGCAAAACCGGAGTGAAAGCGGGTAGGGCAAATCGACTCCAGGTATTCAGAACACCGGCAGACAAAGCCACCAGCGACATGAATAAAATGTAGGGAAAGGTGATGCGGGTGAGTTCGACCGTGAGCTGGAACTTTTCGGCATCGGTGCTGAAGCCGGGTGCAGTGACCGCGATCAGCAGCGGAGCCAAAACCATACCTAGAGCGCTGACGCTTATGAGTATCAGGAACAGCACGCTGCCGACGCGGTCGACAAGAGTTTTGGTCTCGCTCTCACTGCGGCGATCGCGATATTCAGCAAGGATGGGGACGAAGGCCTGAGAGAAAGCTCCCTCGGCAAAAAGCCGCCGCAACAGGTTAGGCAGGCGGAATGCAACGAAAAATGCATCCGTCATCATGCCTGCGCCAAAGCTTCTGGCGATGACAAAATCGCGGACGAAGCCGAGGACGCGGGACAGCAAGGTCATGCTGCTGACTGTGGCCAAAGTGCGGAGCAGATTCATGGGGCCTATGGTATCCGGGATATCTTCTGCAGAAGCTGCTTGCAATGGGTGGAAGACCCCCTTATAATCGCGCCCTTCGTCAAGTTCTACCGGATACTAATATGGCCAATTCCGCTCAAGCTCGCAAGCGTGCTCGTCAGGCAACCGAACAACGTGCCCACAATGTTGGACTGCGTTCTTCGTTTCGCACTGCCATCAAGAAGGTACGCAAGGCTATTGAGGCAGGTGACAAGACTGCCGCTCAAGCCGTGTTCAAGGACTCGCAATGCGTCATTGATTCAATTGCCGACAAAAACATCGTGCACAAGAATCTCGCTGCGCGTCAAAAAAGCCGACTCTCGGCTGCTATCAAGGCACTTTAAGCATTTCGTCGAAGCGCGCTGTAGAGCGCTGGAGACCAAAAAAGCTGCTCCACGTATTGGGCAGCTTTTTTTGTTTCAACTTGCTCGATCGTCTATCGTGAAGAAATTCTGCGCCAGCACAAACCATTCATTTACGGCTCACGAACTCTCCGATAAGCACTGAGTCAATCAGTATCAATTTGACCGTATCCAAAACAATCGACCAATTGGATACCGCTTCGATACGTCCTTTTGCATAACCATTTATAGAATACTCTGAAAAATTAGATAAATAGGTTGAATTCGCGGAATTCACTGCATATAATGTCGTGACTTGATTGAAGTGAAAGGGGTTTTATGCAATCCCATCAATTCATAAAATATGCCTTTCGTATTCGAACCCGTCAGGGTGTCGTCGTTGACAATTTGATGATTCATGGTCGCGACGAGCATGATGCCCAGCGCAAACTGAGGCAGGTCTATCGTGATTGCCAGATAATTGAGTGCATTTGCCATCGCGGTGGCGTGCGGGTGCCCGTCGCGAGCTTCGAAGAAGTCGCCAACCTGATTGTTCGCTGACGGTTTTTATTGGCTATTCGTACGTCGCAGCGCCGCGACGCCCACCGTTTCAAACGAATCGCGCCGCCCTCAATTCTTCCATCAATGCCAAATAGTCTTGTGCGCCCCTGCTTATCGGGCTATGGCCGAAGATATCCAGACTCATCGCGGGTGCTTCAGCGATAGCCACGTTCTCCGAAATCACCGTTTCACAGAGTTCCGCTCCGAACTGGTTGCTCAGTCTGTCCCTGATATCGAAACTCATCTTGCGACGTCGATCGAATCGCGTCAGCAGATAGCGACGTTCAACACGCCGTTTTAGAACGGGTTCCAGCGCTTTCAACGTATGTTCGATCTGTAGCGCACCACGCAAGGAGAGATAGTCCGACGAGACCGGGATCAATATACGGTCTGAGGCGAAGATTGCGTTGAGCGAAAGAACACCCAGAAACGGGCAGCAGTCAACGATTGCGGTGCTTTCGCCCCCTGAAATTTCGAGTGCTTGCAGGCCGGCGTTGAGCCGATTGAGAATGGTCGGCCCTTTACCAAATATAGAGTCAACCTTGATCAGTTCTGCGTGCGCAGGGATCAGGCGGCCAACACCTTGCCAGGTCACGACAATTTCTTCGAGTGGCCGGTTGTCCTGATAGAGAGCGAATACGCTGCTGCTGGCGCTTCCGGGCGCGCTGCCATATATTGCAGTCAAATGTGCCTGTGGATCGAGGTCGACCAGTAGCGTAGGTGTGGAATCTCTTGCCAGTGCTGCAGCAAGGTTGAGCGCCGTGGTGGTTTTACCAACTCCGCCTTTTTGGTTGAAAACAGCCATTCGCAACGTTGTTTCCTCCGTCTTCCCAGTCTGTACAGGGCCTGGATTTTCACTTAGTATAGGCACGTTTTCGTGCATGGCGGCCGCGTTGCTCTTCGGCCGCCGTATGTTTTTTTGGACGGAGTTTTTCGCGGAGTGCATCCATGCCGCATTTGATGAATACCTATGGGCGGCTCCCTGTCGCGTTTACGCATGGTCAGGGGTGTCGGCTGTTTGACGCTCAGGGCAAGGTCTACCTCGACGCCTTGGCTGGAATTGCGGTCAATACACTAGGCCACAATCATCCACGTTTGGTAAAAGCGTTGAGTGAGCAGATTGGCCGTTTGATTCATACATCGAATCTTTATCGTATCAGCGAAGCAGAAGAGTTGTCCGATCGTCTCGCGGCAATTTCTCGCATGGATGAGGTGTTTTTCTGCAATTCAGGCTGTGAAGCCAACGAAGCGGCGATCAAACTCGCCCGGCTGTATGGGCATCAGCGAGGCGTCGAGCAGCCCTCCATCATAGTTATGGAGCAGGCGTTTCACGGACGGACGCTGGCGACGCTGTCAGCGACCGGGAATCGAAAAGTTCAAGCGGGTTTTGAGCCTCTGGTTTCGGGTTTTGTTCGAGTGCCTTACGACGATATTGATGCTATTGAGCAACTCGCCGCGCGCAATCCCAACGTGGTCGCGGTGTTGTTCGAACCGATCCAGGGCGAAGGCGGCATCAATATTGCGCACCGCGACTTCATGTGTTCCCTGAGACAGATTTGTGATCAGAAGAACTGGCTTTTCATGGTCGATGAAGTGCAATCTGGAATTGGCCGAACCGGGGATTGGTTTGCTCATCAGCATGCAGGCATCTTGCCCGATGTCATGACGCTGGCGAAGGGTTTGGGATCAGGTGTTCCGATCGGTGCCTGCCTTGCGAGTGGCCGCGCCAGTGGTGTGTTCAAGCCGGGAAATCATGGTTCAACTTTTGGCGGCAACCCGTTGGCTGCGATCGCAGCGCTAACAACCCTGGCAGTGATTGAATCAGATGGGTTGATTCCGCACGCGGCAAAATTGGGCGACACGATTCGTCAGGGCTTGCGTGAAGGACTGGCTGGAGTCAATGGTCTAGTCGAAGTACGTGGTCACGGTTTAATGATAGGAATTGAGCTGGATCGACCCTGTAGTGAATTGATTGAGCGCTGCCTCGATGACGGACTGCTAATCAATGTTACTGCGGACAAAGTGGTGCGCTTGTTGCCACCCCTTGTCATGAGCGACGCAGAGGGTCTGGAGATCGTGAAAAAGCTTGTTCTTCTGATAAAAGCATTTCTCGAGGCCTGATCATGGCGTCTCCCAAACACTTTCTACAACTGAAGGATCTCTCCGGCGAGGAACTTGATTATGTGTTTGAGCGCACTAGCAGGATCAAGGAGCGGTTCAAGGCGTATGAACGGTATTGGCCTTTGCAGGACCGTACTCTGGTAATGATTTTCGAAAAGGCCAGTACTCGCACAAGACTGTCCTTCGAAGCAGGAATGCATCAACTGGGTGGTACAGCAATCTATCTCAATACCCGGGATTCCCAGCTTGGACGTGGCGAGCCGGTCGAGGATGCTGCCGAGGTCATTTCGCGTATGAGCGACATCGTCATGATCCGCACTTACGAGCAGGAAGTCATTGAGCGGTTCGCAAGCCACTCGAGGGTACCCGTGATTAACGGGCTGACCAACGAATACCACCCTTGCCAGATTCTTGCCGATATTTTTACCTATATGGAACATAGAGGCTCGATCAAGGGCCGCACTGTGGCGTGGATCGGCGACTCGAACAATGTTTGCAACACATGGCTGCAGGCGGCAGAAGTCTTCGGTTTCAATGTTCACGTTTCTACACCGCCGGGATACGAAGTCGAAGCCGAGCGTGCCGGACTCTATGGTACGGACCACTTCGAACAGTTTGCCGATCCAATGGATGCTGCACGCGAAGCCGACCTGGTAACTACTGACGTGTGGACGTCAATGGGTTTTGAAGACGAAAACGAGGAACGTCGGCGAAATTTCGCGGATTGGCAGGTTGATGCCGAGATGATGCGGGCAGCTCGCCCGGACGCTGTCTTCATGCACTGCTTGCCCGCCCATCGGGGCGAGGAGGTGGCTGCAGAAGTTATTGATGGAACGCAAAGCGTTGTTTGGGATGAAGCTGAAAATCGACTCCACACGCAAAAGGCGTTAATGGAATACCTGCTACTGGGCAGATTGAACGACTGAAGGAAGCAAAATGAAAGCAGCAAAGAAATCGGGTAAACCCGAAAGCGACAAGGTAGTTCTCGCCTACTCGGGCGGACTGGATACATCGGTGATCCTGAAGTGGCTGCAGGACACCTACAAATGCGAAGTGGTGACCTTTACCGCTGATCTGGGTCAAGGTGAAGAGCTCGCTCCGGCGCGCACCAAAGCTCTGAAGCTGGGAATCAAACCCAAGAACATATTTATTGATGACTTGCGCGAAGAGTTTGTTCGCGATTTTGTTTTCCCCATGTTTCGCTGCAATACTGTTTACGAAGGTGAGTATCTGCTCGGCACCTCGATAGCGAGACCCCTGATTGCCAAGCGCATGGTGGACATCGCAAGGAAAACCGGTGCTAACTCGATATCCCATGGTGCCACGGGCAAGGGTAACGATCAGGTCCGGTTTGAGCTCGGAGCTTATGCCTTGATGCCCAACGTCAAGGTCATTGCACCTTGGCGTGAATGGGATTTGTTGTCTCGTGAAAAACTGATGGGCTATGCCAAAAAGCATGGAATTCCAGTTGAAATGAAGCACAAGCAGGGTGGCTCTCCCTATTCGATGGATGCCAATCTTCTGCACATTTCCTACGAGGGACGGCACCTCGAGAATCCTGCTGCGGAAGCCGAGGAGTCGATGTGGCGCTGGACGGTATCGCCCGAGAAGGCACCTGACAAAGCTGAGTATCTTGATCTCGAATTCAAGCGGGGAGATCTGGTCGCCATCAACAGCAAGAAAATGAAGGCCCATGAGCTATTGGGCATGTTGAACAAGCTTGGCGGCAAACATGGAATCGGTCGCCTTGATCTGGTCGAAAACCGATATGTCGGCATGAAGTCCCGTGGCTGTTATGAAACACCGGGAGGCAGCATATTGCTCAAGGCGCATCGAGCCATCGAGTCGATCTGCCTGGATCGCGAAGAGGCACACTTGAAGGACGACTTGATGCCACGGTATGCCAGCCTGATCTACAACGGTTACTGGTGGAGTCCCGAGCGTCGCGCTTTGCAGGCGCTGATCGACCACACCCAGCAGAACGTCAATGGTTGGGTTCGTCTAAAGCTCTACAAGGGCAACGTCATTGTTGTCGGCCGTGACTCGAAAACTGATTCACTTTTCGATCCGACCATTGCCACATTCGAGGACGATGCGGGCGCCTACGACCAGAAGGACGCCCATGGATTCATCAGACTCAATGCGCTTCGCATGCGCATAGCGGCCAATAGAGCAGAGACCCGGGCGTACAGAAAAAAAAGTTGACGAGGTAGTCGAGGAACACGCCGATGTTTGGCATTTCCGAAGAGCAGTTGACAGAATTTGGCATGACGTTTGGCCTTGGCGCCTTCATGCTCTACATGCTGTTCATCATCGGCGAACTGGCCTGGAAATCTAAGGCGGGAAAGGTCGGCACCTTCGTCCTGTTTTTTGTGCTCGCTTTTGGCATGCTCGGCTTCGTCGCAAAAATCATTATTCAGAAATTGTGGGGGATTTGAAATGTCGCAGTTTGAAAGCGTGACGGTGACCAAGCAGGCCAATGTCTATTTTGATGGCAAGTGTGTCAGCCATACCCTTCAGTTTGCCGATGGCACGAAGAAGAGCGTGGGTGTAATCATGCCGGCAACGCTGACATTCAACACCGGTGCACCGGAAGTCATGGAAACCGTAGCGGGGGCATGTCGCTATCGCATCAAGGGTGAGGAATGGAAAAACTGTGGGCCCGGAGAAAGTTTCAATGCGCCGGGCAATTCAAGTTTCGACATCGAAGTCAGCGGTGAGCCTTATCACTACGTTTGTCATTTCGATTGATCACAGGGAGCCCTTATGCCTTCATTCGACATTACTTCCGAAGCAGATCTTGTGGCCCTTAAAAATGCGGTCGATGTCGCCGGTCGTCACATCGGCAATCGCTACGATTTCAAAGGCACTTCGGCCCGAGCCGAGTTGAATGAAAAGGACAAGGTAATCACTATATTTGGTGATTCCGAGTTTCAGCTTGGTCAAGTCAAGGACATCCTGTTTCCGGAGATGGAAAAAAAGGAGCGGGAAAGCACCAAGCGGCTCGATCACGGCCCGGTGCAGTCGGTGGGCGGCAACAAGTCGAAACAGGAACTCAAGATCAAGATCGGTATCGAAATCGAATTGGCAAAGAAAATCGTCAAACTGATCAAGGACAGCAAACTAAAGGTACAGGCCAGTATTCAGGGCGACGCCGTTCGCGTCACGGGCGCCAAGCGCGATCTGTTGCAGGAAGTCATCGCATTGGTGAGGAAATCAATTACCGATTTTCCACTGCAATACGGAAATTTCAGGGATTGAGCAGTCCCTTGATCCACCGGCCATAAAGGCGGTCGGCCACCTGGCGCATTGCAGTGATACGCGCTTCCATACCTTCCTGCATCTGTTCCGGCGTCTGCACCGACGCAGACGCCGGAACACGCTCAACCGTCCAATGCTGGCACCAACTGCGGATCATCGTATCGGTCATTTCGACATGGCATTGCATTCCGAGATGCGGGCCACGCACAAACGCCTGATTGCTGCAGTGACTACTCTTTAGAAACGGAATGGCGCCGGGCGGAATGCTGAAGGTTTCTCCATGCCAGTGAAACGCGGTGAAGCGCGTGGTGTCACCCAGCCAGTCGGCAGATACCGCGATATCCGTCGCTTCCACCTCACCCCAACCGATTTCCTTGACCGGATTTCCCGAGACGATGCCGCCCAGCGCTTTCGCAATGAGTTGTCCACCCAGGCAATGGCCAATGACCGGAATGCCCCTATTATCGGCATCGCGTATCAGCGCAAGCGTTATGGGCAGCCACGGCAGGTCGTCATTGACACTCATTGGTCCGCCCATGAAACACAATCCCGAAAACGCGTCAGAAGTCGGCGGTGGCGAGACGCCTTCATCGATCTTTATGAGGGTCCATGGCAGGGAATGCCGATCAAGGAATGTGGCAAAATAGCCCGGTCCCTCGCCGGGGCTATGACGGAATATTGCGATCGGTTTCATGCCGGAGTCTCTTGTTAGCGCAAGCCCTGATTCTAACGGAGGCTTGCTTTCACTGATGTGTAGCCGCTTCAGAGCAGGATTTGTTGTGCCCCCAATCTGCGAACCGGGAGTGAGCACAGAATCCAGTCTGATAGCGGCCGCTGTCCTGGTGCCGGTGATCCTGCGCGAATCGGGGGCGACCCTTCTGCTGACTCAGCGCACGGCGCATCTGCGTGATCACGCGGGACAGGTCAGCTTTCCTGGCGGCCGCTGGGAGGAAGGCGACGCATCGCCGGAAGACACGGCTTTGCGCGAGGCCGAAGAAGAAGTCGGCCTCGTCGCCTCTCAAATCGAGATTCTTGGCAGGCTGCCGGAATATCGTACGGGGACAGGCTTTGTCGTCACGCCGGTGGTAGCTCTGGTGACGCCCCCCCTGAACCTGAAGCTGGACGATTTCGAGGTTGCGGAAGTTTTCGAACCACCGTTTGATTTTCTTGTCGATCGCACAAATTACCAGCGCCATTCGATCGAGGTGCGTGGCGTCATGCGTGAGTACTGGGCCGTGCCTTGGCAGGGTTATTACATTTGGGGCGCAACCGCTGGCATGCTGTTGACCTTGAGCCATTTTCTGACCGGCGAGTCTTGAGCACATGACACTTCTGTCCATTATTATTGCGCTGATTATCGAGCAGTTGCAGGCGCTCTCGATACACACCGCTGTGCGGGGTCCGCTGAAGCAAATGGCGGATTTTCTGGAAGACAAGTTCAATGATGGCGGCCGCAGTCACGGTGTCATCGCCTGGGGATTGGGAGTCGCGCTGCCAACCGCGGTCTTGGCGGTAACTTCGGCATGGTTGACGCAAACGCAGCCTGTGATTGGATTTCTGCTCGGGATTGGTGTGCTTTACCTGACGATGGGCTTTCGCCAGTTCAGTCATTACTTTACGGACATCCATCTGGCCTTGCGCACGTCCGAGCTGGAACCGGCACGCCGGATACTCGCGGAGTGGCGCGGAATTTCGGGCGATCGCCTGACCGGAAGCGAAGTCGCCCGATTGGCGATTGAGCAGGCATTGCTTTCCTCGCACCGGCATGTATTTGCCCCGCTGCTTTGGTTTACGCTGCTCGGTCCGGCAGGTGCATTGTTGTACCGGTTGGCTCAGGTTCTAAACGAATACTGGGGCGAGCGAACCGATGTCGAGATTGGCGAGTTCGGTCACTTTTCGCGCCGTGCATTCGAGATTATCGACTGGCTGCCTTTACGTGTGACCGCCGCATTTTTCGCCATTGTGGGTGATTTTGAAGACGCGGTGCATTGTTGGCGCACACAGGCGGATCGCTGGCCGAATGGCGGCTCCGGTATACTGCTGGCCAGTGGAGCGGGTGCATTGGGCGTACGGCTTGGAATGCCGGTGCACGAGGTGATTCCAGATGTGGGCGGGTTGGACGATCGCCCTGAACTGGGGTTGGGTGAGGATGCCGACCCCGATTTCATGCAGAGCACGATAGGCCTCGTCTGGCGCAGTCTTGTGCTCGGTTTGGCGGTACTGGCCCTGATCTGGGTTTCCGGATGGGTCGGTAGTTGAATTTCAATTAGGAGTAATGCAATGGCTGACAAGAGAGAAGTCGTAGTACTGAGTGCGGTTCGCGCCCCCGTGGGCACGTTTGGGGGTGCATTGTCAGGTATGGAGCCTGCGGAGCTGGGTGGTCTGGTGGTCAAGGAAGCCATCGCCCGTTCAGGTGTTGATCCTGCGGCCATCAGTTTTGCTACCGTCGGCAATGTGATCCCGACCGAGTCTCGCTATCCTTATGTCGCACGAGTTGCCACCATCCAGGGCGGCATGAGCATGGATTCCGTTGCTTTCGCGGTGAATCGGCTATGTGGCTCCGCGCAACAGGCTGTTGTCAGTTCGGCGCAGGCCATTTTGCTGGGCGATGCCGACTTCGCCATCGGCGGTGGTGTCGAAGTCATGTCCCGCGGCGCCTATCTGTCGCCAGCGATGCGTTCCGGCGCACGCATGGGCGATACCAAGATGCTCGACGCCATGGTTTGCGCACTGACCGACCCGTTTGGTGTTGGCCACATGGGTATCACCGCCGAGAATCTGGCCAAGAAGCACGGTTTCACACGCGAGCAGCAGGATGAGCTGGCCTGCGAGTCGCAGCGCCGCGCCGCTGCCGCGATCGCCGCCGGCTACTTCAAGGAACAGATCGTGCCGATCACCCTCAAGACGCGCAAGGGTGACGTGGTGTTCGACACCGACGAGCACGTCAAGGCCGGTACTACGATGGAAACCCTGGCGAAGATGAAACCCGCGTTCGACAAGGCGGGTACGGTCACCGCAGGCAATGCCTCGGGCATCAACGATGGTGCAGCCTTCCTGGTGTTGGCCGATGCAGCCAAGGCAGCGGCCGGTGGCCACAAGGCCATGGCGCGTCTTGTGGCCTATGGTATTGGCGGCGTGCCGAACGACGTCATGGGTGAAGGCCCGATCCCGTCGACCAAGATCGCACTGGCCAAGGCCGGCCTCAAGCTGGATGATATCGGCGTTGTCGAATCCAACGAAGCTTTCGCTGCTCAATCGCTGACCGTGGCCAAGGTGCTCGGCCTCGATCCGAAGAAAACCAACCCCAACGGCGGCGCAATTGCCCTGGGTCATCCGATCGGCGCCAGCGGCACCGTGATCATTACCAAGGCACTCTACGAAGCACGTCGCGTCGGCAGCAAATACTGTCTGGCGACCATGTGCATCGGCGGCGGTCAGGGCATCACGACGATTTGGGAACTGATCTAGTCAGAAGCAATTCCCATTCATGAAAAAGCCCGGCGCTGCCGGGCTTTTTTGTTTGCAGAATCAGGCAACCTACATGACGGCGGCCATTGCCTCGGCAACATAAGCGACATTTTTGGTGTTCAGTCCTGCCACGCACATTCGTCCCGAACGCACCAGATACACAGCGTGCTGTTCGCGCAATGTGTCGACCTGTTCTGGTGTCAGGCCGGTATAGCTGAACATGCCGTTCTGTTGCAGGAAGTAGCCAAAATCGCGGCCGGGACAACGCGTCGAAAGCACTTCGTGGAGGCTTTTTCGCATGGCCTTGATGCGCTCGCGCATCCGTGCCACCTCGCCGTCCCATTCCGCTGCAAGCGCCGGGTCCGCCAGTATCCGTGCGACCACCTGGCCGGCATGATTCGGCGGGCTTGAGTAATTGCGGCGAACCGTGAATTTGAGCTGACCGAGCACCAGATCCGCTTGCGCCGCATCCGGGCAAACCACGGAAAGACCGCCACAGCGCTCGCCATAAAGAGAGAGATTTTTCGAAAAGGAGTTGGCCAGGAAAAAACTGGCGCCGGTGTCCGCGAAACTGCGCACCACCCAAGCGTCCTCGTCGATCCCGACGCCGAAGCCCTGATAGGCCATGTCAAAAAACGGGATCAGGCGCTTTTCCAGCAATACCGGAAAGAGCTGTTGCCACTGGTCGTGCGACAGGTCTACCCCGGTCGGATTGTGGCAGCAAGGATGAAGCAGCACAATGCTGCGTTCCGGCAACGAAGCAATCCTGGCCAGCATCTCGGGAAACAATACGCCACCGGTTTTGGGGTCGTAGTAGGGGTAATCGTTCACTTTGAAGCCGGCACCTTCGAACATGGAACGGTGGTTGTCCCAGGTCGGGTCACTGACCCAGACCCCGGCCTCAGGAAAATAGCGCTTCAGCAAATCGGCGCCGACTTTCAAGGCTCCCGAGCCGCCGATGGTCTGAATGGTGGCGATGCGCCGGGTCTTCACTGCTTCCCGATCGGTGCCAAAAACCAGTTTTTGAACGCCTTCGCGGTAGGCGGCCAATCCTTCCATCGGCAGATAGGAACGTGTCAATCCGTCGGCGGCGAGAGAAATTTCGGTACGCTTGACCAAGTCGAGCAGGGGAATGCGACCGTCTTCGTCATAGTAAAGACCGATACCCAGGTTGGCCTTGTTCGAACGCGGGTCCTTCATGAAGGTCTCTACCAGAGACAGAATGGGATCGCCGGCGTAGGCGTCGAGATGATTGAACATTGCTTGGGCTCCGAATAAAAAACTGGATGGCGGCAAGGCCGCGCGAGCTCCGAATACTAGCAAGGAATCAGAAATGTCGCGGTTCTCGACGCCGCCTAGCTTTCCTGCCGGTAAATGTCTGGCGCATGAATCTCCATGAATCGGTCGGGCGCGGGCAGCGCTGTGAAGCCCTGTTGCCGATACAACCCATGGGCGTCAGCGGTAACCAGCAGCAGTCGCCGCAGACCCTGCAAATCCGGATGGGCGAGCATGCATGAGACCAGCCATTTTCCCAGCCCCCGACCCCGATACGCATCAAGAACGAAAACGTCGGCCAGGTAGGCAAAGGTGGCGCGGTCGGTTACCGCCCGCGCAAAACCGATCTGCCGTGATTCCTGGTACAAACCGCAGCACAGGGAATTTGCCACGGCGCGTTCCACGATCGGTCGTGGAATTCCCTTGGCCCAGTAAGACTCTACGAGAAAGCCATGGATGGTTTCAATATCCAGGTCTTGTTGCCGGTCGGTGACGAGAAAACCCTCGCGTTTCCATTCCATGATTTGATCTCTCGAAACGGGTTGAGTGACACGGAGGCACGCCACAACCGGTCAGCAGATATGGCTCCGTGTCGCTCTAAAAGTCGGCGCTGGCGACACGGCACTTCATGTCCGGAAGGCCTCTGCTTTTATGCATGCAGCGCATCAAGATTCGCGGATTGCCTCTTTTTCCTGAAGCGTGCGCCACATGACTTTTCCGGTGGCGGATTTGGGCAGGGTTTCCACGAATTCCACAATGCGCGGAGATTTGTAGGCGGCCATGTTCTGATGTGCCCAGTCGATGATCTCCTGCTCGCTGACTTTTCCACGCTGGGCGTCCTTGATGACCACGATGGCCTTGACCGTCTCGCCGCGATGGGGGTCCTTGCTGCCGATCACGCAGGCTTCCTGAATCGCCGGGTGCTGGTACATCAGGGCTTCGACCTCGGCCGGCCAGACCTTGTAGCCGGACGCATTGATCATCCGCTTCAGGCGATCGACCATGAAGAAATAACCGTCCTCGTCGACGCGGCCAAGATCGCCGGTACGGAACCAGCGTTTGCCCTCGATCTCGATAAATGCATTGCGGGTGGCGTCGGGATTGTTCCAGTAGCCGAGAAAGACCTGCGGACCGCGAGTGAGTATTTCGCCGACTTCGCCCTGTGGCAGTTCCCTGAATGTGTTCGGGTCGACGACCATCGATTCGACATCGGGAATCGGGATGCCCAGGCACTGCTTCTTGGCCCGGTCTGGCGGATTGATGTGGGAGGGTGCAATGGTCTCCGAGAGGCCGTAGCCCTCGACATAGGTGATGCCCATGTCGAGCAATTTTT
>JAIPCS010000083.1 GCA_021738105.1 Sulfuritalea sp.
CGACTTCGTCCTGGATGGTCGAGGCCAGCGGCGAGTTGCCGATGTTGCAGTTGATCTTGGTGAGGAAGTTGCGGCCGATGATCATCGGCTCGGATTCGGGGTGGTTGATGTTGTTGGGGATGATGGCGCGGCCGCGGGCGATTTCGTCGCGCACGAACTCGGCGGTGATGACTTTTGGAATCGAGGCGCCAAAGCTCTCGCCCGGATGCTGACTGCGCAGAAGTTCATCGAGGCCTTCGAGTTTCTGGTTCTCGCGAATCGCGACGAATTCCATCTCCGGGGTGATGATGCCCTTGCGGGCGTAATGCATCTGCGTCACGTTGGCGCCTGCCTTGGCGCGGCGCGGCTTGCGCGCGAGATCGAAGCGCAGCTCGGCCAGTTCGGCATCGGTGGCGCGCTGCTGGCCGTAGCTGGAGGTCAAACCGGGCAGCTCTTCGGTATCGTTGCGCTCGGCAATCCATGGCGCACGCAGTTGCGGCAGGCCCTTGCGGATATCTACCGTTGCGCTCGGGTCGGTGTAGGGGCCGGAGCAGTCATACACAGTGATCGGCGGGTTCGGTTCATCGCCGGTCGGGCTCTGTGCAATTTCGCGCATCGGTACGCGAATATCGGGGCGGCTGCCTTCAACGTAAATCTTGCGTGAATTGGGCAGGGGGGCAATGGCGGCGGCGTCTACATGCGCGTCGGCGGCAATAAATTTTTCATTGGCATTCATGGGGCGTTCCAGCAGGGTTGGGGCGGAGGATTGAAGCTACTGGAAAGACGGGGCGAATGCAACCCGCGGCGGGGAAAGGGCAATAGACCCGAGTTCGGGATATGCCCCCACCCGGATTGGCGCTAAAGTATGGCGATTCAAGGCGGCACACCATCAACGCAGAAACCAGGAAAAAGGATAGGGATGCACGTGTTTCACCCCCGGCAGACGACTGGCGTAGCCCTGGCCGCTCTGGTCGCCACGTACCTGATCGGTGGCTTCGAGGCGGGGAAGGTTTTTGCAGCCGTCACCGCTATCCCGACGCCTTCGGGGCAGCGGCCTCAGCATATCCCGCTGGAACCCTTCAAGCTGGCACCGCTTCCGGAACGCAAGAAGCCGGTGGAACCCGTGGTCGAGCCTGAACCGGAACCGGAACCGGAGCCGGTTCCCGAGCCAACCGCGGCAGAAATTTGCAAGGAAGCGGAAGCACAGCTGGCAAAATGCCCGCCCAAGCCTGACCCGGACGAACCCGCACCGAAGCGCATCCACTGGTCCTATGAAGGCGAGGGTGCCCCCATCCACTGGGGCAAGCTGCAAAGTGCCTATCGGGCCTGCGCTGCGGGCTCGAGCCAGGCGCCCATCGACATCCGTGACGGCATCAAGCTCAACCTGGATCCCATCGAGCTCGCCTACCTGCCGATCCGGATCAATATTGTCGATAGCGGCTACACGGCCGAGTTCAAGGTTGGCGAAGGGCTGGACATCGGTGTCATGGGGAAACGCTACAAGCTGACGGATTTTCATTTTCATCGCCCGTCGGAAGGGCGGATCGAGGGCAAGGCTTTTGACATGGAGCTGCACCTGATCCATCGGAATGATGACGGACAGGTGGCGATCATCGCCGTGATGATCGAAAAGGGCCGCGAAAACCCCATGGTCCAGTCCCTGCTCAACAATCTGCCGCTGGAATGGGGCACGGAAGTCTCGCCACCGGATTTGCTCGATCCCATGCAACTGCTGCCGATGACGCTTGAGTACTGGACCTACATCGGCTCTCTGACCACGCCGCCGTGCACCGAGGACGTGGTGTGGATGGTGATGAAACAGCCGCTACAGATTTCAGCCGAACAGATCGATGTCTTCAAGCGCTTCTATCGCAAGAATGCGCGGCCGTTGCAGCCGTTGAACGGGCGACTGATCAAGGAATCGCGCTGAGGCGCCGTGTCGCCAGCACCGAGTTTTGCGCGCCAGAAGCACTATGCATCACAGTTTGTCACGCGCGACGCTTTTCCATCCCTTCTGTCCCGCCGAAAAATCAAAGGGTCGGAACAACTAAAGGGTCAATGTCGAGTTGAGTTTGTATTGCTGCAGAAACTAGGCGCTGGCAACACGGCTACCGCGCATAACCGATCTTTTTTAGCGCGTCGAAAATCTTCTCTGCCAGCAACGCATGCCCCGCTGCATTCGGGTGCAACTGGTCGCCCTTGAGATTGGTATCCGAGAGCACTTCCGGCAGGGCATCTGCGATCAGGGGAATCTGGTACTGCTTGGCGACCTCGGCGTAGAAATCAGGTGGCGACAGATTGTTGAAGACGGCACCGGCGATGCTGGGTTTGGGTGTGGCGAGGATGACCGGTTTGGCACCGTGGGCCTTGACCAGCGTGATCATGCGTCCCAAGTTAGTCACCGTCTGGCCCTGCGGTAGGCGGCGCAGCATGTCGTTGCCGCCCAGCGTGACCAGTACCAGTTGCGGATTGTGCTCGTCGAGCAGCGCAGGAAGCCGGTCGAGGGCCTGGGCGCTGGTGTTGCCGCTGACGCCGGCATTGCTCACGGTCCAGCCGGTTTTTTGTCCCAGCAGGGCCGGCCAGTCTTCACCGGGCTGGACTCCATGTGGCGCGGTGAGGCTATCGCCCAGCGCCAGCACGCGGGTGCCGGCCGGTAGTGCGTCCAGCTTCGGTTCGCTGCAGGCGGTTATCAGCAGCAGCGCGAATAGCGCGAGGGAAAGGCGAACGAAGGCGACCGATTTGTTCATGCGCCGCTAGGACTGGCCGAAGACTTCGTTGAGCTGCCGCGCGACGCGGATGAAGGTGGTGCGTTTGGAGAGCTCGCGTAACTTGTGGGCGCCGACATAGGTACAGGCGGAGCGCACGCCGCCGAGGATTTCCTGCACGGTGCCGTCCACCGGGCCACGGTAGTCGAGCAGCACTTCCTTGCCTTCCGAGGCGCGGTAGTGGGCGACGCCGCCCGCGTGTTTGTCCATCGCCGTGCGCGAGCTCATGCCGTAGAAGCGTACCTTGCGCCGGCCGTCCTGTTCGGTGACTTCACCCATGCATTCGTCGTGGCCGGCGAGCATGCCACCGAGCATGACGAAGTCGGCGCCGCCGCCGAATGCCTTGGCCAGATCGCCCGGTGAGGTGCAGCCGCCGTCTGCGCAGATCAGCCCGCCCAGACCGTGAGCGGCGTCTGCGCATTCGATGATCGCAGACAGTTGCGGGTAGCCGATCCCGGTCATCTTGCGCGTGGTGCATACCGAGCCGGGACCGATGCCGACCTTGACGATGTCGGCGCCGTCGAGGATCAGCTCTTCGGCCATTTCGCCGGTGACCACATTGCCGGCCATGATGGTGATTCGTGGGTGGGCGTCGCGCAGCTTGTGCAGAAAGTCGACGAAGGACTTGGTGTAGCCGTTGGCGACATCGACGCAGACATAGGCGATGGCGTCGCCAACCGCCTGCTTGACGCGGCAGAACTTCTCGTAGTCCTCGGTGGTGATGCCCATCGAGTAGAACACGGTCGACGCGTCGGGCAGCGCTCGGAAGAAAGCGGCCAGTTCATCCTCGCCATAGTGCTTGTGCAGCGCGGTCGCCAGTTGGTGATTGCTCAGGGCTCCTGCCATTTCGAACGTGCCGACGGTGTCCATGTTGGCGGCGATGACGGGCACGCCCAGATACGTGCGCCCGGAATGGCGAAAGACAAATTCACGCGAAATGTCGACCTCCGAGCGCGAAGTCAGCGTCGAGCGTTTGGGCCGTATGAGAACGTCCTGAAAATCGAGCTTCAGTTCTTCTTCTATTCGCATGGGAGTTTCCTTCCGAGATGCAAGGGGCTGACCGAACTGTCGCGACGCAGTTTTCCACCCTGCCCGCAGTCTTGCGCTGATATCAGGAGCAAGCTTACCGCGTAAACATTGTGCTGCAGACATCCGGCACAAGACTCCCTTGTGTCGCAGGCAAAAGCGGCCAACGGAGGCGGGAGTACTTGCAGGGGGTTGTGGTTAAAACAGCGCCGTGATCTTCACCGTGGTTCCGTTCGAGTCGGTATGTACGTTGGCCGATCCGGTATTGGCGAGGCGAATCATCTTGGCATTGATGGCCATTATTTCGGCTACGAACCCAAGAACGCCACGCCGTTTGGCGTGTATGACCATACGTTGTTGCATTACCGCACCCAGGCCACAGCCCTGCCAGTCGGGGCTGACCATGAAAGCCGTCTCGGCCAGGTTGGTTGAAGGGTCGATGAAGTAGCAGGACTGTGCCACGATCTGCGGGTTTTCCCGCGTGCCGGCAACGGCTACAAAGGCCACTTCGTTTTCGAAGTTGACGTTGCAAAGGCGCTGGATATCGTTATGGGAAAGACCGCGCACCGTCCGAAAAAAGCGCGTTTTGACGTCGGCATCGGTAAGTGTGTGGAACAGATCGCGGATATGCCGGGCATCGGAAGAGACGGCGGGCCTCAGCAGCACGGTGCGTTTATCTTTGAGGGTAATCGACTGCTCGTCCTCTACCGGATAGGCCCTCAGATTTTTCAGGGTTTGTCCGGCCGGAATGTAGCCCCGGTCCTGAGCCTGTTCCAGAAGTTTGGCACGGAAATTCGGGTGGGCGACATCGATCAGCGAGATGGCCCGCTCGCGGATCGATTTGCCGAACAGATAGGCGATGCCGTACTCAGTAATCACATAGTGGACGTCGGTACGCGCAATGGTGACGCCCTCGTCTGCATCCAGCGTCAGGCGCACGCATGATTTGCTTTCGTTGTCGCTGGTGGAGGCCAGGCAGATAATGGCCTTGCCGCCGCCGGATCGCGAGGCGCCACGAAGGAACTCGCCCTGTGCGGCGATACCACCATAGAATTTTCCGTTCAGCTGGTCGACGCAAACCTGTCCGGTCAGATCGATGGCAAAGGCCTGGGTCACCGACACCATCTTGTGCTGGGCGGCGATGGTGGTCGGGTGGCAGACCGCCTCGATCGGCTGAAAGGAAAACAGCGGATTGCGGTCGATCAGTTCGTAAAGCCTGCGGCTGCCGACGGCAAAGCTCGTCACCACCTTGTCTCGCTGGTTCGTCTTGCAGCGACCGGTGAGGATGCCGTTTTCAAGGAGCGGAATGATTCCGTCGGTTATTACGTCCGAATGAATGCCCAGGTCCCGGCGGTCGGCCAGGTACTTCAGTGCGGCATTGGGTACCCGGCCAAGCCCGATTTGCAGCGTTGATCCGTCGTCGATAATGCTGCTGATGTAGCGTGCAATCTGCTCCACCACCTGGTCTTCGGTTTCAGGGTGGGTGTATTCGGCAATCGGCGTCGTCACGGGCACCAGCCAGTCGATGCGGTCGACATGGAGCAGTGAATCGCCCATTGAACGTGGCATGTTCGGATTGATTTCCGCGATCACCAGTCTGGCCTTGGCCACGGCCGCGGGGATGACGTCAACCGAAATTCCGAGGCTGACATAGCCGAACTCGTCGGGCAGCGAGGCCTGGATCAGTGCTACATCGACATTCACCCTCCCGTTGGTAATCAGTTCGGGCAGGCGGGCGACGGACAGGGGAACATATTCCGCCAGACCCTTGTGCACGGCAGCCTGAATGTCGGAGCCGACAAAAAAACTGCGGTGGGGAAATTTCGTTGTCGGATTGCCTTCGTCGTCGTGGGGCACGGCGCGATTGGTGATGAAGTGCAGGAGTTCGATATCGGCTGGCGGCAGGCGCATCGCCTCCAGCGCCTCGACGAGAGCGCAAGGCGTCGCGCATGCCGTACCAACAAAAACCTGACTGCCTTTTGGGATTCGTTCAACTGCGTTGGCCGCCGTAGAGACTTTTGCTTGCCAGGATGCGAGACGCGCATGCACGGCTTCGGCCAGCGGATCCGGTTTGGTGTTGCCCTTGCCGAGCACGCCGCGCAAACGGCTTGCCATCCGTTCAAGAACGTGGCCGGAATTTTTTTCTTTTGTCTTGTTCCTATCCACGCAATCTCCGTTTTCGTTGTTGACCAGTCTGATAGTATATGTATGAATAGTTGATATAAGAATAGAAACCGGATGCGGAGAGCCACGAACCGGAACAGGTTCCTCCAGGCCGGTTATTTAGCTACAGGCTGCCAGGGTCGATCATGCAAATATCCTTGTCCGACGTTACCGCTACGGAGTCCGGGTGGCTTGAAGACGCGTTGCATCAGACTTTCGGCGAGTTCGATCACAGTTTTCTCGACGCAATGAAGCCCCAACTGGATTGGGTGCGAGTGCCTGCCGGCAACGCGTTGTTTCATCAGCACGAACAGGAGAGTGCACTCTATTTCGTTGTCGCCGGGCGATTGCGGGCCATCGTGCGCGACGAATCCGGTGCCGAGCGCGCGGTGGGCGACATACGCCGCGGCGAAACCCTGGGCGAGATGGCCCTGTTTACTGGACAGCCACGCAGCGCGACGGTTGTTGCCATCCGCGACAGCCTGCTGGTAAGGCTTTCTCGCGAAAGCTATGAGAAGGTAATACGGGCCTATCCCCTGGTTTCGCTCCATGTCTCGCGCTTCGTCGTCGAGCGCATTCAGCGCGCAGGCGATCCGCGATTGTCTTGGGCGAAGCCGACAATGATCGCAGTTCTGCCGGCTACGCGCGGTGGCCGCGCAGGCGCGCTCGCCAGGGATTTGCAGTCCACCATGGCGCGATACGGGACAGTCGATTGCCTGGATGCGAAGCGCCTTGCCGGTGAACTGGGCGAAGCTGCTTTGGGCGACGGCAATCATGGGGATGACGGCCGGTGGGAACGGGTTTCGCGCTGGATAGACGAAAAAGAGGCTGCAAGCGACCTGGTTCTGCTGCTTGGTGATGAGCCGGACTCAAAGTGGTCACGGCATTGCATCCGTCATGCCGACGAAATTCTGTGGGTGGCCGATGCCGCGGATGCGGATATTGACGGGGCGTTTTCCACAGTGCGGAATTGGCCTGGGCTGGACCGAACGCTGGCCCGGCAAACTCTTTTGCTCTGTCATCCGGCCGACACAAAGTCACCCCGGACAACGCGATTATGGCTGGATCGCTTCGAGGGGAACGCCCATCTGCATCTTCGTCAGGGACATGCAGGAGATCTAGGTCGCGTCGGGCGGATTCTGATGGGCAAAGCTGTCGGTCTGGTGTTCAGTGGCGGTGGCGCGCGCGGCTTCGCGCATCTGGGTGTGCTCAAGGCAATCGAGGAGGCGGGAATCCCGGTCGACTACCTCGGGGGCTGCAGCATCGGCTCCGTTATAGCCGGTTATGCGGCATCAGACAGACCGGCAGAGGAATTAATAGGCCTGGCACGCAAGGCCTTCTCAAAGAATCCGACCCGCGACATCAACCCTCTGCCCCTGATTTCCCTAATCAGGGGCAAGCAGCTTCGCCTCACGATCGATTCGGCCGTGCGCGAATTGACCGGTTTCGATGCCGATATAGAGGATTCGTGGAAACCCCTGTATTGCATTGCCTCCAACCTCTCGCGTTCGGTGGAAGCCATACTCGAGCGCGGTGAGCTGGCACGAGCAATCCGCGCCAGCGTTTCCATCCCCGCTGCACTGCCTCCGGTAATCATTGATGGCGAGCTGATGATCGATGGTGGCACTTTCAACAATTTTCCTACCGACGTTATGGCGCGCAGGGGCGCCGGGCTGATTCTCGGCTGCGACCTGATGCGGGACGGGGTCCGCAAGCTGGACCTCGACGAGACGCCTTCCAGCGGTGCCCTGGCGTTCGACCGGCTGCGGCCGCGATCACGGCGGCGCTATCGCCTGCCTGGGCTGGCATCGATCATGCTGAACGTCAGCATCCTTAACAGCCAGTCGCGGCTGGCGGAATCGCGGGCGCATACGGATGTCTGTTTCACGCCGGATCTTGGCCGCATCGGCATGCTGGACTGGAGCGCTTTCGATAAGGTCGTGGATGCGGGTTACCGGCATGCGCAGAGCGTGCTGGCCGATTTACCCGAATCGCTGAAGAAGCGGTTGGCCGACGTGTCGCGAGTATGAGCGAGTCGTTGGAAAACTCGGCGCCGCAAGCGCTGGTCAACTACGGCACCAGCATTTTCTATCCAATTCGCATCGCCACGGTTCTTGGCGGCCTGCTGGTCGGCTTTCTGTACACCTACCATTTCGGGAAGTTCGGCCCCTACGGATACTTCGTCGTGCTGGTCGGGATCACCTATCCGCATGTGATGTACTTTCTGCAGCAGCGATTCGAGTCGAAGCGGCGGATTGCCCACCTTACGCTCCTCTTCGACGCCGGGTTTGCCGGCTGCGTGATCTACCTGCTGAGCTATTCCTTCCAGGCCAGCCTGGCGATGGCGCTCATCTCGCTGGTAACACCCATAGCCTTAACGGGTTTCTCGATGCTGCCATGGACCTCACTTGCCCTCGCCAGCGGCGCGCTGGTGCCGGCCTGGGTCTTTGGTTGGCCGCCACCGGCTGAGGACTTCCCCTTGCTTGATTATCTTGCGGGAGGCTATGTTCTGGTGTTCTTCGCCTTGTTCGCCAATGCCGTGTTCGCCAGAACGCGGGCTCTGCAGGCGTCGCGCAAGGAATTGCGCGAACAGCAATTGCGCACGGAAATTGAAAAGAAGCGTTCCGAAGGTTTGCTGGGATCGATCCTTCCGCCGATGGCCATGGCGGAGCTTCGCCAATCCGGCGCGGTTGGCACTCATAGCCGACATTGCGCCATCTGCGTGGTGGCCATTCCGGATTTTGAGCGGCTGCAGACGGGTGCCATCGCCGAGGAACAAATGGAAATGGTGACCGAGATCTGGGGCTCCATCGACGCGATCTGCGGGCGATACGGACTGGAAACAGTCAATTCGACAATTGATCTTCATGTCGCTGTGGGAGGTCTCGATCGCAGCAGCGCGTCCCTGGAAGACGCCGGCAAGGCAAGCCGGGAGATCGAGGAATGGCTGGCAAATTTCAACAGGCGCCGCCTGTTTTCGGGGAAGCCGGCTCTGGCTAGCGGAATCGCGGTGGGATTCGACGAGCTCCTGATAGGGGCGATCCAGTTGAGGCGCCTGCAGTTTGTCGTATCGGGGCAAGCACTTTTTGACTCGATCGTGGCCGCAAGGCGGGCGGCACATCGCTCTGACGACAAGATTTCGGTCTAGACATTCGTGAGACGCGCGGACATTTCGCCTTCCTTTCTGCTCGTCATCGAGGCTACGCTCAAAAGGTTGTTTGGCAAGCTGCCCGACCCACTGCGCGATGAGGTCATCGAGCTGATTCGCCTCGTTTCGATCTCGCGCGACGAACTGCTGTATACGCAGGGGGAAAGCGGCTCCAGCATGCACATCGTTCTGACGGGCAAACTTGACGTCAGCGTGGCTGGTGCCGATGGTTCGCGGCGGATTGTGGCCGTCGCCCGGGCTGGCGAGGCGGTTGGAGAAATGGCCTTGCTGACGCGATCACCTCGTGCAGCCACCTTGTGCGCCGCTCGCGATTGCGTTCTGGCGGAAATACCCGGCGAAGCGTTTGATAATGTTCTGCGTCACCATCCTCAGGCGCTGTCAAATATTGCGGGGATGATTATTCGTCGTTTGACTCAGACCGATACGCGTTCCAGCGACCAGATCTCTGCAATATCAGTTGCGATCATTCCAGCCGGTTCTGGCGCCGAAGCAGGAAAATTCTGTACCCGGCTCGCCCGGGAACTTCTTCACATTGGCAGTACCTTGCATTTGACTTCGAGCGATATCCGACAACTGGTACCGACCGAAGATACGTTGGCGCGCAACGAGTTTCTGGAGCATGCATCGCATCGTTACGATTTTCTGGTTTTCGAGGGGGATCCAGAAGACGATGCCTGGAACAGGGTGGCCATCGGTTTTGTCGACAGGATATTTGTTGTCGCCCGCGCCGACACCGATCCGCGTCCGCAAAATCTCGAACTAAGACTGCTCGGCAACCGCGTCGTGGCGAATCCGGTGCAGACCGAATTGATACTGTTGTATCCCAAGGGAAGTGCGCCGGCGCAGACGCGGCGCTGGCTCGAAAGCCGGGAGGTGAGCCGGCACTACCATGTCCCGCTGGACGGGGAGCAGGGTTTGCGGCGCATCGCCCGAAACATCGCGCAGGCATCCATAGGCGTTGTATTTGCTGGCGGCGGGGCCCGCGGTTTCGCACATCTCGGCGTTATCCGGGCGCTGGCGGAATCAGGAGTCGCCATTGATGCGGTCGGCGGAACCAGCTTTGGAGCGATTGCCGCGACCGGCCCGGCCCGCGGATTCGACATCGAAAGCATGATTGACGAGATCCGGCATGTGTTCATGCAGGAGCGGCCGCTCGATGACTATACCCTGCCCATGGTCTCGCTGGTTCATGGCGAGCGACTCGATGCCTTGTTGCAGAAATATCTGGATATCGACATCGAAGACCTGTGGTTACCGTATTTCGCGGTGTCTTCGAATTTGACGAAGAATCGTGTCGAAGTGCACGAAAGCGGGAGTCTGTGGCGCGCCGTTCGCGCCAGCATCTCTCTGCCGGCCATCCTGCCGCCGGTGATTCAGCGCGGCGACCTGTTGATTGACGGCGGCGTGCTGAACAATCTGCCGGTGGATGTGATGAGCGAAAGAATCAATGGACAGATCATCGCCGTTGATCTTTCGGCGGAGCAGGAGGCTGCCTATGCGCAGTCCGGTATACCGACAGGCATGGAGTACCTGAAAAGCCGCCTTTTCCCATGGCGAGAGCCGATCGAGGTGCCGACACTGGCGCGGGTCATTATGAAAACCACAACGCTAGCCAGCCGTCGCGAAGTCGAGTTTGCCCGGCGTATGGCCCATCTCTATCTGAATGTGCCGATCTCGGAGTTCGATCTGCTCGACTGGAATCAGTTTCAGCGAATTGTCGACGTGGGTTACCGATATGCAGGCAAAGCCATTGAAGACCACGTTGCGCGCAACCCCCGCGTTGTTCGTCGCCATTCGATTGGCGAACTGATTTCTGCCCGCTCGAATTAGGGGCGAGTCAGGGACGCAGGTCGTTGGCTTTGCCCGTACGCTTGACGCATAAAAAGATATCTATATAATGACTGACCGGTCAGTTATTAATTGTGCGCAGATGATGGTTTTGCCTCCCACCCGCCAGCGTCGCAAGGAAGCGCGTCCCGCCGAACTCATGGCGGCGGCGCTGGAATTGTTTGTCGAAAAAGGTTTCGTCGGAACGCGGCTGGAGGATGTGGCGGCGCGGGCCGGCGTGTCGAAAGGTACGCTGTATCTCTACTTCGATAGCAAGGAGGCGCTGTTCAAGGCGGTAGTCCAGGAGGGCATCGTGCCGGTACTGGAAGCGGGTGCGGGATTGATCGACAGTTTTGAGGGCAGCAGTTCAGAACTCTTGCGAAAACTGCTCGGGGTGTGGTGGCAGCGCATAGGCAACACCCATCTTGGAGGCATTCCGAAATTGGTCATCAGTGAAGCGGGTAACTTTCCCGAACTGGCGGCCTACTACAACGAAGCCGTGATCGTGCGCGGACGGAATCTCATGCGACGCGCGCTGCAAAGAGGCATCGACTCGGGAGAGTTTCGTGAGGTGGATGTCGAAATCGTGATTGATGTGATTTTTGCGCCGGTGTTGATGATGATGATCTGGCGCTATTCGATGGGTCTGTGCTGCGGAAATGCGCACGATCCGGAAACCTATCTGAGCACCCATCTAGATCTGGCGTTGGGAGGACTGGCGATACCTGTCACGCCACGCCAAAGGAGTAAAGCCAAGTGAAGCCCATCTTCTTGTTGTTTCTGATTTTGCCGCTGCTTTCAGCCTGCGGCGACAAAACCGCAGAGGTGGCCAAGGCCGAGCCCGCCGCACCATTGGTGACAGTCAACGCTTATGAAACCTTGCGGGATTATCCGCAACGCGAGGCACCGGCAAGTGTTCTGGGAAAGAATGAAACCCGGCTGGCCGCGGAAGTGTCGTCGCGCATCATGGCGCTTCCGGTAGATGCGGGCGACCGTGTTCGCAAAGGTCAGATCGTCGCCAGACTGGATTCCAGGGATGCGGAACTCGCCCTGGCCCGATCCGACGCTGCGTTGGCGCAGGCAAAAGCGAGATTGGCACAGGTCCTTGCCCAAACCAGGCGGGCACGCAGTCTGCGCGAGAAGAACTTCATTTCCGCAGAAGCCTTGACGCTGCGGGAAACGGAACTGGTGCTTGCGGAAGCCGATACCCGTGCGGCACAGGCGGCCCGAGCCACGGCTGCGCGGGGAGTGGAGAAATCCACGCTACGCGCGCCTTTCGACGCTGTCGTCAGGGCGCGTAGCGGGCAGGTGGGTGAAATTACCGCGCCCGGAGTCCCGCTATTGACGCTGGCCGATACCAGCGATCTGCAACTCGTCGCGCAGGTGCAGGCGCGAGATGCGGCAAGTCTGACGCAGTCAAAATCTCCCGAGTTCGTCGCCGGCGGGGTGCACCATGCGCTGAAGATTCTGCAGGTGTCCAGCGCCATCAGTCGTGAAGCACGCACCGTCGAAGCGCGCTTTTCCTTTGTTGCTGCGCCGCCGCCGCCGGGCCGCGAAGGACGACTGGTCTGGCGCGATACGCAGGCGCATGTGCAGCCCGATCTGATTGTGCGTCGAGATGGACGCTACGGTGTCTTTGTGCTGGAAGCGAACAAGGTGCGCTTCGTCGTCATCGAAGGCGCGCAGGAAGGACGCCCGGCGCCGCTTGATCTGCCGCCGGGCAGCATGCTGGTACAGCAGGGCAGGCATGCTTTGCAGGACGGCATGCCGGTTACTCTGCAAGCAGCGAAAAACTGAGCATGAAGTTCTACGACGCGCTGCTGCGCAACCATCCTCTGGCAAACATTGCGTTTGTGGTGGTGCTGGTGATGGGTGCGATTGCCTATCTCACCATGCCACGAGAGCAGGACCCGGAGATTAACTTCAATTGGGTAATGGTGACGGCGATTTTGCCGGGCGCGTCGGCCGAGGATGTCGAGAAGCGTGTGACCAAGCCGCTCGAAGACGCGATCAAGGGAATTTCAGACGTGCGTTTCGTGATGTCGTCATCGCGCGAGAACGTGGTTTCAATTCTGGTCCGCTTCCGGGATATCGACGAGCGAACCTTCGATAAGCGTATCAACGATTTGCGCCGGGACATCCAGAACAAGGCCAAGAGCGAGCTTCCTCCCGAGGCAAAAGATCCGCGCATTCTGGAAATCACCACCTCTAACGGTTTTCCGACCGCGATGGTGCTGGTGACGGGGCAGGCTGCTAATGAACTCCTGCGCAATCGGGCGCGCCTGACCAAGGAAGAAATCGAGCGCATGCCGGGCGTGGACCAAGTGTTCGCCACCGGATTGCGCGATCCCGAATTGCAGATCGAACTCGACCCCGTCGCGCTGGCAAACCGGGGCCTGACCGCAACCGATGTCGCCGACAACGTGTCAGCCTGGTTTCGTGACACCTTTGCGGGCAAGGTCGAGACGGCGGGCAGCAAGGAGCGCACCGCATGGCTGGTGAGAATGGTCGGGCAAACCGCCGACCCTGAGGAAATTGCCCGAATACCAGTGGTTAGCGCGACACGCCGCGAACCCACACCGCTGGGCAATGTCGCCGAGGTGTCACGGGGACGGGCCAAGGCCGGCAGTCTGGCCAGTTATGGCGGCAATCCGGCCGTGATCCTGGCC
>JAIPCS010000084.1 GCA_021738105.1 Sulfuritalea sp.
GGTCAGTGAGCAGTGGCTGCTCGACCTGGAGCGCAAGGCCTTCATGGAACTGCTGAACCATCCCAAGACCCAGGAACGCATCATGGGCATGATGCAGACCGGCAAGCCTGTCCGCAACTGAGGCGCAAAGAGGAGAATCGAAATGAGCAAACAACTTCAAGACGCCTACGTCGTTGCCGCCACCCGCACCCCGATCGGCAAGGCACCGCGCGGCATGTTCCGCAATACCCGTCCCGACGATCTGCTGGTGTACGCAATCCAGTCTGCCATGGCCCAGGTGCCGGGCCTCGATCCGAAACTGATCGAAGACGCCATCGTCGGCTGCTCCTTCCCCGAAGGCGAATCCGGACTCAACATGGCGCGCAATGCCGTGCTGCTGGCCGGCCTGCCCAATACCGTGGGCGGTGTCACCATCAACCGCTTCTGTGCTTCGGGCATTACCGCCGTGGCGATGGCCGCCGACCGCATCCGCGTCGGCCAGGCCGATGTCATGATCGCGGGCGGCGCCGAGTCGATGTCCATGGTACCGATGGGGGGCAACCATCCGTCTGTCAACATGGGCGTGTTCAAGGACGAAAACGTCGGCATGGCCTATGGCATGGGCCTCACCGCCGAGAAGGTAGCCAACCAGTGGAAAGTGACGCGCGAGATGCAGGATGAATTCGCTCTGCAGTCACACCAGCGCGCCATCGCCGGCCAGCAGGCCGGCGAGTTCGACAATGAGACGACGCCGGTCGAGATCATCGATCGCGTGCCGAACCTCGCTACCGGCAAAGTCGAACTGAAAAAGCGCACCGTCAATCGCGACGAGGGTGCGCGTGCCGAGTCGACACTGGCTGCATTGGCCAAGCCGAGACCGGTATTTGCCGCCAAAGGTACGGTCACCGCGGGTAACAGTTCGCAAACCTCGGACGGCGCGGGCGCACTCATTCTCGTCAGTGAAAAGATTCTCAAGCAGTTCAACCTGACACCGCTGGCGCGTTTCGTCTCCTTCGCGGTGCGCGGCGTGCCGCCCGAGATCATGGGTATCGGCCCCAAGGAAGCCATTCCGGTGGCTTGCCGGCTGGCTGGTATCACCCAGGACCAACTCGACTGGATTGAACTCAATGAAGCCTTCGCCGCGCAATCGCTGGCGGTGATTCAGGATCTCGGTCTCGATCCGGCCAAGGTCAATCCGATCGGCGGCGCCATCGCGCTCGGTCATCCGCTCGGTGCCACCGGTGCGATTCGTTCCGCGACAGTGATTCACGCCCTGCGCCGGCGCAACCTCAAGTACGGCATGGTGACCATGTGCGTCGGTACCGGCATGGGCGCGGCGGGAATCTACGAGCGCATGTAGTTGTTTCGGAAGTGCCCGGTCAGTGGTCGGTGAGCACCGCTGTGGGCACTTCTCGCCAGCACCGACTTTTGCGCTGAACGGCCGCCAGTTTTACCGCGCTATACGGTCGGCGATCCAGGCTTTCAGTGAGGCCATGTCTGCGGCGAAGCTGCCGCAGCGCATCAGCGCTGCGCCGAAAACATAGGCGTAGAGCATGATGCTGCGCGCCTTGGCTTCTTCCTCGTTCAGCCCGCATGCCAGGAACAGTCGGCAGGAGCATGCAAGGCGCTCGGCATCGACTTCTTCCACCACGGCAATCGCCTGTGCGTCGCGTCGCGCCCAGTTGCGCACGGCGGCCTCGATGGAGATGCCTTTGCGGTTGCGCGCCGAGGAATACACCTCGATGGTGTGGAGCAGGGCGGCTATCTCGCCGCCGGGCTCTGCCTGCGTCTGTTTGCGAATGTCACGAATGCGGCCTTCCTTCCAGAACTCCAGCACGGCATTGAGCAGATCCTGGCGATCCTTGAAGTGCCAGTAGAAGCTGCCCTTGGTCACGTTCAGACGCTTGGCGAGGACTTCGACGCGCAGGCGTTCGGCGCCGTGTTCTGCAAGAATGGCGATCGCTCCCTTGATCCAGGCTTCCCTGTCGAGCGCGGTACGCGGTGTTTTGACGGTTTTTTGTTCCATACGGTAGGGTATTGAAAACTGGCTCGGTCTGCGGTAGTATCTCACATTCCATACGTAACCGTATGGGCGATCTTTCCGTTCGATGTCGAATTGTCGCTAAAATGACTGTTCTTTCTTTGCTTAGCCAAAATTTAAGGAGACTCGCTTGAAAATCCTCGTTCCGGTCAAGCGCGTGATTGACTACAACGTCAAGGTTCGCGTCAAGTCAGACGGCAGTGGTGTCGATCTGGCGAATGTGAAAATGTCGATGAATCCATTCGACGAAATCGCGGTGGAAGAAGCCATGCGACACAAGGAGGCCGGCGTGGCGACGGAAGTGATCGCTGTATCCTGCGGTGTCACAGCCTGTCAGGAAACCCTGCGCACGGCCATGGCCATCGGCGCCGATCGTTCGATCCTGGTTGAGACGGATGTCGAGTTGCAGCCGCTGGCGGTCGCCAAGCTGCTGGCCGCTGTCGCGAAGAAGGAAGCGCCGCAACTCATCATCCTCGGCAAGCAGGCAATTGACGACGATGCCAATCAGACCGGCCAGATGCTCGCCGCTCTGCTGGGCTGGTCGCAAGCGACTTTCGCCTCCAAAGTAGTGGTCGCGGATGGCAAGGCCACCGTGACGCGCGAAGTCGATGGCGGACTCGAGACCATAGAAATCAGCCTGCCGGCAATTGTCACCACCGACCTGCGCCTGAATGAACCGCGCTACGCCACGCTGCCCAACATCATGAAGGCAAAGAAAAAGCCTCTGGAGAACATCAAGCCAGAAGATCTGGGCGTTGACGTCACTCCGCGTCTGGTCACCGTCACGGTGACGGAGCCGCCCAAGCGCAGCGCAGGCATCAAGGTGGCCGATGTCGCGACCTTGATCGACAAACTCAAGAACGAAGCCAAGGTGATCGCATGAACCTCCTCGTCATAGCTGAACACGACAACGCGAGCCTGAAAACCGCGACCCTCAACGCCGTGATGGCTGCCACGAAAATTGGCGGCGAGATTCATGTGCTCGTCGCCGGGGCAAATTGCGGTGCGGTGGCGGAGCAGGCGGCAAAGGTCGACGGAGTCACCAAAGTCAAACTCGCAGACGCCGCTCATTACGGCGATCAGACGGCAGAGAACATTGCCGCCCTGATCGTTGCCAACGCTGCCGGATACACGCACATACTGGCGCCGGCGACCAGCAACGGCAAGAACACCCTGCCACGGGTGGCGGCTCTGCTCGATGTAGCGCAGATTTCGGAAATTGTTTCGGTAGTCGATGCCGATACCTTCGTGCGTCCCATCTACGCCGGCAATGCCCTGGCCACAGTCAAGTCGGCCGACACCACCAAAGTCATCACCGTACGCACCACCGGTTTTGATGCAGTTGCAAACTCGGGCGGTAGCGCAGCAATCGAATCGATCACCGCAGGTGCAGATCTGGGCCAGTCGAAGCTGATCGGGCGCGAACTGACCAAGTCGGCCCGGCCGGAACTGGCGGCGGCAAAAATCATCGTCTCCGGCGGCCGCGGCATGGGTAACGGCGAGAACTACCACGCGCTGCTGGAGCCGCTCGCAGACAAGCTTGGGGCCGCCCTGGGTGCGTCCCGCGCGGCTGTCGACGCCGGCTTTGTGCCTAACGATTACCAGGTCGGACAGACGGGCAAGATCGTTGCCCCGCAGTTGTATATCGCCGTCGGCATTTCCGGCGCGATCCAGCATCTGGCGGGAATGAAGGATTCAAAGGTGATTGTCGCCATCAACAAGGATCCCGATGCGCCTATCTTTCAGGTTGCAGACTACGGTTTGGTCGCGGATCTGTTTCAAGCCGTACCGGAACTCGTCGCGGGTCTTTGAACCATTGACGGGGTCGGGCTGGGCCGGCCCCTGTCGACGAAAGAGAATTGAATTTGGAGTGACAAGATGAGCAGCTATACCGCGCCGCTGAAGGATATGCACTTTGTATTGACCGAACTCGCAGGCATCGACAAGGTGGCCGCTTTACCGGGTTACGAGGAAGCTGCGCCAGATGTGGTCGAAGCGATTCTCGACGAGTCAGCCAAATTTACCAGTGGCGTGCTGGCACCGCTCAATGCCAGCGGTGATCAGGAGGCGGCACGGTGGGCCGACAAGGCCGTGACCATGCCGAAGGGTTTCAAGGAAGCCTACGCCCAGTTTGTAGACAGCGGCTGGAACGCGCTTTCGGGCAATCCGGAGCATGGCGGCCAGGGTTTGCCCAAGGTGGTTGCGGCGGCGGTGCAGGAGATGTGGAAGTCTTCCAACATGGCATTTTCGCTGTGCCCCTTACTGACGCTTGGCGCCATCGAAGCGCTGGAGCTTGCCGGTAGCGATGCCCAGAAGGCGATGTATCTGCCCAACATGATCGCCGGCAAGTGGACCGGCACCATGAACATCACCGAGCCGCAAGCCGGCTCCGATCTCGCGGCCATTCGTTCGCGCGCGGTACCCCAGGGCGACGGTAGCTACCGCATCTTCGGCCAGAAGATATTCATCACTTACGGCGATCACGACATGGCAGAGAACACGATCCATCTCGTGCTTGCCCGTACCCCGGACGCGCCTGAGGGCGTCAAGGGAATTTCCTTGTTCGTGGTGCCCAAGTTCATGGTGAATCCGGATGGTTCGCTCGGGGAACGCAACGACGCCTATTGTGTGTCGATCGAGCACAAGCTGGGCATCCATGCCAGTCCAACCTGTGTCATGGCCCTCGGCGATAATGGCGGTGCGGTTGGTACCTTGGTGGGCAAGGAGAATGACGGCCTGAAGTACATGTTCGTGATGATGAATGCGGCACGCTTTGCGGTAGGCCTGGAGGGACTTGCGATTGGTGAGGCAGCCTATCAACATGCCGTGGCCTATGCACGAGAGCGTGTGCAGGGTCGTGCTATAGAGGGATCGGCGAGTGGTGTGGCGATCATTCGTCATCCTGATATTCGTCGCATGCTGATGCTGATGCGCTCGCAAGTTGAGGCCATGCGTGCCTTGGCTTATTCCGTCGCCGCCGCTCACGACGCCGCGGCTCGTCATCCCGATGCTGCAGAACGAGCGCAGAACCAGGCCTTTGTGGATCTGATGATTCCGGTGGTCAAAGGCTGGTGTACCGAGACCGGAAACGAGTTGTCCTATCTCGGCGTGCAAGTGCATGGCGGTATGGGATTCGTCGAAGAAACCGGTGCCGCTCAGTTTATGCGCGACGCGCGCATCACCACCATCTACGAAGGCACGACAGGCATCCAGGCCAATGACCTGATGGGACGAAAGATCGCCCGTGAGGGTGGCGCCACGATCAAGGCGGTGATCGGCATGATGCAACAGACTCGCAGCGACGTAATGAAGCGGACGGCCCCCGGGTTTGTTGCCATCGCGGCGGCGCTGGGACGGGGGATTGATGCACTACAACAAGCAACCGACTATATTGTCTCCGGCTATGGTTCGGATGTGCGTACCGTCGCCGTCGGTGCCGTGCCATTTCTGCGGCTGATGGGCATTGTTTCAGGCGGCTGGATGATGGCGCGGGCAGCTCTTGCAGCGCAAGGCCGGATCGACACGGGTGATACCGACCCCTTCTTTCCGGCCAAAATCGCCACGGCCCATTTTTACGCTGATCATGTCATGGTGGCTGCGACCGGACTGGCGCAGGAGGTCATTCAAGGCGGTACAAGCGCTTTGAGCCTGGACGAAGCAATGTTCTGATCAGGCACACCCGCTTTGGGAAAAAGGAACCTGCAGGTTCCTTTTTTTTGATTTTGCACAGCCGGGCGAATGAACCGCGAATTGGTAGCAACCCGGTCTGAGAGAAGCATTGCAAAGGCTGGACAATCTCAGTCTGGCGTCAGACGACCAAGAGTTTGGTCAAACGTGACATTTTTCCTTGTGGGTTCGCTCTAACCAAATTCATAATTGCATGACAAAAAGTGGTCTTGCAAGGCCTCCGAGTGCGTACTCTGATGCGAATTCCCCTTGATTCACGATTGCATGACTCAAACAACAGAAAATAATCAACAACAGATAGAAGCGCTTAGGGCACAGCTGCGGCAACGTGACCACGAGATGTCACTGCTGCGCGAAACCGCGTTGGCGGTGGGCAGCGAGCTTGATCTTGACAAGGTCTTTGCGTTGATTGTCGAGCGTGCCCGCGAGTTGATCCACGCGGAAACCGTGCTGCTGCCTCTGATCAACCAGAACTGCGATGAATACACCTATCGTGCCGGCTCCGGAAATAATGTCGACGAGATCGTGGGCGAGTCGCTGCCTATCGATTTGGGTGTTTGCGGTTGGGTGTGGAAGAACAAGCGACCCTGGTGGCGGGGTGCGCTGAGCGAGCTCTCAGAGCAGGAAAGAAATCTCTGGGAGAAGGATGCCGGGACACTTTTACTTGTGCCGCTGTATGGACGCCATCATTTTCTGGGAGGAATCTCCTGTCTCAACAAAAAGGACGGTCGCGAGTTTACAGAGAACGATCTTCATCTTCTGGAACTGTTCGCAGGTCAGGCGGCCATCGCCATCGAGAACGCCATGGCGATGGCGCGTGCCGGACAGGCCAAGAGTGAGGCCGAGATTGCCCAGAATGAACTGCAGCGTGTCAACAAGCGCCTGTTGGCAGCCAACCAGGAGCTGGAATACATCACCCTCTACGATAACCTGACAGGCTTGCCAAATCGTTCCTTGTTTCGTGACCGCATTCGCAAGGAAATAGATCTGCCAGACGGAGCTGGGCTTGCTTTGCTGATCGTTGATATCAACGGTTTCCAGGAAGTCAACGATGGCCTCGGGCACGAGGCTGGCGACGAGCTGCTTCGTGTCGTGGCCGAGCGTCTGGGTCGGGAGCTTGATCCGGCGGATACCATTGCCCGCATGTCGGGCGATGAGTTTGCGGTATTGCTTGCCAATGCCAATGATCAATCAGCAATGAGTACGGCGCGGAATCTGCTTGCTGCATTGGACAAGACCATGAATCTGGCCGGACAGGAAGTGCTGGTCACGGCAGGAATCGGAATTGCACTTTTTCCGCAGCATGGCAATGATATTTCGACTCTGTTCAAGAATGCCGATGCCGCCATGCTGGCGGCAAAGAGAGACAAGTCAGGGGTCCATCTGTTCGATGCGCAACGAGACGCAGGGAGCCCGGGGCGATTGGCTCTGGTCAGGGATTTGAGAGCTGCGCTCGATGCAGAAGAGTTCGAACTTTATTATCAGCCCAAGGTGGAACTGGCGACCAATACCATTATCGGGGTCGAGGCATTGGCTCGCTGGCGCCGCAGTGACGGCGCATTTGTGCCGACCGACATGTTTATTGTTGCGCTTGAGCAGACGGGTCTGATCCAGCGCTTTACCTGGTGGGCGCTCGAGACGGTGATGATTCAGCGTCTCGCGTGGCTGGAGCGTCGGTACGATTTGCGGATCGCAGTCAATATGCCGATTAGTGTCCTCACCGATCCCGAGTTCATCAACGGTCTGGGCACGCTGGTCGATCGATACAAGGTCCGCGGGGGTATTACCATCGAAATTACCGAGAACATCTTTTTCGGTGACTACGATCGGCTGAACGCCGTGCTGTCAGAGCTTCGCCGGTTTAATATCGAGTGTTCGATCGACGATTTCGGTACCGGCTATTCCTCGCTTGCACGCCTGCGTCAGCTTCCGGTCGCGGAACTCAAAATCGATCGTTCCTTCGTCATGGACATGCTGAGAAGCAAGGATGACGCGGTGATCGTCAAGTCGACCATCGACCTTGGCCACAATCTGGGTCTCAAGGTGGTGGCTGAAGGTGTCGAGAACGCCAAGACACTGCAGCAACTCTACCGATTGCGCTGCGACAGCGCACAGGGTTACTACATCTCCAAGGCCTTGCCGGTGGCTGAGCTGGAAGTGTTTATTGGAAAGTCGAAATGGGCGGTGGCTCGAACGGATGAGATCGGATCAGCAAACCAGATGGGTGACTGGAGTATCTGAAAACCAGCAGGCTGGTGAATTCGGCGCCACCCAATCTCTCATGATCGATAGCCGCAGCCGTTACCTGCCATTGAAGTTTGTCCAACTCAAAGTCAGGGGCCATTTTCTCAAAAGTCGGCGATGGCAAGACGGCACGGGGCAAGTCAGCGGAAATTTCCAGTCGCAGCACTCAATTACATCTGCTGGTAGATCGGTCCTTCACCGCCCTGCGGTACCACCCAGTTGATGTTTTGCGTCGGATCCTTGATGTCGCAGGTTTTGCAATGCACGCAATTTTGCGCATTGATCTGCAGACGCGGATTGCTGCCATCGTCATTTCGCAGAATTTCATATACACCCGCCGGGCAGTAGCGCTGCTCGGGCGCGTCGTAAATCGCTAGATTGGTGGTAATCGGCACGTCCGCATTTTTCAACTGCAAATGACAGGGCTGGTCTTCTTCGTGGTTGGTATTCGAAAGAAAGACCGATGAAAGTCGGTCGAAGGTCAGCTCTCCATCCGGCTTCGGATAGTCGATCGGTTTGCATTCGGCTGCCGGCTTGAGTTTCAGGTGATCTGCCGAATTGTGCAGAGTCCAGGGTGCCTTGCCGCGTAGCAACACTTGATCAATGCCGAACATCAGCGAGCCGGTCCACAAGCCTTTGGCCATCCAGGGCTTGAAATTGCGAGCTGTGTGAAGCTCTTCATACAGCCACGGGTCGCGGAAGGCTTCCGGGTAGTCCGTCAGTACATCATTGGCGCGACCGGCGGCCAGCGCGGTGGCTGCGGCGTCGGCCGCCAGCATGCCGCTCTTGATTGCGGCGTGGCTGCCCTTGATGCGCGAGGCCACCAGCAGGCCGGCATCGTCGCCGAGCAGTGCTCCACCGGGAAAGTCGAGCTTAGGCATCGACTGCAAGCCGCCCGCCGCCAGCGCGCGCGCGCCATAGGCGAGGCGCTTGCCACCCTTGAACAGCGGGGCGATCTGCGGGTGGGTTTTCATCCGTTGCATTTCCTCAAAAGGCGAGAGGAAAGGGTTCTTGTAGCCCAGGCCAACGACCAGGCCCAGCGATACCAGGTTTTCACCGAAGTGGTAGATGAAGCCGCCGCCATAAGTGTCGGACTTCATCGGCCAGCCAAAGGTGTGCATTACCAGACCCTTCTCGTGCTGCTCGGGATTGATTTCCCAGAGTTCCTTGATGCCAAGTGCGTATGTCTGCGGGTCGGATTCGGCGCGCAGATTGAATTTCTCTTCAAGTTGCTTGCCTAGATGACCGCGGCAGCCCTCGGCAAACAGCGTGTATTTGGCCAGCAGTTCCATGCCCGGCTGATGGTTGGCCGTGGGTTGCCCATCATGGCCGATGCCCATGTCACCCGTGGCGACACCGCGCACCGCGCCATGTTCGTCGTACAACACCTCCGCACCGGCAAAGCCCGGATAGATTTCCACCCCCATTGACTCGGCCTGTTCTCCCAGCCATCGGCACATCTGGCCGAGGCTGATGACGTAATTGCCGTGGTTCTGGAAGCAGCCTGGGAGCAAAAGCGTAGGCAGATCGACAAAGCCGTGTTGTGTGAGAAAGGCAAAACGATCACGGGTGACTGCCGTATCCATTGGCGCCCCCAGTGCTTGCCAATCCGGCATCAGTTCGGTCAAGGCACGCGGGTCCATGACCGCACCGGAAAGTATGTGAGCGCCGATTTCTGAACCTTTTTCAATCAGGCAGACGTTGATCTCTGCGTTGATCTGTTTCAAGCGGATGGCGGCGGACAGTCCGGCCGGACCACCGCCGACGATCACGACATCGAATTCCATGGCTTCACGCTGCATGCTGACCCCAATCGAAAAGACTAATCCGCCGATTATAATCTTGAACTCTCTTCTAGCCGCTCCAGCGCCGTCACCATGGAACATCACCGCAAGCTCGTTTACAGCAATCAAATGCCTATTCGCTGGGGTGATCAGGACGCGATGGGCCACCTCAACAACACGCTGTATTTTCGGTTCATGGAACAGACGCGTATCGAGTGGCTCGAGTCTTTCGGCTTCGGTACTGCGATCACTCAGACCGAAGGCCCGGTCATCGTCAATGCCAGCTGTACGTTCCAGATTCCGTTTACCTATCCAGGAATCATTGACTGCCGGATGTATGTCGGCAAGCCGGGACGCAGCAGCGTACCAACCTACTATGAGTTGCGACTGCTTGGTGACGAACGGATCTATGCCGAAGGCGCTGCCAAGCTGGTATGGATCAACCCGTCGACAGGGAAGTCGATTCCATTACCCGATGCCTTGCGCGAAAGCTGCGCGTAGTTCATCACCAATCAACACCAAGGAAGCACATGAATACACTCAACGCACCGATCTGGCAGCCCTCGAAAAAGCGCATCGCCGGAACCCGCCTTACCGCGTTCATGGCGGCCGCCGAAAAGCGCTGGAATCGCCGTCTCGCCAGCGCCAGCGCGGTGCGTCCCCTTGGGAAGTTTTCTGCCGTGCATGCGTGGTCGATTGATCATCCGGAAGAATTCTGGACTTCGGTCTGGGAGTTTGGCGAGGTGCGGGGCGAAATGGGTTCCTCGGTGGTGATCGACCGCGAGAAGATGCCCGGTGCCAAATGGTTTCCAGAAGCCCGCCTGAATTTTGCCGAGAACCTGCTACGCCGCCGAGACAATGCCGACGCCTTGGTCTTCTGGGGCGAAGACAAGGTCAAGGGGCGCGCCAGTCATGCCGAGCTTTATCGCGCGGTGGCGCAGACCGCCGCAGCCCTTCGCGCTCTGGGTGTCACTCGGGGTGACCGGGTTGCCGCCTATCTGCCAAACGTACCGGCGACTGTGGTGGCGATGCTGGCCACCGCATCGATCGGCGCGATCTTCTCCTCGGCTTCGCCGGATTTCGGCGTGCAGGGCGTGCTTGACCGTTTTGGCCAGATCGAACCCAAAGTGCTGTTCGCCTGCGATGGCTATTGGTACAACGGCAAGGTGATCAATTGCCTGGGCAAGGTGGCCGAGATCGCAGGGCAGATGCTTTCGCTCAAACGGATTGTCGTCGTGCCCTATGCAGGAAAAGCGGCCATCAGCGGCGACATCACTGCAGTCAAGCAGGGGGTAACGCTTGCAGATTTCCTTGCGCCCTTTGCCGACGAGAACGAAATTCGCTTCGAGCGGCTGCCCTTTGATCATCCGCTTTACATCATGTTTTCCTCGGGCACCACCGGGGTGCCAAAGTGCATCGTGCATTGCGCCGGCGGCGCGCTGCTGCAACACATCAAGGAGCACCAGTTGCACGGCGATGTGCGCGCGGGCGACCGCCTGTTCTACTTCACCACCTGTGGCTGGATGATGTGGAACTGGCTGGTGACGGGCCTGGCTTCGGGTGCCACCCTGCTGCTATACGACGGTTCACCATTTGTCGGCCGGGGCAGCATCCTGTTCGATTATGCTGATGCAGAAGGCATGACGCATTTTGGCACCTCGGCCAAGTTCATTGACGCCATTGCCAAGATCGAGCTCAAGCCGCGCCAGACACACCGACTGGATAACCTGCGCGCCGTGTTTTCAACCGGCAGCCCGCTGGTCGCCGAGAGTTTCGACTATGTCTATGCCAACATCAAGAATGAGGTGCAGTTGGCCTCGGTTTCCGGCGGCACCGACATTATTTCCTGTTTTGTCATCGGCAATCCCAACGGCCCCGTATACCGTGGCGAAATTCAGTGTGCGGGATTGGGGATGGCGGTAGATGTGGTAGACGATGCGGGCAGACCGGTGCGCGGCGAGAAGGGAGAACTGGTGTGCACCCGGAGCTTCCCGGTAATGCCGATCGGCTTCTGGAATGACGAAGATGGGACGAAATACCATGCGGCCTATTTCGAGCGCTTCGACGATGTCTGGTGTCACGGCGACTCCGCCGAGCGCACGGCGCAAGATGGCTTCATCATCTATGGCCGTTCAGACGCAACGCTGAATCCCGGTGGGGTACGTATCGGTACTGCCGAGATCTACCGCCAGGTGGAAAAGCTCAATGAGGTTGTCGAATCCATCGTCATTGGACAGAGCTGGCCGCCGGGTGACGGTGGCGACGTCCGCGTGGTTTTGTTCGTCAAGCTGCGCGAGAATCTCTCGCTCGACGAAGCGCTTGAAAAGCGCATCAAAAACGAGATTCGCAGCAATACGACGCCGCGCCATGTGCCGGCGAAGATTCTGCAAGTGGAAGACATTCCGCGCACCAAGAGCGGCAAGATCGTAGAGTTGGCGGTGCGCAACGTGGTACACGGTGCCGCCGTGAAGAATGTCGAGGCGCTGGCCAATCCCGAAGCGCTGGAGTTTTTCCGGAACCGGCTCGAGTTGCAGGGCTGAGGGGCGCGACTCAATCCTTGCCGGTGCCCTGTTCGTACTGGTCGATCTTCCAGGCTGCACCCGAGTCAAGCGCCAGTACGGTAGATAAATAGGGCAGGCATTCTTCCAGGGCGGCGGCCAGTGTCCAAGGTGGATTGATCACGAACATTCCACTGCCGTGCATGCCTCGGCCTTTGGTGGCGGGAGCGCGCACGCAAAGTGTGGCGTGCAGCCAATGGCTGGCGCCGGACTTCTTCAGTTTTTCCGGCAGGCTGTTGGCTTCGATGGTGGGCAACATCGGGTGCCAGACCAGATACGTGCCGGTGGCAAAGCGTTTCAGCGCGTCCTTGATGGCCGCAGCGACTTTCATGTAATCGCTCTTGATTTCGTAGGAGGGGTCGATCAGCACCAAGCCTCGTCGCGAGGGCGGTGGCAGCGCTGCCTTGAGTACTTCGAAACCGTCTGCCTGTTCAACACTCACGCGTTTGCCGGCATCCTTGAACTGCCGTCGCAGCAGAGCAAAATCGGTCGAATGCAACTCGCACAAGCGCAGGGCGTCACGCATCTGGGCGGTATCCCGCGTCAGAAGCGAGGCAATCCGGGGCGAACCAGGATAGCGGCGCAGCCCGCCACCGCCATTGAGTCCGCGAACCATTGCCACATAGTCGGCCAGATGCGGCGGCAGATCCTTGCGTTCCCAAAGGCGCCCGATACCATCGACAAACTCGCCGGTGCGCTTTGCGTGCTCGGCGTCAAGGGCGTAGAAGCCCGCTCCAGCGTGGCTGTCGACCAGAGTGTAGGGCTTGTCCTTGCTGTTCATGTGTTCAATGCAAAGCATGAGCACAAGGTGTTTGAGAACATCGGCGTGATTTCCGGCGTGGTAGGCGTGGCGATAGCTGAGCATGGGGGCAGGATAGAATGCGCGACCATGAATGATACGCAGGGTATCCGTGTTTCAAAACTATTGGCTGAGCGCGGCCTGTGTTCGCGGCGTGAGGCCGATGCCTTTATCGAGCGCGGCCTGGTCTTTGTCGACGGGCAACGGGTTTCCCAGCTCGGTACCCGGGCCGCTGCCGATGCGGTGGTCACCCTGGCGCCCGAGGCGCGAGCGACTCAGGCTCGACAGGTAACGATCCTGTTGCACAAGCCAATAGGTTATGTCTCTGCTCAAGCCGAGGATGGTCACCAGCCTGCAGTCAGCCTGATCTCGGCAATGACTCAAATGGCGGGAGAACCGCAGCGATTTCAACCATCCTACGTGAGAGGCTTGGCACCCGCGGGACGGCTCGATATCGATTCCACAGGACTGCTGGTTTTGACTCAG
>JAIPCS010000085.1 GCA_021738105.1 Sulfuritalea sp.
CCCTCCGACGACCTGGTCGAGTGGATACTTAAAACCGTTCCGACCATGGGTGCCGGCTGGTGCCCGCCGGGCATCCTCGGTGTCGGTATCGGCGGCACCCCGGGAAAAGCCATGCTGCTGGCCAAAGAGGCCATCATGGCGCCGGTGGATATCCAGGACCTCAAGCAAAAAGCGGCAACGGGCGAAAAACTCGACCGCACCGAAGAACTGCGCCTCGAACTTTACGAAAAGGTCAATGCACTGGGCATCGGCGCACAAGGCCTCGGCGGCCTGACCACGGTACTCGACGTCAAGGTGCTCGACTACCCGACACATGCCGCCAACCTGCCCGTGGCACTGATTCCCAACTGTGCCGCCACCCGTCACATCCATTTCCATCTGGACGGTTCCGGCCCTGCCAGGCTGCAGCCGCCCAGCCTCGAAGACTGGCCCAAGGTGACCTGGCAGGCAGACGCTGCCACGGCCGCGCGAGTCGACCTCAACAGCCTGACCAAAGCCCAGGTCGCGGCTTGGACGCCCGGCCAAAAACTGCTCTTGAACGGAAAGATGCTCACCGGTCGCGACGCCGCCCACAAGCGCATCGCCGACATGCTGGCAAAGGGCGAAACGCTGCCCGTGGATTTCACCAACAGGGTGATCTACTACGTCGGCCCGGTCGATCCAGTAGGCGACGAAGTGGTGGGTCCCGCCGGTCCCACCACCGCCACACGCATGGACAAGTTCACCCGCATGATGCTGGAACAGACCGGCCTGATCTCCATGATCGGCAAAGCCGAACGTGGTCCGACAGCGATCGAGGCGATCAAGGACAACAAGTCAGCCTATCTGATGGCCGTCGGCGGAGCGGCCTATCTTGTCGCCAAAGCCATTCAGTCGGCCAAAGTCGTCGGCTTTGCCGACCTCGGCATGGAAGCGATCTACGAGTTCGAGGTGAAGGACATGCCGGTAACGGTCGCGGTTGATTCATCGGGTAGCTCGGTGCACATCACGGGACCCAGGGAATGGCAGGCAAAGATCGGGCGGATCCCGGTCAAGGTCGCTTGAGCCCCGCCTGACGCAAACACACGAGCCGTCTCGCCAGCGCCGACTTTTTCAGAATGATCGGCGTTTTCGATTCAGGCCTGGGTGGACTGTCTGTCCTGGCGGCGCTGACAGACAGCTTGCCCAGAGCCGATTTTGTCTATTACGCCGACACCGCATACATGCCCTATGGCAGCCGGACAGAAGACTTCATTACCCGGCGCGTGCTTGAAATCGGCGAGCACCTGGTCGACCAGGGGTGCGGCATGCTGGTGGTTGCCTGCAACACAGCCACGGCTGCGGCGGTGCATACCCTGCGTGCAGCACACCGGACTATTCCAGTCATCGGTATCGAACCCGGCATCAAGCCTGCGGCGTTGGCGTCGAAAACGCGCCGCATCGCGGTACTGGCCACCGAGTCAACGGCTCGCAGCGAACGGCTGGCACGCTTGATCCGAGAACACGCGGCGAATGTTGACGTACGGATCGTGCCGTGTCCGGGCTGGGCCACCCACGTTGAACAACTGCAACTCGACGACCCGGCGCTGGCAGCGGATATCCGCGATCGCGTCGAGCCTTTGCTGGCTCAGGAGGTCGATACCATTGTGCTCGGCTGCACGCATTACAGTTTTCTCAAACCGTTGCTGGTCGACATTGTTGGCGCACGCGCGCAACTAATCGACGTGTCGGAGGCGGTTGCGCGCCAGACAAACAAAATGGCGGGCGGTCTCGGCCTGGGTCAAGGTCGCCTGATTCTCCAGGCATCCTCCCATCCGGAAAGATTGCACGCTGCCCTGCCCAGACTTGCCCTGCACAGACTCATGCATCGCAATGCCTGAATCCTTCGCCCAAGCGGATTTTCGATGGATATACGTCTACTACTTCCGTCATAGCGGGTCGTCTACCGGACGCCCCGCCTGAATCGATCTGATGAAAGACCACACTCAAAGTACGACCTAGCTTATTATTCCCGGCCCGCTTCCTGAAAACTCACGCCGAGCATGGCGTAATCTCGAGGAAGTTCCATGCTTTAGGGGTGCGACCACTCTGATGCTGTTTTGGCGAAGCTGCATTTGCCGAGAGCTTCTGCATCTGGCGCTTGTGCCACTCAGTTTTACTGTAAAGAAAGTCTGTCAGATGCCTGTCTCGATCCTTGTCGTTGATGATTCGCCCATTGCACGCAAGATGTTGATACGAGCCTTGCCGTCAAACTGGGATGTTGAAATAGCCCAGGCCGGAACAGGCGCAGAAGCATTGGCCGCCTACCGGTCCGGCAAAGTGGATGTCATGTTCCTCGATCTGACCATGCCGGAAATGGATGGTTACGAGGTCCTCGAAACGCTGCGTCATGAAGGACTCAATTGCCTCGTTATCGTAGTTTCTGCCGATGTGCAACCGCAGGCGCAAGAACGGGTGCTCAATCTCGGCGCGATATCGTTCATCAAAAAACCGGTCGATGCGCTGAAGATTGAAGCCGTTCTCAAGCAGTATGGAATCCAGGTGTAGATCAATGCTGACCCAGGACCAGGAAGAAGCCCTGCAGGAAATCGCCAACATCGGCATGGGCCAGGCCGGGGCCTCGATCGCCCAGGTGCTCGACCATTTTGTCGTCTTGTCCATTCCACGCATCGCCTTCCTGCACCCCGAAAACCTGGCCGACGAGTTAAAGCGCACTGTAGGAGAAGGACCCGCATCAGCGGTTCGGCAGGCATTTCACAGTGACATGTCCGGCGAAGCAATCGTCATTTTCGGAGACCAGCGCTGCAGCGACCTGGCAGATCTGATGGGGCATGAAAAACAACTGGATCACGCCGCCGAAATAGAAATTCTGCTGGATATGACCAACATTCTGGTCGGCGCATGCCTGGGTGGAATTACCGAGCAGTTAAAGACCGACATCGGCTTCTCGGCACCATCGTTGCTCGCCGACCACGTACCGATGTCGGATCTTCTGACAATCGGCAATGTGTCCTGGCAGAATGCGCTGCTGGTTGAAGTTAACTTCCGCCTGGAAAAGCGCAGCTTTGCCTGTCATCTCATCATGCTGATGGCTGAAGAAGAGATCAAGGCGCTGGCCGCCGCACTTGACAGATTCCTGGAAACCTTCTGATGAAGGAAACCAGCCAGGAGAAAAGCGGGCCATCCCTGGAATTGCTGGACTTCGTGGTTGACCGTCTAGAGGTGGGTATCTTCGCAGTTGATACGGACATGAACATCGTGCTGTGGAACCGCTTCATGGGAGTCCACAGTAAAAAGTCCGCCGCCGACGTTTGCGGGCGAAATTTGTTCGAGTGCTTTCCTGATCTCCCCGTCGCCTGGCTGGAAAAGAAAATCCGCAGCGTGTTCGTATTGAAGAATTTCGCATTTACTTCGTGGGAACAACGTCCGTTCCTGTTTCGATTCAAGCACAACCGGCCGATCACCGGCGGCATCGAATCAATGCACCAGAACTGTACGTTTCTTCCGGTCAAAAATGGCTCCGGAGAAGTGAAAAACGTCTGCATCACCGTGTTCGACTTTACCGATACCGCCCTGTATCAGCATCAACTGACGAATGCGATCGCGCAACTCGATCGCGACAAGAAAGTCCAGAAGGAACTCATCGCCGAACTGGAAAAAGCCCAGGACGCACTGCAGCAGCTTGCCAGTTCTGATGCGCTGACCGGCCTGGCCAATCGACGCTGTTTCGACAAGAATCTTGGCGCTGAATGGCGAAGAGGTGCCCGTGACCACGCACCGCTTTCTCTGCTGATGATCGATGTGGACTATTTCAAGCTCTATAACGATACCTATGGTCACCAGCAAGGTGATACGTGTCTTCGACTGGTAGCCTCATCCATCGCCGGCGCGGATCTGCGTGAATCGGATACCGCGGCACGCTACGGCGGTGAAGAATTTGCCGTCATCCTGCCGGGCACCACGGCCGAAGGCGCGCGCAATGTCGGAGAACGCATCAGAAGATTCGTGGAGGAACTGAAAATACCTCACAGCACGTCCGATGTATCGAATATCGTCAGCATCAGCGTGGGCTCGGCCACCATGCTGCCGGTCATCGGCCTCGCTGAAGCGGAGCTTGTCGCCGCCGCGGACCTGGCGCTTTACCGCGCCAAAAACGAGGGACGCAATCGTGTGGTCGGAATCAGCGGCGACACGGTCGATATCAGTTAACTCGTGCGATTGCCAGCACTGGCGTAGCGATCACGGTAGCGCCTGACACCGGATACATTGCCGAACGATCAGCGTCGCTGGGCGCCGATCACTCCGGGCACTTCGCGCAAGGCAGACAAGGCTTTTTGCAGGGCCTCCGTACCTGAAAGTTCGACGGTAAAGGCCATATGCGCAATGCCGGCTTTTGACTGGGTTTTGACCGCCGTGACATTGATTTTTTCACGCGACAGTACGTCGGAAATATCGCGCAACAGTCCCTGCCTGTCGCCTGCGTCGACGATCAGGTCGACCGAGTAGACCGCGGCCGCTTTCTCACCCCATTCGACACTGATCACTCGCTCGGGATTGCGTGTCGCCATGTTGCGGTAGTTGACGCAGTCAACACGATGTATGGATATCCCTTTGCCACGGGTGACGAAACCAATGATGGCGTCCGGCGGCATCGGCTTGCAGCACAGACCGACCTGCGTCAGCAGTTTGTCCACACCCGCCACCAGAATCCGGCTGTCACCGACACGGCTCTTGCGCATCTGGATCTCGGGTTCGGGCGCCGCCGGCTCGACCTCGCCGCGCAATGCCGTATCAATGGCCCGCATGCCGAGCTCGCCCCGCGCCGCCGCAAGAAACATCGCGTCAGCGCTTTTCAAGCCGAGCTTGACCGCAAGTTCGTCAAGATTGGCCTGGCTCTGACCTTCGCGCTGAAGTTCGCGGGTCACCAGTACGCGTCCCTGCGTCAGCAGTTCGGCCTTGTCCTGCGCCGCAAACCATTGCCGCACTTTCGAACGCGCGTGCGAGGTGACCAGATAGGACTGATTCGGGTTGAGCCAGTCGCGCGAGGGGCCGCCGCTCTTGTTCGCCACCACTTCCACACGCTGACCGTTCTGCAGCGCCGTATTCAGCGGCACCATGTGGCCGTCGATCTTTGCACCACGACATCGATGCCCGAGATCCGTATGCAGTCGATAGGCAAAATCCAGTGCCGTGGCCCCGCGCGGCAAGTCGATCACCCGGTCCTGTGGCGTCAGCACGTAAATGATGTCGTCCAGCGCAGCACGTTTGAATTGCTGCACCCATTCCGCAGAGTCGGCAATTTCGTCACGCCACGACAACAACTGGCGCAGCCAGGAAATCTTGTCTTCATACGCGCCGCTGGCCTTCGTCGAACTGCCGGACTCCTTGTAGCGCCAGTGGGCAGCCACGCCCAGCTCGGCGTGTTCATGCATTTCCCGGGTGCGGATCTGAACCTCGAGCGAGCGGCCTTCTTCATCTTCGACGGCCGTGTGGAGCGAACGGTAGAAATTACCCTTGGGGTGCGAAATGTAGTCGTCGAATTCGCCATGGATCGGCTGCCAGATGTGGTGCACGATGCCCAGTGCGGTGTAGCAATCCTTGACGTCGTCGACAATGATGCGCAGCGCGCGCACGTCATAGACCTTGTCGAAATCGATATCCTTGCCACGCATCTTGTTCCAGATGCTGTAGATGTGCTTGGGCCGGCCATAAATTTCAGCCGTCACCCCGGCGGCACCGATTTCCGCCTTCAGGCGCCCCACCGCTTCGACGATGAAGCTCTCGCGCCCGCGACGCCTTTCGTCGAGCATTTTGGCGATGCGCTTGTAGGTCGCGGGCTCCAGATACCGGAATGCAAGGTCTTCGAGTTCCCACTTGACATGCCAGATGCCGAGCCGGTTGGCCAGTGGCGCATAGATCAGCAGGCTCTCCCGCGCCATTTCATCCCGCTCGGCTCCGGGTTGATCGTTCAGAAAACGCAAGGTCTGCACCCGACTGGCAAGACGCAGCAACACCACGCGGATGTCATCCACCATGGCCAGCAGCATCTTGCGCAGGATCTCGGTCTGCGCCTTGACTTCGGCGACATCCTCGCCGGATCCGGCGCCGCCTTCCGCCGCTGCGCGTGTCAGGGGACGTAGCCGGCCGAGGCGATGCAGCCCGGCCACCAACGCCGCCACCGTATCGCCAAAGCCGACTTTCAGCGATTCGTTGCAGTCCGGTACATGTTCGTTGGCGGCAAACAGCAAGGCGGCAATACGCGCGTCGGCATCGAGCTCCAGCGACGCCACAATCAGGGCCATGCCTTGCGCGTGTTGCAGTACCGGCTCGTCGGTGCCGAGCCGCTTCTCGGCATAGGACTCACGCGCCAAGTCCAGTGCCGCGTCGACTTGCGCCGACATTTCCGGCGACAGACCGAGGCACAATTGGGACAGAACGTCGGTTTCGCCGTTTGACTGCTGAAGGGAATGCACTACAGAGACCATGTGTGAATTATCCCACGCGTTTCATGAAACGGTTTTTCAGGCCATTGGCGGATCGACAGCCAAGCCATTCAAACCGGGAATCGTGTGACCGATTTCGGAGAAAAGCCGCGACGAGGCTTGAAAGTGTCACAGCGGGTCCCCACATGCTTTAACAGATCGCCTTGAAGGCGGCCCTTCCCTGCCCACCCCCACGGTACAAATTACCATGCCCAATTTGTTCAGCGAACTGCGCGTCGGCGCCCTGACCACCCCAAACCGGATTTTCATGGCCCCGCTGACCCGCAGCCGCGCCGGCGTAGAGCACATCGCCAATGCGATGATGGCCGAGTACTACGCCCAACGCGCCAGCGCAGGACTATTGATCGCCGAGGCCACCATGGTCATGGAGGGCAACTCGGCCTTCTGGAAGGAACCCGGCATCTACTCGCCCGCACAGATCGCCGGATGGAAATTGGTGACCGATGCCGTTCATGCCGCTGGCGGCCGTATCTTTCTGCAAATCTGGCATGGCGGCCGGGCCTGCCATCCCCTGTTCAACGGCGGTGTCCAGCCTGTCGGCGCCAGCGCCATCGCCATCAGCGGTGACGAGGTGCATACCCCGGAGGGCAAGAAACCCCAGGTGATTCCCCGCGTTCTGCGCGACGACGAACTGCCGGGCATCGTCAACGGTTTCCGCCGGGCGGCCGAAAATGCCAAAGCCGCCGGCTTCGATGGCGTGGAAGTGCATGGCGCCAACGGCTATCTGCTCGATCAATTCCTGCGTGACGGAAGCAACAAACGTGACGGCGCCTACGGCGGTTCGTTAGAGAACAGAGCACGCCTGATGTTCGAAGTCATCGAAGCGGTCAGCCAGGTCTGGGGCAGTGATAGGGTGGGTCTGCGCATTTCGCCATTGAACAGCTTCAACGACATGAAAGACAGCGACCCGATCGGCCTCGCCACCTGGCTCGCGACCCAACTCAACACGTTCAACCTGGCCTATCTGCACCTGATGCGGGGCGACTTTTTCGGACGACAGAAAGGCGACCTGATGAGCCCGGTTCGGGCCAATTACCACGGCGTTCTGGTCGGCAACATGGGCTATTCGCCGGAGGAAGCCGAAACAGCGATTGCAGATGGAAAACTGGACGCAGTGGCTTTCGGCAAAAACTTTCTGGCCAATCCCGACTTGCCCGCGCGCATCAAGGCAAAGGCTGAACTGAACCCACCCAATGCCGCCACCTTTTATACACCGGGCCCGGAAGGCTATACCGACTATCCGGTGATGCAAACGCCAATGGAAGAATCGCTCAGCTGAACCGAGTTTGAGCGAGTGGCGGGGTCGGGGCAGATCGAGCCGGACGAATGCGGTTTCCTGATACCGAATGTCAGGGCGCGTTGTTGCCAGTGCGGATAGACTCCGGCAGGTGAACATGACAACACATGTCTCCCCGTACCTGCTGCTGATCCTGGCCAACCTGTTCTGGGCCGGCAACTGGGTTATCAGCCGAGCCTTTCGTGTGGAACTGCCGCCGGTCGGACTGTCGTTCTGGCGCTGGGTGGTCGCGCTGCTGTGCCTGCTGACGATATCCCTGCCGCATGTGCGGCGCGACTGGCCCCAATTGCGTGCGGCCTGGCCCTGGCTGCTGCTCTTCGGTTCGATGGGAACCGGCGGCTATAACGTGCTGGTTTACGGCGGCTTGCAACACACCACCGCGATCAACGGCACGCTGCTGAATTCTTTCATTCCCATCATGATCGTGCTGATTTCCTGGCTGCTGCTGGGCAAGAAGCTTCACGGGCGTGAACTGGCGGGCATTGTGGTATCGTTCATCGGTGTGCTGAGCATCGTTGCCCACGGCGAGCTTCAGCGCCTGCGGGAACTGACACTGAATATCGGCGACCTCTGGATACTGGTCTCGGTCCTGGCTTGGTCGGCCTACACCCTGCTGCTGTCGCACCGACCGAAGGTTCATTCGCTGTCCTTCCTGACGGCCATCAGCGTCACCGGACTGATTTTCCTGCTGCCCTTCTATGCCTGGGAAATCGCACAGGGCCGCCATGTCATCGTCACCCCCGGATCGATTGCGGGCATCGTTTATACCGGAGTAGGCCCCGCCTTCCTCGGCTATATCCTCTGGAACAAAGCTGTCACGGAAGTCGGCCCGGCGCGCGCCGGACTGTTCATGCATCTGATACCGGCCTTCGGTATCGTGCTGGCGATGATTTTTCTCGACGAGCAACCCGCGCTCTTCCACGCCATCGGCATCGGCCTGATCTTCGCCGGTATCTGGCTCAATACCCGGCGCGTCAATTGATAGACAAACTCACCACCTGGTGGCGGCAGCGGCAGGGCGAGCGCATCGAGGTTCCCGAACCACTATGGAACGACGTGGAAGCCGGTTTGCCGCTTCTCGGCCATCTCGACGGCAAGGAACGCACGCTTCTGCGCCAACTGGCGCGCGAGCTGATTGCCGAAAAAGAGTGGAGCGGCGTGCAGGGGCTGCACCTGACGCCGCGCATCCAGCTGGCGATTGCCTTGCAGGCCTGCCTGCCGATACTTCATCTGGGCCTCGGCTGGTATGCAGGATGGGTCGGGATCGTGGTCTATCCGGGCGGCTTCCTGGTCCCGCGCAAAATGATGGATGCCAGCGGCGTGATGCACGAATTCGACGATCAGCTCATGGGCGAGGCATGGGACGGCGGCCCGGTTCTCGTTTCCTGGTTCGGCCTGCCCGAGGACGCCGACGGCATCAATGTGGTGATACACGAATTCGCGCACAAGCTGGATATGAAGAATGGCCGCGCCAACGGGCTGCCGCCGCTGCATGAAGGCATGTCGAAACAACGCTGGATCGAGGTCATGTCTGCCGCCTTCAAGGATTTCCGACGACGCGTCGATCGCGGCGAGGACACCCTGCTCGACCCCTATGCGGCGGAAATGCCTGCAGAGTTCTTCGCCGTCGCCAGCGAATCCTTTTTCGAAACTCCAGAGCTGATCAAAACCGAGTACCCTGCCGTGTACGAACAGCTCAGCACCTTCTACATGCAGGATCCGGCAGCGCGAGGCTTCCCCGCTGTTGATTTCGATCCGTCGAACGCGGGCCGGACAACCTGAAACTGCAGGTCCAATCGCTTTGCCCTACCGGGAAAATCCATGTCCATTGATACCGAAGTCTTCCGCCGCCGCATGAACGACGAGTTGCAGCAGATCGCCGAAACCATCGCCCAAGCGAAAAACGCATCGAACATCGTCGAGCTCGACCAGTCCGCCGTCGGGCGTGTTTCGCGCATCGACGCCCTGCAACAGCAGGCCATGGCGAACAGCATGCTGGAGCGGCTGCATACGCGTGAGCGTCAGATTGGCGCGGCGTTGACACGAATCGACAACGGACGTTTTGGCTTGTGCTGCGCCTGCGAAAGCGATCTGGAGCCGGACCGGCTCAACGCCGATCCGGCCACCGTCTGCTGCAAGGATTGCGCCGAAGAGCGGGCACCGCACTAGTCAGCCAGCTTGTCGGATTGGCTCGCCATTGTCCGTCAGCTCGCACACGCCCTCGGCGCCGAACTCAGTCTGCGCAACCATCCCGAAGGCGGGCTGGAAGCCAGGCTGTCGCTGGCCCCGGAAAACGTGGCGACGAAACCTTGAGGCCCGGCGGCTGTCCAACAGACACTCCATACATGGCCACCCAAGGACCGATGAAAGTCAAGTGAAGATCACAGACACACGGAATTGTGACAATGAACTGCCGACACCCTGACTTCCTTTGGGCCGCCCTGCTCACGGCTACCGTCTTGACCGGCTGTGCGAGTTATCGTGGCGCGGCGTTGACACCCGGCATCGCGACCTTGCCCGAGGTCGTGGCGGTGATGGGCGAACCGGCCGAACGCTGGCAGAACGGGGATGGCTCCGTTCATCTGGCCTACCCGCGCGGCCCCGAAGGCACGCATACCTTCATGGTGCATCTGGGCAGCGACGGCCACCTCAAACGTATCGAAAACGTGCTCGATGAAAAACACTTTGCCGAGATCCGGAAGGGCAGCGATCAGGCGTCCGTGGTTCGCCTGATCGGGCCGCCGGTACACAACTGGACGTCCTACTTCGCGGCCCGCGATGAACTGGCATGGGAATGGCTGTACTGCGATGGTGCCAACATGCAGGCGCGCTTCAATGTGTTGTTCGATGGCACGACCAAACGAGTGCGCAGCACCCTGTCTCGCCCCGACTATCGCGGAACGGAAGCCATCGTGCCCCGTTGCGGATCGCTTCCCAAGGCAGACTGAAGAATCGTCTGCGGCTCTTCCGGCACAAGGCGTTCTCTTTGCAGACGGACAGATTCGACCGCAGCACATCTCTCTCCGCATGCGACATCGCCGTATTGCCAGCGCCGAGTTTTTCTGATGGGCGCCGCCAGATCGCCGTGTCGCCAGCGCCGACTTTTATGTGGCGAAACAATTTGGTTCGACTCAAAAACCTGTGCCCGGATTTCACCTGTCACCTTGAACGGCCGGCATCTTGTTTTCGTGCCCAAGCGTTGGACTGATTGACAACAGCCGCAGGTGTTGGCATTATCTCCAACATGAAAGCCGTTCTGCTTGTTAGTACTCGTATCGTTTACACAGAGTCTGCCTTCGCGGAACTGGTGCTGTGGCGCCTGCCGAATCCAGTCAAAGGGTCGGCACATGAGTTCAAGTACAGGCTGGCCTATGTCGTGCGTGGTGATTGTGTTCTGCGCTACGACAACGAGATGAGGAAAGGCGATCATCGGCATATCGATAAAAAGGAAAGTTCTTACGTTTTTACGACGCCGGATCAGTTGATCGCCGACTTCCAGAAAGATATTGCGAGGTGGAATCATGAAAATAGTCACTCTTGATGTTCGAAGCCCGGCCGACTCCATGGCTGAGTTTGCCAACGCATGGAAGACAGGGAAATCGCAGAAGACCGCGCGTATCAGCTTTGCCACGCCCGAGTTGCTTTGGAAGGTTCTGACCGAAAAACGCTGGGAACTGCTCAAAGTGCTCTGCGGGGCGGGGCCGGTATCCATTCGCGAAGCCGCACGCCGCGCCGAACGCGACGTAAAGGCCGTACACGGTGACATCACTGCACTGCTCAACGCCGGAGTGCTAAACAAAACCGAGAACGGTCAAATTGTTTTCCCGTATGAGGCAGTAAAAGTCGAGTTTCTGTTGCAAGCCGCTTAGTGCGGAAAATAATTTGATAGGTTGGCTTCAATTTGCACTGGCATAGCCGTATCGCCATCGCCGACTTTTGTGCCTTTCAAAAAGTTGTGACGCACCGGGTCACAGACAGAGTCGCTGGAGCACACAAGCCACCGCGTAGAATGGGTACGATGAGGAACACACCATGAAGCTCTGGCAAAAACTGCTCATCACTTTCGTCGCCATGCTGATCGCCAGCTTTGCCGGCGCAAAGCTCTGGTTGATGGCGTTCGACATGGTGATCCCCAGCTACCTGGCCGGCATGATCGGCGGGCTGACGGCGATCCCGGTGTGGGAACTGCTGCGCTCGCTCAGCGTGAAGAAAACGCCATGACCCGCGTCCTGGTCCTGCTTCATTTGCTGGCGGTCATTGTCTGGATCGGCGGCATGTTCTTTGCCCATGTCTGCCTGCGCCCGGTGGCGGCCGCCCAGCTGCCGCCGCCGCAGCGCCTGCCCTTGCTGGCCGCCGTGCTCGGCCGCTTTTTCGCCGCGGTCGGCGTCGCACTGGTGATGCTGTGGGGCAGCGGTCTGGCGCGTTTTGCGCAGGCCGGCGCGGCAATACCCGCAAGCTGGCATGCCATGCTCGGCATCGGGGGCGTGATGACCCTCATCTTCGGCATCATCGTGTTCCGTTTCCACCACCGCATGCGGGCGGGCGTGGCGGCGCAGGATTGGCCGGCGGCCGGTGCGGCGATGAACGTCATCCGCCAGTTGGTGCTGACCAATCTGGTGCTCGGGTTTCTGGTGGTTACGATCGCCGTGCTGGGCTTCTGACACGCCGCACGCTTAAAAATCAGCGCGGCAACACCAGCACCGCTTCAAGCCCCCCGCCCGCCCGGTTTTGCAAACTCAGGCTGCCGCCGTGGAACTCGGCCACCGCACGCGCAATGGACAGCCCGAGGCCGGTGCCGCCGGTTTCACGACTGCGCGAGCGCTCGCGGCGATAGAACGGGTCGAAGACCTTTTCCAGTTCGGCGTCCGGAATCCCGGGGCCGCGATCGGCGATGGTGACGGTAAGGGCGTCTGCGCTATCGGTGACGAAAATTTCCGCATTGCCGCCATGCAGCACGGCGTTGTCGACCAGATTGCCAAGACAGCGCTTCAACAGCCGCGACACACCGGACAGCGATGCGGCGGCGCTGCCGCTCAGCACCACCTGCTGACCCATTTCAGTCGCGTCTGCGGCCAGGCTGCCGAGCAGGGCATTCAGGTCTACCAGCTGCCGCTGCTCGCCGGGATCGAGCCCGCGCATGAAGTCGAGGGTGTCGCGCACCATCGCTTCCATTTCCTTGAGGTCGGTTTCGAAACGGCCGCGCAGATCATCGTCATCGAGCAGGTCTGCGCGCAGGCGCATGCGCGTGATCGGCGTCTTGAGATCGTGCGACATGGCGGCGAGCATGCGCGTGCGGTCGTCGATGATCCGGATCAATTGCGCCTGCATCCGGTTGAAGGCGCTCGCCGCCAGCCGCGCCTCGGTGGGACCGTCTTCGACGATCGGAGGACGATGCAGATCACGCCCCAGTTCATCGGCGGCCTGCGCCAGCCGATTCAGCGGCCGGGTGACCCAGCGCACGGCCAACAGGGTGATCAGCAGAACCGCGCCGACCAGCAAGGCCAGCGTCAGCGACATGCGCATTGGCAGGCCGGCGACGGGCGGACTCAGCGCGGTGCCGAAGTGCAACCATTGAGTGTCGGCCAGGCGCACATAGGTGTTCAGAAACGTTTGATCGGCCATGCCCGCTGGCCCCGGCATCGACGCTGGCCCGCCCATGCCGGGCATGCCGGGCCCCGGGCCGTTGAACGGCCGCCCGCCGAAATGCATGGCGGCATGTCGCGAAGCCATGGTCTCGGGACGAAACAGTGAGGCGTCACCGTCAACTTGAGCCAATATGATTT
>JAIPCS010000086.1 GCA_021738105.1 Sulfuritalea sp.
ACCGCCGTCGGCATGTTGATGCGCAGCGAAGGGCTCGACCAGGCGCCCGCCTTCGAGCACTTGCGCCAGCAGGCTCGCAAGCAGCGACGCAAGGTGGAAGATATCGCCAGGGCCATCATCGACGCAGGCAAGGAGCCGCCGTAGCATTTGAAACACGTTGGCGAAATTCCCGCAGCCGGAGCTGGAAAATTGACACACAGCAGCAAGCACATGATTTTGCAAGTGTTGCTCAACGTGCTACGATGGAACTTCTCTGAAACATGCACAAAAAGTCACCTTTTTGTTGCGTTCAGCCGGGGCCCAGACAACTGCCTCGCTTTTGACATCTTGACTCGCATTGGCCCTCGCCGTGCGTGGATGGAAGTATGGAGCGAAGCATGCGTAGAATTTCTGACCTCATTGTCTGTCCCTGTATCTGTTCCGACCCGGTACCGCCCTTGATAAATGGCGGCATCGCTGGCGAAAGGTATGTTGCTTTCGCGCAGCACAGACAATCCGCTACATCATCGCCCCGCACCGCCTCGGCAATTCGCCGCCCCCGGTCGACATCATCAGCAAACTCAAGCGACCGGACGGGAACAAAACGCTGCCGACCGACCAGGGCGAAGATCTGATTCATGAATGCGGAGAAAGTCGGCGCTGGCGACACGGCGATCAATCCGATCGAGACCGCGGATAACGAACCCAAGTCCGGCAAGACGCGCTGGATCGTGTCGATGGTCATGCTCGCTGCGCTCCTGGTACCCGTGATCGCCGCCACAATCATCGAGGTTTATCGTCCGCAGATCGAGCGCGATGCCTACAACAACCTCACCATCACAACCCAACTCAAGGCCCAGCAACTGGAGTTCTGGCTCGCCGAGCGACGCGGCGACGGCAATGTCGTGGCAAGCGATCTTGATCTGGTCGAGCGCATTGCAGTCATGGCGAGCGACCCGACGGCTCTGACATTAGTGCGCGCACGACTCGACGCCATCCGCAACAGTTACGGCTATGCCGCCGCTTTACTGATGAGTCCGCAAGGGAAACTCCTGATGCGTTCAGGTCAGGCTCATGAAGTTTCCGAGCAGAACCTCAACCTCCTGCCGAGCGCTTTTTCCAGCGGAAAAACTGTTCAGAGCAGCTTCTATCTCGATACATTTGACCATCTGCCAGGGTTCAACTTTGTTGTGCCCTTCCAGCGCACCACGGCCAATGGCTTGCAACCGGTGGCGGCGCTGGTGCTTCATATAGAGACGTCTGCATCGCCGGTCTTGTCGCTGATCATGGATGCGTCATCGCTCAGTCCCAGCAGCGAAATGCTGCTGGTGGAACGCGTTGGCGATTCGGTGATGTTCCTCAATCAGCTCCGTCACATCGAACAGAGCACCGCACTGAAGTTTACCCGTCCGCTGACCGAACCCGACTTGCCTACTGCCATTGCCCTCCGCACCGGCGGGGCCGGCACGGTAAAGGGAAAGGACTATCTCGGCAGAGCCGTGTTGGCTGCGTACATGCCGATCGCCGGCACCCGCTGGCAGCTTGTGACCAAGCGCGACTACGACGAGATCATGGCGCCTCTATGGAAACTCGCCGCCTGGATCGCGCTCGCTAACGCCGCCGCCGTGCTCGCCGGCGGTGTGGCCCTGCGCCGGCTCTGGTCGCAACGGGAGCGTCTGCGCCGACTGTCATCGCGCGCGCGCCAGGCGCTGAGCTTGCAGGAAAACGAGGCCCGGCTGCGCGCCATCACCGAAACGGCACGCGATGCCATTGTCACGGTCGCCGCGGACGGCAGGATCGTCGGCTGGAACTCGGCCGCCACGAACATGTTCGGCTTTGCTGAAAACGAGATCATCGGCCAATCCCTTGAACAGATCATTCCACCACGCTTTCGCAAGCGCGCCATGGATGGCTTTTTCCGCATGATGGATGGCGACCCCGACAAGCAGGACGGCAGCATCGTGGAACTCACCGGGCAACACCGGGACGGCCACGAATTTCTGCTCGAACGTTCGGTGGCCCTGTGGGCGACCCGTTCGGGCCACTTCTACACCTGCACCATGCGCGACATCACCGAATTGAAAAAAGAGGACGACGCGCTGCGCATAGCGGCGGCGGCCTTCGAGTCTCATCAGGGCATGGTAGTGACCGATGCCAACAAAGTCATCCTGCGCGTCAATCACGCCTTTACCCAGATCCACGGCTACACGGCGCAGGAAGCCATTGGCCGGAAGATCGGGCTGGTCAAGTCGGATCGCCATGACAAGAAATTCTATGACGATTTGTGGGCAGACGTTCTGAGCAAGGGAAGCTGGAAAGGCGAGATCTGGAACCGCAGCAAGAACGGCGAACTGCACCCTAACTGGCTCACGGTTTCAGCCGTGAAAAACGCGCATGGGACCGTCACCCACTATGTCGGCACCTATACCGATATCAGCGAGCAAAAAGCAATTGAAGCCGGACTGCAGCAAAGCGAGGAAAAGCTGCGCGCCATGACCGATAACATCGATGTAGTGATGTTCCTCAAGGACCTCGCCGGGCGCTACCTGCATGTAAACCGGAAATACGAAACGCTGTTCCATGTCACCAATGAAGCGATTCAAGGCAAAACCGATCACGAAATTTTCCCGAAGGACGCCGCGGACAAGTTTGTCGAGAACGATCAGACTGTTATCCAGTCAGGAAAATCACTTGAGGTGGAAGAGCAGGTGCCGCAGGATGACGGGATGCATACCTACACTTCCGTCAAGTTTCCGGTGAGAAATACTACGGGTGAAATCTATGCCGTGTGCGGTGTCGCGACCGACATCACCGAGCGCAAGCATCAAGAGGAGAATACACGCCGGCTGCTGGCGGAAAACGACACCATTCTGAACAACGCGCTGGTCGGCATTGTCTACCTTAAGCAAAGGCGCATCGTGTCGTGCAACCGCCGCTTCGAGGAACTGTTTCAATATGAGCACGGCGAACTGATCGGTGAATCATCGGAGCGGCTGTACGACACCAGGGAGTCGTTCGAACATATTGGCAAGGTCGCTTACGCCGCCGTCGGCGCGGGACACAACTACAGTACCGAGGTGATGCTGCAGCACAAGGATGGCAGCATGTTCTGGGGGGCGCTGTCCGGGCGCGCGATCGACCCCGCACACCCTCACGATGGCAGCATCTGGATTTATGCCGACATTTCCGAGCGGCGACTCGCCGAGCAGCAAACCAGCAAAATGCTGCAAGCTGTTGAGCAAAGCCCCACCTCGATCGTGATCACCGACCGTGACGGCGTGATCGAGTATGTCAACCCGAGTTTCAGCCGGGTGAGCGGCTACAGCCGGGATGAAGCGCTCGGCCTGACGCCCGCCATCCTCAAGTCGGAAGAGACTCCCCGCGCCACTTACGAGGAGTTGTGGAGCACCATACTCAAGGGCCGGATATGGCGCGGTACTTTGCGCAACCGCTGCAAGAATGGCGAGCTGATCTGGGAGGAAACATCGATTTCGCCAATCTTCAGCGACGAGGGCGAAATCACCCATTTCGTCGCGGTCAAGGACGACGTCACCGAGCGCAAACGAATCGAAGATGAGTTGGAAGACCATCAGGCCCACCTCGAAGACCTGGTTTTGCAACGCACCGCAGAGCTGAATGAAGCCCTCGCCGCAGCCCGACTCGCCGACCAGGCAAAGGACGAGTTTCTCGCCAACATCACCCACGAGTTGCGCACTCCGCTTTCCGCCGTGATCGGCTTTTCGAGCCTGGCACGCCCCTTTGCCAGCGATGCGCGCCAGCGCGACTATCTGGACAAGGTCAACACTGCCGGCAAGACCCTGGCCGCCGTAATCGACGACCTGCTCGATCTGTCCAAGATTGCCGCCGGCCGCCTGGAACTCGAGTACAGCGTCTTCAGCCTGCGTCAGGTTGTCGGGCGCAGCCGTTCGGTCATCAGTTACAAGGCACAGGAGAAGGGGCTGCAACTGGTCGAGCGGATCGACGACACGGTGCCCGATGTGCTGGTGGGCGACAGCCTGCGTCTGGAGCAGATCCTGCTCAACCTGCTGTCCAACGCCGTCAAATTTACCGCACACGGCCAGGTGGAACTGCGCGTTGGCCTGCGGGAACGAAGGGCAGCTCGCGTATGCCTGAACATCGAAGTCAAAGACAGCGGTATCGGCATGCGGGAAGATGAGATCGCCCGCTTGTTCAAGCCCTTCACGCAAGCCGACGCCTCTATGACGCGCCGCTTTGGAGGCACCGGGCTGGGTCTCGCAATATGCAAACGCCTGGCCGAACTGATGGATGGCGACGTCAGCGTGACCAGCGAAGAGGACAGTGGCAGCACCTTCCTGGTCAATCTCTGGCTGGATCTGGGCGATGCGCAGGACCTGCCTGCCGCAGAAGTCAAGGATCCCGAAACCGCACGAATACGCTACGAGGATGTGCGGGTGCTGGTCGTTGATGATCAGCCCTTCAACCGCGATGTTGTCGAGGGCTTGTTGGCCGTGACCGGTATTACCCCGCATCTGGCGGAGAATGGTCAGCAGGCGCTGGACATCCTCTCCGGCAGCACGGAATCCTTCGACCTGATTTTGATGGATGTCCAGATGCCGGTCATGGACGGCCTCGCAGCGACACGCGTGATCCGCAAGCTGGAAGCCTTCGCGGACTTGCCCATCGTTGCCATGACGGCCCATACCATGGCGCACGAGCGAGAGAAAACCATCGCCGCCGGCATGAACGACCATATCGGCAAGCCCTTCGACGAGGCCGGCTTCTACCGCGTGCTGGCCAAGTGGATCCCGCAAGGCAAACACCGCATGGAAACGGCGGACGAAAGCCGCCAGGCACTTGCTCCCGTCGCGGGCCTGCCCGCCCTGCGTGGCATAGACACCAAGGCCGGCCTGGCCCTGCTGCTGGGCGACGAGGCACGCTATCGTCACTGGTTGAACGACTTCACCGTCGAGGCGCCGGCGGCCACGAAGCAGATTCGCGAGGCACTGGCCAAGGGCCAGTCCGAGTCGGCCAGCATGGTAGCGCACACCTTAAAAGGACGCACCGGCTTGCTTGGCATGAAGGCCTTGCATGGCGTTGCCGCCGCGCTGGAAACGGCAATAGAAGGTGCAGCACCGACCAGTGAGCTGCTGCTGGAGCTTGAGCAAGGCGTCAGCGCAATGTGCTCCGAGATCCAGAACACGCTTGGCCTCGCACCAAACACTCAGGCGACAACAGATTTTTTGCCCGACCCCCTGCCGCCAGGTACGCCACCTGAATCCATCACACGACTGATCGAGCACCTTCAGGTTGGCGACAGTGATTGCGACTGCATGGCTGGGGACTGCCTGAGCGAGTTGGAGGGAACGGCCTGGGCTCCGCGCTTGCGCCAGGCGCTGATGGATATCGAGAGATTCGACTTCACCGCTGCCGGCCGGGTGCTGACGCAAAACCGGAACGGACATGCCTGATGGAAGCCCAATCATGCAAAAGCTGATACTTCTGGTGGATGACGATCCGGCCGTATTGCGGATTGTCAAGGACAAGCTGCGGCCGCACTACCAAATCCGCATTGCCACCCTTGGACAAAAAGCACTGGAACTGGCGAGTCTGCAACCGATGCCTGATTTGATCCTGCTCGATGTCAAGTTGCCGGACATGCACGGTCACGAGGTCTGCGCCAGACTCAAGCAGAACGCGCTGACGGCGGCAATTCCGGTAATTTTCCTGTCGAGCAACACCGATGTGGACACCATCACGCGCGGCCTCGAACTGGGCGCCGTGGATTACGTCAGCAAACCGGTGGTGCCGCCGACGCTGCTGGCCCGCGTCAGAACACATCTGCGCTTGCGTGAGGCCGGCGAACTGTTGCGCGACCAGAACGCACACCTTGAGACGCTGGTCAAAAATCGCACCCGCGATCTTGAAAGAAAATCCTCGGAACTGCAGGCCCGCTCCACAGAACTGCAACTCAGCCAGGATCTGACCATCATTGCGCTTGGGTCGATTGCGGAGACACGCGACAACGAAACCGGCAATCACATCCATCGCACCCGCGCCTATGTCGAAGTCATGGCCCGACGGCTGGCGCCGCTGCCTCGCTACCGCGACTCGATCAGCGCCGAAAAATGGACCCTGATCTGGAAATCCGCGCCGCTGCATGACATCGGGAAAGTGGGTATTCCCGACAGCATTCTGCTCAAGCCCGGCAAACTGAGCCCGGAAGAGTTTGCCGTGATGAAGCGACACCCGGCAATCGGACGCGATGCGCTTCGTCAGGCGGAGTTACGCATGGGTACGGATGGTTCCTTTCTCGCTACCGCGAAGGAGATTACCTACTCCCACCACGAGCGCTGGGACGGTACCGGTTACCCGGAAGGCCTGAGAGGGGAGGCGATTCCCATTTCGGCACGCCTGATGGCCCTGGCCGATGTATACGATGCATTGATCAGCAAGCGTGTGTACAAACCGGCTTTTGCGCACGCCACCGCCATTGAAATAATCATCGAAGGCAAGGGGAATCATTTCGACCCGTCGCTGGTTGACTGCTTCCTGGAAGACGCCGACGAGTTTCGCTATATTGCATCCAGGTTCAGCGACGATACTGAAGAGGAAAACTGACATGACAGCAACATTCCGCATTTTTGTGGTCGACGACGACCCGTTCGTCAGAGATGTCATTCGCGGCATTCTCGAACCGGACTGCGTGGTTGAGACGTTCGACAGCGTTGAAACCTGTGCGCCCAGACTTGAGACCCTCAAGCCCGACATGTTTTTGCTCGACGTGCGTATGCCCGGCATGGACGGCTACACCTTTTGCCGCCAACTCAAGGACGACGAGAACTTTGCGCACATTCCGGTTACCTTTGTTTCCAGTCAGGACACGATCGACGCCAGAATGAAGGGCTACGATGCGGGCGGCGAGGATTTCATTCTCAAGCCCTTCGAAGTCGAGGAGGTGCAGCGCAAGGTAGCGATCGCCCGGCAGATCGTGGAAAGCCGGATTGCACTGGAAACGCAGGCCAAGGAGGCGCAGAAGTTTTCCTTCATGGTCATGGCGAGCATGGACGAGGCTGGCATCGTTCTCAACTTTATGTCCCAGCTGGTGGCTTGGGAAACCGAACGGGATATCGCCGCGGGTCTACTCGAACTATTGCAGCGCTATCAGATCGAGGGCGTGGTGCAAACGCGTATAGCCGGACGCTCGATGACGTTCAGCGCCTCGGGCGAGAATCTGCCGCTCGAAGTCTCTGTGATGAACCACGTCAGCGGCATGGATCGCATATTCGATTTTCGCAATCGCAGCGTGCACAATTTCGAGCGCGTTACATTGATGGTCAGCAATCTGCCGTTGGACAACCCGGATTATTGTGGCCGGCTGCGTGACAATCTTTCCATCGCCGCCAAGGGCACGGAGTCAAAACTGCAGTCACTGGAAGCCCTTGAACTCAACCGCCGCGGCCAGGAAGGCATTCTGGCGACGCTCGAATATGTGCGTGGATCGGCGGACTCACTGCGTCAGGCTGGCAAGAAAAAGCACGCGGCTGCCCGCGCCCTGATGCTGGCGCTTGACGAGAGGCTGGCGAATGAATTCATCCACCTGGGATTGACCGAATATCAGGAGCGTCAGGTATCGGATATGGTCACCGGCGTCATGAAACAGCAACAGGATCTGCTCGACAATAGTGAAGAAACCGATCGGGTCCTGCACGATTTGAGTGAGCGACTCGGACAATTGACGGCGGGGCTGGGAAACAAGAAGTAGCGCTGCCTGCCTTGCCGGCGGAGCGATTGCGCAGCCGCCGATGCTTCGTCCGATTGCTTCGTCCGATCGCTTCGCTCGATCGCAAAAAAAAAGCGCCGGTGTGCGATACCGGCGCCAGACCTACAACCAGCGCTGCGTCGAATAGCCACCAAGGATCGGGCGTTGCAGTGCGGCGCTGGCGATCTGCCGGCCCCACTTGAATTCCTTGAACAACACGACGAAGCGCCACATGTCGCACAAGACCTTGGCGCGATCGCGCCAGCTCAGCGCCATCAAAGCCGCCGGAAAATCCGCTTCGTGCGGCTTTTCGAGAGCAATCTTCAGCGGATTCCACTGGTCCGAACAACGGCGCACTTCGGAGGCAATCATCTTGCGATACATTTCCTGCACCGGCCGGTTGCGCAGGCGCGCCTCAACCACGGCCTCGCCGGAAATTGCGCCGGAATGCAGAGCGCAGCTCATGCCTTCGCCGATCATGTTGAGAAAGCCGGCCGCCTGTCCGGTAACCAGCACGTTGCCCTTGCCGAAAACATAGCGGTTGATCAGCGAAGGACCAAAGTTTTCGGCACAACCTTCGTCGTCTTCACCAGCGGGCTTGAGGCGCACGCCGTGCTTGTCTTCAAGATACTGTTGCACCACGGCGTGTTTCTTTGCGAAGTTGTCACCGCGCTTGAAACCGACGCCGACGATCTGCCGTCCGTCGCGCGCATGGCTCCAGGTGTAATGACCCAGTCCGGGGTGGAACCAGAAATGGAAATAGTCGGCGGAAAGCGGGCAATCGATGATTTCGTGAAACTTCTGTCCAACAAAGAACCACGGAATCTGTTTCGTATAGTCGGGATAGACCGCACGCACCACCAGCGAACTCGGACCATCGGCACCAATCACCTGACGCGCCCGATAGGTGATCGCCTCGCCCTTGCTGCGGGCATGCACCAGCACATGGTCACCCTTGTCTTCGAGCCCGGCGAAGGAGGTCTGGTCATGCACCTCGGCGCCGCTGCGCAAAATCGCCCAGTAATCGGAATACATGCGATGCAGATGCGGCGTGGTGCCGCCAAAAAAATCCATGGGCATGGATACCATGCTCGGGAAATGGAAAGTCACGCCGCGACATGACGTAGGTTCGTGCAGGGTTTCTCGCGGCAGCGGGCCGAAGTTTTCCAGCAGGAAACGGTGTCCGCGCGGTGAAAGAATACCGCTGCAGATCTTGTGTCGCGGCAGTTCCTTGCGCTCAAGAATGATCGTTTCCAGCCCGGCATCGACCGTGCGTTTCGCTGCGGCCGCAGCGGCCAGACTGGCGCCGACGATGACAACATCGACATTACGCATTCGGCTGCTTCCTGTTCGACATATTCAGTTCTCCGCCACTTCGGCAAGATGCAGCACCGGCACGTCGCATACACGCTCGAACATCGCGCGATCAGCCAGACTCTCGACCACTATGCGGCCTGGTTGACGCCCCTTCAGCATCCAGCGCGCCTCGGCCAGGTCGGCCTCGGCAAAAGCTTCATGACGCCTCTCCAAACGCTGCGTCAGCGCGGGAATAGCGATGCGCTGCAAATCGAGATTCATCGCGCAACCCGTCTCCTGACGCAAGCAGTCATAGTACGCCACCAGTCGTTCGTAATCAGAGTGGTAGGCGCGCGGCTCGATCACGTAAAAGTCGGCGCTGGTGAGACGGCTGCGAATTGCCCTCAGGCTGCTGAGAGCTTCACCCAGGCTTTGCAAACGGGCTCCGGGGAGCCATCTGCGCAACTGGCGTAGCAAAAGCCCGTCACTCACGGTCAAGCTACGTCCTTCCAGCATGTTAAGAAACCGTCGGCGACGGGCGGGAGGCAATTCAATACCGACTTCGAGCGCCTGAGCTATATCGGCGCCGTCATCTTCGGTCAACCCGTAGCCGAGCAAAGCCTGAACACGGGCCAGTAAGGAAGGGTTTGCACGCAGCTCCGGGCCGGGCAGCAACAGTGCGCCGTGGGCAGGCGCGGTGGCGCCAGCCGCCTGTGCTGCCAGCTTCGTCTGTGTAGCATCATGCTCCGCCGAATGGGGCAAGGCAGGACGCAAGTCAATGATCATGCCCGACAAGTCGATGCGTTCGGGACACACCGGGTCGCAGGCGCCGCACAGCGAACAGGCTTCCAGCGGTGCCGCCAGTTCGACTGCCGTCGCGCCGCATTGCAGGGCCTTGGCCAGACCCTCGGGACTGAAGCGCGGGTCGCGCCGGGCACGCCACATCGGACACACCAGAAAACACAGACTGCATCCGCTGCAGGCCGAGTAATCGCGTAACGCGGGAACGGTTTGCACGAACAGGCCGGCCATCAGAAAATCACATCCCGATTCAAAATCATGGCCGGATCCGCTTTGCGTTTCATGGCCAGATGCTTGTCCACCAGCGCATCGCCGAACACGCGCCGGATGTAGCCTTTCATCATGCCGCCGAAGCGGTAATAGCTGGCCCCCATATCCACGCCGATATCGTAGATCGCGTTCTTGAAAGCCTGGAAATGATCGCGGCTATACACTTCCCCGTCGATGATCGGCTCGAACTCACAACCGTAGGCCCAGCCTTCTGCATCGGGCGGAATGCAGGACATTTCGTAGTGCGCCTGATGTTCGGGCCGCAACTTGATACCGACGCAATACAGCGTGTAGTGCGGGAAAAATTTGCGGCACACCGCGTTGCCGCGCTCCACAGCTTCGACAAACTTGTCGGCCGGCGTCGCCAGATCGGGAATCACCATCTGTCGCGAGCCCCAGTGCTTCCATACCGCCCGCGAAAACACCACGGTACGGTCGTGCATTTTTCCATCGCGCATGTATTCGGCGCGGCGAAACTCCGGGAACACCTCGCGCTTGCGCTGCAACAGATACAGTGCCTCGGTCAATTTCCACGGCCGCAGCGCATAGTGACCGAGCATGCACAGGCCGAAGCCGAACTCGCCGTACCCCCGCAGCCGAGATTCCCAGTTGGCCTTGAACGCCGCCTCGCGCTCTTCCGAATCGAAGGCCACCAAAAGATTAACAGCGCAATCCATGATGGTAAGAATGCCCGAGTAGTCGCTGGCGTCGTTGCGATCAAGCATCTGCAAATCCTCGATCGCTGTGGCGAGCGAGGAGTAGTAGTAATAATGCATGGTCAGCGGCGTGTAGGGCCGCACCCGCAGCGTGGTTTCGGTGATGACGCCGAACTGACCGTAACCCAGTATTACACGCTGGAACAGTTCGGCATTCTCGCTATCCGAGCATTCGACAATCTCGCCGGTGGGCGTCACCACTTGCAGGGAGATCGCCTGATCGGCGCTGCAGCCCAGTCGAGCCGAATTGACATCGATGCCGCCCACTCCGAGCGTGCCACCAACCGATGAAGTCAGATTCAGCGGCGCAGAAAGATAGTCGAGATTTTCGCGGCGCAACTCCTCGGCAAGGCTGTGCCAGAAAATCCCGGCCTCGGTGCGCACGGTGAGCGATTTCACGTCTATGCCAACGATCCGGCTCATGCCGCTCATGTCGAGCAGAACGCCGCCAAAGGCCACCGACTCGCCCTCGGTGGTCAGGCCCCCGCCGCGCACCGTAATCGGCACACGGTGCGTCTGAGCCGCCTTGAGCAGCAAGGCTATCTGCCCGGCACTGCGTGCGATTACCACGCCATGCGGCAAACCGTAGGCTGTGCCACCCGCATCGGTGGCGTACACGCCGCAGGCAGCGTTGCCCTCGGCGAGCTCAATGCCGGCTGCGCCCAGTTCAGCGACGAAGCCCGGCCAACCCGCACCGCTCCATCGAGTGGGATTGGTCTGCTGACGCTTGATGCCCTGCAAGGCATCGGGGGCCACCGGGCAAGGTCCTACGGTGCCGGGTTCAAGAGGAGAAATTTTCAACAACACTATCCTGTGGAATGTTGGCGACGAATCATAACCCGCGACCAACTCACTGATACCGCAGCCGGCATTCTTTGTTCAAGAGTCGGCGATGGCGATACGGCGATCAAAGCTACTTCGGCCAAAATTCTCGCCTGAAAACTTGGCAAAAAACAAAAACGCCCCTTTCGGGGCGTATTTGATGAAACTCTGGCGGAGTGGACGGGACTCGAACCCGCGACCCCCGGCGTGACAGGCCGGTATTCTAACCAACTGAACTACCACTCCTCGTTAGAAGGCGCGCATTCTGCCATAGGCGAAGGGTCCGTGCAAGGAATGTTCTTGCCGACCTTGCAAAACCTTGTCCTGGTCAGCTTTCAGCATCGTGAACCTCACTTGACTTAAAGCCTGCATCACGTTGCAATGCGAGGCATTGAAGCCTGTTTTGACGAAAATGAGGAAGCCATGAGTCTGCAATTCATTAACGCTGCCGACCTTGTCGGTCACTGGATCGATGGCAAAGCCGACGTTGGCAGTGGTACACGCCGTGGTGACGTGTTCAATCCCGCGCAGGGTTGCGTTGCCAGGCAGGTGGCGTTGGCCGCCAGCACCGATGTCGACCGCGCTGTAGCTGCAGCACGCGCGGCTTTCAGCGATTGGGGAGCAACCGCACCACAACGGCGGGCGCGGGTGATGTTCAAGTTCCGCGACCTGATAGAGAAATACTCGAAAGACATAGCCCGGCTGCTCAGTGCCGAACACGGAAAGACCTTGCCCGACGCGGAAGGCGAAGTTCAACGCGGCCTGGAAGTCATTGAGTTCGCCTGTGGCATTCCACAGCTACTCAAGGGCCAGCATTCACATGGCATTGGCGGCGGCATCGATCACTGGAGCCAACGCATGCCGCTAGGGGTAGCCGCCGGCATAACACCCTTCAACTTTCCCTTCATGGTGCCGATGTGGATGGCGCCGATGGCGCTGGCCTGCGGCAACACCTTTGTGCTCAAACCCTCGGAACGTGATCCATCACCGTCGCTGTTCGCTGCTGAATTGCTGCATGAAGCCGGGTTGCCTGCGGGCGCATTCAACGTCGTGCAGGGCGACAAGGAGGCGGTCGACGCCCTGCTTCAACATCCGGATGTACAAGCGGTGTCCTTCGTTGGCTCGACTCCGATTGCCCGGTACATCCAGCAGACCGGCATTGCTCACGGCAAACGGGTGCAGGCGCTGGGCGGTGCCAAAAACCACATGGTAGTCATGCCCGACGCCGATCTTGAAGGTGCCGCGGATGCACTGGTTGGATCGGCATACGGTTCCGCAGGGGAGCGTTGCATGGCAATTTCGGTCGCGGTCGCGGTTGGGGATTGCGCTGACGAACTCGTTGCGCGGATTGTCACAGGCGCCAGAACGCTGAAAGTCGGCGCTGGCGACACGGCAGGAATGGATATGGGGCCGCTGGTGACGGCGATTCATCGCGACAAGGTGGCGGGTTATATCGCCGCCGGTGTCAAGGAAGGCGCCAACCTGGCACTGGATGGCCGCGAAGGACTGACGCCGGAACTGCAACGGGGCTTCTTCCTCAATCCGAGCCTGTTCGACAATGTTACGCCTGAGATGAGCATCTACCGGGATGAAATTTTCGGCCCGGTATTGTGTGTGGTTCGCGTACCAACCTTTGCCGAAGCCGTAGAACTGATCAATCGCAACCACTTCGCCAATGGAGTCGCCTGCTTCACTCGCGACGGCGGCACGGCGCAGGCCTTCGTGCAGAAAATCGAAGTCGGCATGGTCGGCATTAATGTGCCAATACCGGTACCCATGGCCTGGCATTCCTTCGGCGGCTGGAAGGCCAGCCTGTTTGGCGACCATCACATTTACGGCGAAGAAGGCGTGCGTTTCTACACCCGCTACAAGAGCATCATGCAGCGCTGGCCCG
>JAIPCS010000087.1 GCA_021738105.1 Sulfuritalea sp.
GCATTTCCTGAAAATCCTGAGCTCCCGCCTGTGGATAAGTGCTGGCACCGAAGTTGTAGGCCATGGGCGACGTCTTGCCGCCGACAAATAACGCCTTGCGCGCATCCAGCCACTTGTCTCCGGTACTGGCTATATCGGCCACCCAGAATTTTGTTTCGTCGTTGTTCAGCCAGGTATAATCCTTGGCCTTGTCACGTATCCAGACAACAGCACAACCGATGTCATCAAACTTGAAAGCAATGTTCTTCGCACCACCGCGCAGTTGGGCGGCGAAACGTCGATCAGATATCACCATGCTGCAGCGCGTACAGGTATCTCGATCCCACTTGATCTCGACCATGCCTTCGGGCCACACACCCTTCTGACCGCAGGCAGACAAGGCCGCCGCCAGCGGCGTCAACGCCAATCCGGCGCAGATGAAGCGGCGTCTGTTCATCAATTTGCTGTCACCGAACCGCGAAGTGGTTTTTTCTTTGAATAAGCTCCATCGGACGGGCGATTGCTCGCGAGATCAGCTTCAGCCAGAGCGAAATCGCTGATCAGTGCGACGTAACGCGATGCCATGCCCATGAAACGTAAACGATCGGGTCCGGGTACATCACCTTCCCATTCCAGCCCTTCGCCAAGATCACGAAAGTTCCAGAGCTTCATCGCTTTGGCAAAGGCAGCCTCGTTGCGCTTTATTGAAATGCGACAGGCGAAACGACCGGAAAGCGAAACATCGTCGGCGACGCGATCGTCCAATACGATTTTGCCCATGTCCATTTCGATCACCCGATTCACCAACGCCGACACCTCGTTCAATCGATGACTGGAAATCAGCATGGTGACATCCTCCTGCCGTTCGGACAGAAGGTCGAAAAATATCTTGCGCGCCTCGGGGTCAAGGTTGGCGGCTGGCTCGTCCATCACAAGAACTTTAGCGTCACGCCCCAACGCAATCGCGATCAAGAGCTTCTGCTTCATGCCACCAGACAGCTTGACAAAGGGCCGTGTCAGAATGGGCGCGAGGTCAAGGCCCAAGCGCTGGGCCAACTGATGAATACGTGCCGGCTCGGTACCGCACAGTGCTGCAGAAAAATCTATCAGTTGCGCTACCGGCATTTTCAGCGGTGGAGGTTGCTGAGGTACAAAGCCGATGGAACCGAGCACGGCGGTACGTTCTTTTCGCGGATCGCGACCATTGATGCTCACTTCGCCATCAAATGTGTACTCGCCCAACAAGCAGCGGATCAGCGTGGTCTTGCCTGCACCATTGGATCCGATCAATGCGACGCGCTCGGCGAGGCCGATCTCGAGGTTGATATCGTCTAGTACGCGCGTCTTGCGAAAACTTTTTGCCAGTTTTGAGAAACGGATCATGATTTAAAAACCGTAGGCACCGAGTTTGTGAATTAAAGCAAACCAGACAGACCCTTGACGTCAAACGTGAGCGATCCCGTCGGGCAGGTATCCACACACAAACCGCAGCGGGTGCAATCAGGGCCAATCGGAATCTCCGTATCCACGGCTCGCCCCTTTATAACTGTGTCCAGCACATGAGGAACAAGGCATACCTTGCGACAGTCTCCTTCATGGAAACATCCATCCAGCTTGTACTTGATACGTAGCGGAGAGAAGATGCCGACGACACCGTAGGTGAGTCCTATCGGGCAGGCATACCGGCACCAGGCGCGACGCGAAAAAAATACCTCGAAAACCAGCAAGGCCAGCACCCACAGCAAGGCCAGTCCCGGCCCGTATATCAGTGCCCGCGAGACGATACCCGTCGGTGAAATTGCTTCAAATACCGTGTAGCCGGTGGCCAAAGCAAGCACAGCAAAGACAATCCAGGACAGACTGCGCAAGCGACGATCCATATTCTGGTCGGTCACTAGCTTTTTCTTGACCAGATAGAGATGAATTTTCTCGGCAAACTCGGCAAGGAGATGGTATGGACATACCCAGGAACAGAACGTTCGGCCACCCAACAGCAACCAGAGGACAAAGACTGTGGCGGTGCCAATCACCAGATTGACGATGATGTGCTTGTGGGCCAACATCACCTGCAATGCCGAGTTGAGGTCGATCAGGTGAAAACCGACGAAGCGCGAAGCGGTCAAGGCCCCTTCAAGAATCTGGATATCGAACCAGAATGAAAAAGTAAACATCAGATTCGCGATAATCAACACGGCCCAGCGCCGATTGCGCCACTTGTGTACTTTTTGCGCACGCTCGTGCGCAACAATTGCTGCCTGCAGCCTCTCCTTGTTTGTAGCCCTCTTGATCACGTGAATCTTCTGGGCGCGTTCGGTAATCTCAACAGGTTTTTTTGCTTCGCGACCAAACATAACCGCAATCTGATCGAAGAATCGGCGGGCGAGAATCGTGTTCATGTATTCCACACCTCGCGCGCGTCAATTACGATGCAGGTCGGCTCGACGGGACAGATCATTTCACAGACACCGCAACCAACACAGGGTTCATGTACCACAGGTGATTTACGCTTCGAGCCATCCGGCGCAAACACTGTTTCGATGGAAATTGCACCCTTGACCGGACACTCGCGTACGCACAGGTCGCATTCAGCAAGATCGTAGGGATGTTCGCTTATGCGGATCGGTTTCCATCGATCGACCTCCATGTAGCGCAGCTCGCCCCTAAACGAGGGGCCTCTCGCCTGCCCCTTGAATCCCTTGCCCTGAATGGCCAGGCAGGCCTCAGGTCGTGTCAGGCGCGCGACACCGATACGCTCGGTAAGGTTGAGTGTCGGTTCGGGGTCTTTCTCCTTGGCTTTGAGAATCGGTTTGCTGGCCAAGGCTGCCCCTTTGCGCACACCTAGAAAAACTGGCTTCTTGTACGACAGCGATCCCGTCGGACAGGCAAGAATGCACTGTACGGCATCGCAAGAGAAATCACAGGCCTGCTCGCGCGCGTCTATGTAGGGTACGCCGACTCCAATGCCGTCGACCAGATCGGCCAGCTTGATAGCCTGCACCGGACAGACTTGAACGCATTGACCACACTTGATGCAGGAGGACAGAAAGTCCTTTTCATCCAATGCTCCGGGTGGGCGCAGACGCTTCGTCCGCGCGTAAACCAGTGGCAGGAATCCGGACAGTGCGGCACCCATGACTCCACCAGTCAGCAGGAAAGTGCGAAGCCAGCGGCGGCGCGACTGTTGAAGGCGCTCTCGTGATAAAGGAGGAGGTGTCTCCTTGTCGCGTGTTTTCGGTTCAGTCATCCTGCAACCCTGTTTCCAATTATTCCTGGCTTGATAAAGCGCGGCACATCATCTTTCAGTGTTCTTTCCGGGGATGAAAAAGGCGCCAGTCGCTCGAGAAAATCCAGCAATTCCATCACCGGTGCCGTCTTGAAGAAACGCGCCGGGGGCATTTCAATCCATATCTGATCTGCATAGGCATAAAGCTCGTAGGGGGTGTCCCCGACACCATTTCCATCGCGGTCAAAACCTTGATAATCATCCCAGAAATTGCCGCGCCATTCGTTGAGACCGGAAACACCGCGACCATCCTGTACTACGTTGGTTAAATTTCCTTCAAATACATTATCGGTGACGACATTTCCGCCTAACTCGCTACTCAACTTTACCGCGATTCCGTTATAGGCGAAGCGATTGTTGCGCACCCAAATTTTGCTGTCTGGCTGAAATGGCGAAAGATCCGACCCGATACCAATAGCGCAGTAGACAATTTCGTTCCCTTCCACAATCGCATTGCTCGATTCCTTGAAACCAATGGCCATACCGGCTGCCCCTGTTGCATGGGAAATCAAGTTGTTGCGAGTCACTCCGCCTTCGGTATACATGAAATAGATACCCACCGAGTTGTCGTAAAACCGATTGTCTTCCACCAAATTATTTTTAGCGAACATGAAATGGATCGAGTAACGACTCCGTTTGCCAATGTTTGCACGATAGACATTGTCATTTGAGTACCATGCAACGTTGTCTCGTGAATCAACAACTTCGTTTCCTTCAATCAGGTTACGGTTGCTGTACCAAAGACGCAGCCCATCCCCCCGAATACCCAATTCGCGATTCTTGGAACTGATCTTGTTGAATTTCACCTGATTGCTGTTCGACTGCTTAAGATCGATCCCAAACAGACAATTGTCGATCACCAGATTCTCGATGATATTTTGATCTCCGCGAACGTCCAGACAGGAGTCGTCCGTATCGTGCGAATCACCTGAACCGGTCAAATGCAGGCCGCGCAGCGTCGCACCGCTGGTCTGCAGCGAAAACACTGTACCTTTGTCGCCGGAATCAATCGTAACCTTTCCACCACCCTCGATGATCAATGGCTTGGTCATCACTACGGGACCGGAATACGCACCTGGCGACGGCCGCAAGATCGATCCAGCGGGTGCCGCATCCACCAGCGCCTGAAACGGCTGCAAACCGTGGATGCGCTTGTCGCGCTGGTAGAGCGGGAATGTCGGTTTGGGACGATCGACGCCGACTCTGGGTGCAGTTGAGAGATCGGCGGCGGCTCCGAACTTCAGCTCTCTATCGTCAGTTTCCTCGGGATCGAGTGGCCGCGCAATGAGTAGCGAAGATGCCCCGAGCAGCATGACCGGCAGCAACACCAGCCAGCGTTGCAGATTCATGAGTGTTTCAACCCGTTGATGAATCACGCATCTGCCTGCGGCGCAGCAGCAAAGCCAACATCAGACAGCCGAACATGATCAGCAACAGCGCATAGCCCCAGTAGGGGTAGGAAAAGGTTGAAAACTGCGCCACTTTGCCTTCGCCAAACACTGTTGGCATGAAGGGTTTGACGGTAAAAGCGCCCCAGGGGTGCATGTTGTGCCCGAAGAACCAAAGCCAGCCAGCGTAGTCAATGACAAAAAACAACGGTAGCAGCGCGGGTACCAGTGCCAGCAACAAGGAAAATTTTGGAATTTTCCAGACACCCAACACGATGATCGTCATCGCTACAACCATTCCACCCATCGATACCTTGGTTGCCAATATCAAATTGGCCTTCCAGCGGTCCAGCACATCAGGCTGATTAAAGAAGGTACTTGCCTCATGGTAGTAATGCGCAGCGAAGACGTCCAACTGCCCCAAGACGATTTGATCGACTACCATCCAAACGGTCACCCCTGTGAAACCGGCAATCAGAATTGCCAGTTGGGTCTTTCGTTGCGTCGCCATGAACGCCAGCAGCATGACGGCGAACCAACCGAAGATGAATTTCGACAAGCGAAGTTCCACCGGAGAACCCGTGTCGATCGGGTACATCCCCACATAATGGTTGATGGTGTTCATTTCGTGCACGCAATCAAGGCTCTTGGCATCCTTGTTCACGTCCTTGTCCTTGTCCAGAATAGGGTTGTAGCGCTCCGAGCCCTCACCCATGTCGGCCTGCATGGTTTCGTTACCCATTTGCGTGCCTTTCCCAATGGCCGTGCATCCGTTAAATACGCCGTTGAAATGGAAATGGATTCGAATACCATCAGGAAACGCATCTTTTGGGTAGTTCGGTGCGGTCAGCGATACCCACCAGATCGGTGCGAAATAGGCAACTATCAGGGCCACCAGCGCAACGGAGGTCAAGCCGGTGATCAACAAATTCTGTTTTTTTTGGTCTGGCATCTTGTTCTCTGTTTACAGGGGTGAAGCCGACCGGGAGTGCCCCCCAGGCTGGCATGAGCCAGTTGGGGCACCCCGGATAAATCACTTGCTACTTATTTCTTGCCCTTGGGCTTGCACATGGAGCCCGGCATCTTCAAGCTCGCCTGATAGGCCGATATGGCCACCAGTTGCTTGTTGTCATACTTCTTGATGATCTTGACCATGTCAGGATTGGCATTGCGACGATGCCCGTCACGAATCTCCGTCATTTGGCGCAACAAATACTTGTAATGCTGGCCAGCAAGCACGGGATAAAATTTTTCTTTGACGCCTTCGCCGTTTGCCTTATGGCATTCTATGCATTCCTTCTCGTACATTTTCTTACCTTCCGAGACCTGTATAGCAGCGTCCGGGCCTTCGTACTTACCATGATCCAGGGGAATGCAAAGCTTCTCGATATAAGCCGCGACGTTAGCTAGCTCCTGCGCATCGATCAACTCTTTGGCGAAGGGATACATGGTCGGATTGTCACGCAGACCGGCACGAATATCGGCCATCTGTTTGATCAGTACCGTGGTGTGCTGGCCAGCGAGTTGCGGGAACGTGCCATCCGGACGCCCCGCACCTGATGGCAGGTGACAAGCACCGCAAACCTCGTAGCCATCACGGCCTTCTGTCGGGTCACCTTTGAGTTTTAGCGCCGCGCTCTGCTCGCCCCCTTCGGCATTCCATTTGTAGTCCTTGGATTCGATGCCGGCCTGCTTCTTGGCCGGAGGACCACCCGCCAGCGCAAACGCCGGAATCAGCGCAATGGAAAGCGCCAGTGTCAGTGCCTTGTACATAGTTGTTTCCTCATCAGTGTGTCAGGATTAGTAAATGATGCCACGCTAGTACATTAGCGTTCATTGATATTCGTCAACTGAACGGAATTGCCAGCCTTATGATCTTAAGGAAGCTTAAGCGCTTCTACTTGATCTCGGAAAGATACTTGGCCAATTCGGCGATTTCTGCATCGCTAACCAGATGCATGACGCCTTTCATCGCAGCAGAATTACCGTTTGAGCGCTTACCGCTCTTGATGTCCTTCATCTGGTTCTCGGCATACTTTGCGTTCTGCCCGGCCAGTTTCGGATACTCAGGCGTCAGCGGTTTCTTGGCATCCTTGCCGTGACAGGCGATACAGGTCTTTTCCATATACAGCGCCTTGCCATCGGCCAACGCTGGGGCTGCAAATGCAGAGACTGCAATAGCAGCAAGAATCAATTTAAGCTTCATGGTTATCTCTTTCTAAAAGAAAACGGGGGGCAGATTATATCTGCCCCCCAGGTCTTGCCTTGGTTTAGTTCAAGCGCTACTTGACCTTCTTGGCCCCGTTTTGCTCGAGGTAGGTTTTGGCACGCAAACCGAGATCGGCGGTCTTGACCTGGTATTGCCAGATCTGCTCGGCCCAAAGGTTGGCATTTTCCCAATCCTTCTTCGCGGCAAAGGCTTCATGCTTTTCCTTGAGACCCTTGGTCTTGCCCAGTTGGTCGAAAGCGTCTTCGACCATGGCCACGACATCCGGGAAGTCCTTGTAGTTCACGCTGGTAATGTAGGCCACTACGGAGTCGATGATGGCTTGGGTGTCAACCACCTTCTTCACTGTTGCCTTGTAGTCGGCTTCCGTGTAATTGCCCTTGGCAAGCGTCATCTTGGTCGGCTTCCAGCCCTTCGGCTTGACCAGCAGATACCCTTGCATCTCAAGGTGCAGCGCGGAGCAGAACTCGGTGCAGTAGTAGGGATAGACGCCCTCTTTATCTGCCTTGAACTTCACCGATACGGTCTTGCCCGGTTCCGCCGAAGCATGCACGTTGTAGGTCGATACCGTGAAGCCGTGGGTTTCGTCCTGTGCGCGCTCGAGGTTGGTCAAGTTGATCGTCACTTCGTCGCCAACTTCAACTTCAATTGTTTCCGGCGTGATGTGCGAACGGATCAGGGTAGCGAATACCTCGACTTTTTTGCCCTTCTTGACGACCCGCTCTTCGCCAGCGCGAGACTTGCCCGGATGCGGCTTATCGGTGCGACTGTCGGTACCGACTTTGTAGCGCACAGCAGGCTTCAGCTTCTTGGCATTGATGGCCACTACATAGTGCGGTTCGCCCAACGGAATAGGCATATCGTAGAGCAACTGCATTTTGTCACCGCTGATATCGATCAGTTGATGGTTCTGAGGCTGCAATGGACCCACCGGAGAGAAACGATCGATGGAAAGCTTGTTCAAGGCAACCAGATACTTGCCGGCAGGCTTGACGGAATCACCTTCCATGGTCATCAGGTGACCAATGTTGTAGTGCACGCTGAGCTTGTCGAGTACCTTGCCTTCACAGTAGTTCCATTTGCCCACTTGCGAATCCACATACAGCGAGGTGTAGGCGATACAGGGCTTGCTGTCATACTGGGTATGCAAGGGACCAAGGCCCAGCGAAACTTGGGTATGCAGTGCATCTTTCATGCCGATCACCGGGATGCCGTAGGGATCCTTGGATTCGAACTTGCCTGCCTTGATCGCGGCCTGGATCTTCTCGAAGCTATACACCGACACGTGCGTATCGAGCTTGCCGGAGACGATGATGAACTTGCCATCCGGCGAAACGTCCGCTCCGTGCGGGCTCTTAGGCTCTGGCACGAGGAACAGGACGCCTTCCTTGATGGCGGTTTCCATCATGATCACATTGTGGCCGTTGATCTTCTTGGCTTTGCCAGCCTTGACCAGTTCAGCAGCCTTCTTCCAGTTGATCACGTGCATGTAGTCGGTGTCCTTTGCGGAACAACCGGCTTCATACGGTGGGCGACCCTTCTCGATACCGCCGACATAGCGCTCGGAACAGAACGAGTTGGTGAAAGACCAACCATCAGACGGCCCCTTGCCGAAGTCGGACAGATCCTGCGAGTAAGGCGGCAGTTCGAGCGAGAAAGATTCCTTCGTATCAATACGGCCTTCCTTGCGATCAAACTTCCAGTAGGTCACACCACCGCGGTACTTCTCGTTGAACTCTTCCAGCGGGTAGAACTTCTTGTTCTCCAGCGGAGCGGCATATTGTGCGGCCTCAATCACGTATTCGGTGTTGGAACTGACAAAGGCACCGCCGTGTTCTGACTTGAAAATCGGGTTGACCACGATCTGCTTGGTTTCAAAATCGCGCAGATCGATGACGGCCAGACGCGGGTTGGCTTTGTCGTTGATGAACAGGAACTGGCCGTCGTATTCGCCGTTGGTCTCTGAAATCGCAGGATGGTGCGTATCACCCCAGGTGATGTCCTTGCCATCGATCTGACCCTGCTTGAGTATGGCTTTTGAACTCTCGTCAAAGCCATATCCCTGCCAGGGTTCCGGCGTAAATACACCGATGTACTTCAGGATGCGCATCGAGGGAACGCCATAGACGATAACCTGTCCAGACTGCCCACCCGAGCTGAAAGCGACGAATTCATCGCGCTTTCCTGTTGGTACATAGGTCTTGGCTGCAGCGAGCAGATCCTGCTGACTCAAACCGCGTGCCTTCAACACATCCTGCAGGCTATCGGCCGACCAGGCTGCGCTTGCCGCGAACCCGATTCCGGCTGCCAACAGCAGCGAGGTGGCTTGCTTGTTAAACTGTTTCATCTTATCGCTCCCATTCCAGTTGATGCTTCATTATTACTGCTTCCGATGCGTCCTACTCTTTTGCGCCGCTGTGACCGCTCACGGGTCGACTACTGCGACAATATGCCGCACATTTTCCTTCGATGCTTGTTACCTAGTCGTTGACATGGGTCAACTGTTTAGGATTATCAAGTTCGCGTATGAGTACATAACAATTCGTAACGGGATTTCGCCTTGAATATCAGCCGCTCCAATGCGATCAGTATGGCGATGATCGCCACCTTGATTGGCCTGGCTATTCTCGGTCAGCAATTGTCACCACTACTATTGCCAAAGGCGGATGTCAGTGGTAGCGCTGAACCCGGCTGCAATCTGCAGCGGCAGGCATGCGACGCCACTTTTGAAAAAAACGGTCGCATGCAGCTTTCTATCACGCCGCGCCCGATAGCGTTTCTTTCCCCATTGCGCGTCGAAGTTTCTGTTACCGGAGTCAAACCAAGGAAGGTTGAAGTGAATTTCTCGGGTGAAACCATGAACATGGGCTATAACCGCAGCGAGTTGACTGCCGCGAGCCCCGACAGATATGTCGGCGAAACCTCGCTACCTGTTTGCGTTACCGGTCGTATGGCCTGGGTGGCAACTGTAATAGTTGAAACAGATCAGCAACGAATAGCGATACCCTTTCGCTTCGATGTCGGACACTAATCAATACAAACCTGATTATCAACACCGTGACTACTGCTTGACTGGACGCTTGAGCAGCTTACGCTGCAAGGTGCGCCGGTGCATATTGAGTGCCCGCGCGGTGGCTGAAATGTTGCCCTTGTGCTCTCCCAGTACGCGCTGAATGTGTTCCCACTCAATGCGGTCTACCGACATTGGCACGCGCGGGATGGCGGCCGGTACACTGGCCCTGGATGATGCACTGTCGGCCTGAAGAGTGTGATCGAATGCCCGCAGCAATGTGTCAAGGTCCACCGGTTTGGCCAAATACTGCACAGCTCCCAGCTTGATCGCGTCGACTGCCGTTGTGATGCTGGCGTAGCCAGTCAATACAACGATCCGGCATAAGGGACTGGCTTCCAGCAAAAGCGGGATCAGGTTCAGACCGGATGCCCCATTAAGGTTCAAGTCCAGCACCACCCAAGCCGGCACTGTCAATCGGGCCACAGCGATTGCTTCCTCTGGGGTCTTTGCAGCGTCAACACCGAAACCACGACGCTTCAGCGCGCGCACCAGTGTTGCACTGAAAGTTTCGTCATCCTCGATAATCAGTATGGCGTTGCCCATGTCTTCCCGTGCTTTCAACATCTATTCCTTGTGAACGAGTGGCAGTTCTACGCAAACCCTGCCACCGCCCGCTGGAAGATTGTCCAACACAATACGACCGCCAAGTCGCTCGATGGCTGAAAACGCCAGCAACAATCCGATTCCGGCACCCTTGCCCTGAACAGTCAGCGGCATGCGTCCAGCCCTGCGCAGCACATCATTGGGAAAGCCTTGGCCACCGTCCTTTATCTCCACACTAAGCATGGCCTCATCCCAACCGAGACTGATCTCAATCTCGAAATCACTGGCATCCGCCGCATTGTTGAGCAGATTGATCAGTGCCTGTTCCAGCGTAGCTTCGGCCATGATCAGAGGACGGCCAACACCTTGCTTACGTATGAAGCGACTGCTTGCCCGTGGCCGCATCGCTTGCCAACGCGCACAAACTTCCTGCAACCAGACTTCCGCATCCCGGATTTCGAGTCCCTCCGGCCGCCGCAATCCGGCTCGCGCAACCATGCCACTGATGATGTCCTTGCAAAGCAAAGTTTGCTTCTTCACCAGGGCCAAATCTTCCCGTACATCGATATCCAGGCTGGGTAGCTGCTCCATTTCACCAACCACCACGGCAATTGTTGCGAGCGGGGTTCCCAGTTCATGGGCGGCACCGGCAGCCAGTGAGCCTAGCGCCACCATCTGCTCATCGCGCAGCTCCTCCTCCCTGGCCCCCACCAGACGACGGCCGCGCTCGCGAATCGATGCTGTCATACGGGCCACAAACCATGCAATCATGGCCGCTGAGACCACAAAGCTCAACCACATACCACCTAGATGCAGGCGAGTGGCCCGCTCGGCGTCCGCGACCGAGAGTGGCAGAAACAACCACATCAGCATCGAATAGATAGCGATCGCCAGTACTGCAACAACTGCTGTCATGGCCCCGGGCAAAGACAATGCGGCCACGGCGACCGGAACCAGCAGCAGGGAAATCAGGGGATTGGCCGCACCACCAGACAGGTACAGCAATATCGCCAGTGCCGTCAGATCAACGCACAACTGGCCAAACAACTCTATCGAGCTTACCGCCTCATCCGTTCGCACACGCCACTGAGCATAACTATTAAAGCCCACCATCAATACGATCACTGCAAGCATCGGAATCTGAGGCAGAGCAATATCGAGAAAAGTCGGCGCTGATACTACGGCGACAAGCACTGCCACCAGCAGCCACCAGCGCAAAATCACAGCACGTCGCTGGTTGAGGCGAAGATTGGAACCTTCATCAGGCAGAGTAAAATTGAGCACCAGTGAATTATCCAACACGAAGCACAGAAAGGCACGTTCGGTCGCCGTGACAATATGTCGCATCACTGACCGCGTGAGCAAAAACCGTATGAGAACGATGAAACTCAGATTGAACTTCATGCCGACCGTAACGACACCGAATGCCACGATGGCATTCAGGGAGATATTTCTGATCTTGCTGCTCGCACTGTGCTTCAACGACTTGGGAATCGCCCAGAATCTGGACAACGGCAAAGAGATCAACGCTACTTGTGCCGGCTGTCATGGTCAGCATGGACAGGGGGGCTCGCGCGGTGAATACCCTCGTATCGGTGGTCTAAGCGCCTCGTACATTGCAAGTCAGCTGAAGGCATTTCGCGCCCGTACACGAGTCAATATACCGATGTACCCTTATACACAAGAGCGCGAATTACCGGATCAAGACATCAAGGATATCGCTGCCTATTTGGCGTCGATTGAACTGCCTACAAAATGGCCAGTGTTCAAGGAAACGGATGACGCGCTTGCGCGCCTCACCCTTACCGAGCGTGTCATGATCATTCCGCGCGTCCAGGGCGACGTGGGCAATGGTGGCGCAATTTATCAAAAGAAATGCGCCACTTGCCATGCGAAAACCGGGATGGGGCGCGGCATGTTCCCCAGGCTTGTCGGTCAATACACCAGCTATTTAAAGCGGCAGATGGAGAAGTATCTGGCAGGAGAACGCCCACACGACGACGTTGAAGTCGGTGGAGTTCTGAACACCCTCAAGGAGGAGGAACGACAGGACATTCTCGCCTACCTGACCTCAATTCAGGATCAGCAATAAATCAGGCTCGACTGGTGACTACGGAAAGCTAGTGGAGCGGCATCAGCCCGCGATACGCAGCCCGGTCTTTTTCAATATCCGGGTGCTATAGAGAATGTCGTGCGCCCGACAGGCACTTCCCAAAAGGGCTTCGATCTCGGCTACCCGTGCAGCAACCTCTTCGCGGTTCTGACTATGCACCATGGCAAACAGATTGTAGGGCCAGTCCGGCAATCGACGCGGACGCCGGTAGCAGTGCGTAACAAAACTCAGGGCGCCGACTTCGGTCCCCAGTTCGTCGATACGTGCATCATCGACATCCCACACGGACATGCCGTTGGCTGTGTAGCCAATGGCATAGTGGTTGGGCACCGCGCCGATGCGACGAACCACGCCGCAATCCAGCATGCGTTGCAGTCGATTCATGACTTCCTCAGCAGCGATACCCAACTGGTCTGCCAACACGTCGTACGGACGCGAAACGCGCGGCAATCCGGCCTGGGTAGCGACCATCAAGCGCCTGTCTGTAGCATCGAGAAGGGGCTCCGGGCTTACATCAGGCACGCAGCTTCATCTCCACAAAATATTCGCGCTCCTTGGGAAACGCAAATACCGGCAGGCCGGTAGCCGTCTCGATAGACTCTATGGTTTCGGCAATTCCATTGGGTGTTGCTGTGGCGAGGACAAACCACATGTTCAGAGCGTGTTCGCGCCGATAGTTGTGTGCCACTTCGGGAAACGCGTTCACTTGAGCAGCCACCCGCTCGAAGTCGATCTCCGGTATGCGCATCGCCGCGAGTACAAACGCACCACCGGCTCGTTCAATCTGGAACATCGGGCCGAAGCGCGTCAGGACGCGGCGCTCCAGCAACGCATCAAGACGCTGCAGCAGATCTGCCTCACTCATGCCCAGCCGCTCAGCGACTTCGCGATAA
>JAIPCS010000088.1 GCA_021738105.1 Sulfuritalea sp.
CAAAAACTTCAGCTACAGCGGGAAAACCACAGTCCAACTCCAGCCACGCAGTCTGCACCTGCGGATGCGCGTAACTGCGACTGCGCGCATCTTGCACCTGTCGCACACCCGTGACCATCGCCTGATCGCCCGTTAAGGTCGCTTACGGCCAATTAGCGCCGTATCGCCATCGCCGACTTTCACGGGAAGCTCGCATCGACAGCATGATCGAGCGTCGCCCGGATGTCGGCATCGTCCGTGATCGGCCGCACCATGGCCATGCGGCAGGCGTCCTGCGGTGCGACTCCGCGCCCGATCAGGGTTGCCGCATAAACGACCAGACGAGTCGATATGCCCTCATCAAGACCGTGACCCTTCAGGTTGCGTGCCGTTTGGGCAATTTTTACCAGTGTTGCCGCCATGTCGGCTTCGATGCCGGATTCCTTCACCACAATCTGCGTTTCCAGCGCGGCTTCCGGGTAATCGAAATCGAAGGCGGTGAAGCGCTGCTTGGTCGATTGCTTGAGATCCTTCATCAAGGACTGATAGCCGGGGTTGTAGGAAATCACCAGTTGGAAATCGGGATGCGCCTCGATCAATTCACCCTTTTTGTCCAGCGGCAACACCCGACGGTGATCGGTCAGTGGGTGGATCACCACGGTCGTGTCCTGGCGTGCTTCCACGATTTCGTCGAGATAGCAGATGGCGCCCAGACGCGCCGCGATGGTCAGCGGACCATCGAGCCAGCGCGTACCGTTGGCGTCAAGTAGATAGCGGCCGACCAGATCAGAGGCCGTCATGTCTTCGTTGCAGGCCACGGTTATCAGCGGCTTGTTCAACTTCCAGGCCATGTATTCGACAAAGCGTGACTTGCCGCAACCGGTGGGGCCCTTGAGCATCACCGGCAAACGGGCCGCGTAGGCCGCCTCATACAGTTCCACTTCCCGACCCTGGGCCCGATAGAAGGGTTCTGCCCTGACAAGATACTGATCCTTGTTCGACATGGCTTTATCCGATCGATTCAGTCAAGTATGCGCATCCAAAAAACCCCGCCGCAGCGGGGCTGTTTCTACCAGAGCCCGGCTTACTTGTGGACACCGAGTTTTTCGCGCCAGCCCGGGAATATCTTGTCGGCATCGCCCGGAAAGGATTCGAAAGCTCGGGCGAATTCCTTGTGACTCTTGGCGAACTCGATGGGATCGGCACCCGACTTCCAGCACTCGTAGGACTGGCGCAGGGAAATTGCCCCAGCCGCCGGGCTGTCGATGTGGCCGTAAGAGCCGCCCCCCGAAGTGTTGATCACGTTGCCGTGGCCCAGATTCTCGAAGAAGCCGGGCAAACGCAGCGCATTCATGCCGCCGGAAATGATCGGGGTGGTTGGCTTCATGCCATACCACTTCTGGAAATACACCGGACCCTGACACTCGTCGCGCTCGATCATGTAGGCGATCAACTTGTCCGATTGGTCGCCTTCCATCTTGCCGTAACCCATGGTGCCGACGTGAATGCCTGAGGCGCCTTGCAAACGGGCGATCTTGGCCAGTACAAATGCGGTGTAGCCGCGCTTGGCGGAGGGCGACGTGATCATGCCGTGTCCCGCGCGGTGATAGTGCAGATACTGATTCGGATATTGACGACGGGCGGTAGTGATCATCCCGGGGCCGCCGACGAAGCCGTCGACCAGGAAGGCCACCTTGTCTGCATCCGGGCCAAAAGTTTCAAGAATGAAATCGGCGCGGTGCAGCATTTCGTAGTGATCGTCGGCAGTGATGTTGGCCGAAAAAATCTTGGCCTGACCGGTCTCATCCATGGCGCGCTTCATTGCGTCATACACCAGCGGATACACCTTTTTGGCGGGACAGAACACCTGATTGCCCTGCGGCTCGTCGTTCTTGATGAAATCCCCGCCCAACCAGAACTGGTAGGCAGCAGCCGCAAACGGCTCGGGGCGCAAACCAAGTTTGGGCTTGATGATGGTGCCGGCGATATAGCCGCCATCCTTGATCGGCCGGCCGAGAATGCGCCACATATCGGAAATGTCCTTGGACGGACCGTCGAACAACTGAATGGCGCGCTCGGGGAAATAAATGTCGTGGATCTTGCCGTGCTCGATGTCTCCCATGCCCTGATTGTTTCCAATCGCCAGCGTCAGGAAGGACACAATCATCATCCTGCCATCGGTCATGTTGCGATCGAACAGGTCCAGCGGGTAGGCGATCCGCATGTCCTCGGTCGCTTCGTCGATGTAATACACCAGTGCATCCACACCTTTGGTGAAATCATCCGTGGTGCTGACTTCCACGTTGGTACCGGTGGACGACTCGGCGGCAAAATGTGCCGCAGCCTCAAGATATCCGTAGCCGGCTTTGGGCTTCATCTTGTAGGCGACGAGAATGTGGCGGCCTCCCTTGATCAGGTCTTCTTCTTTCAGGCTCAGGTCGGCGTATCGGTTCGATTGGTCCATGGTGCCCCTCCTTGGGCGATATACGTTGAGACAGACGGTGCAGCAGATGACGATATGGTAGTCACACCATTACATAAGGTAAAGTCACGTTTTTTTATCACTATCATAAGCCACCTCATGCCAATGCCGAAGCAGAGACACCGTAACCTGACCGAGATCGGGCAGCAGGGCGACGGCACCGGAGAAGTCGTGGTCGTCGGTGTAGGCCGTGCGTGTGATCACCGTGGCCAGGCCGGCGGCGCGACTGGCTTTGAGCCCATTGGCGGAGTCTTCGATGGCGAGGCAGGCGGTGGCCGGCAAGGCAAGCTGAGCCAGTACCCACTCATAAATATCAGGTGCCGGTTTCTTGTTCGGCACCGTGTCGCCAGCGCCGACTTTCTCGAACAGCGAGAGCAGATCCGGGGCCAGCAAGGCGCTGACATTCTCCGGTGTAGTAGTGGTGGCGATGGCCAGACGGAGCCCGGCGGTATGCGCATCGCGCAGCAAACGCTCGACGCCCGGGCGCAGCCGGATGCCTTGCGCGCAGAGCGCCACGTAATGTCGCGTCTTTGCCGCATGCAAGGCCTTGATGCGTCCCTCGGAATCCGCCTGATGCAGGAATTCCGGTGCATGTCGTTCGCAAAAGAAACGGATTCGCTCCTTGCCGCCAGTGACTTCCAGCAGCTCACCGTAAAGCGCCTCATCCCAATGCCAGTCAAGACCGGCTTCGGCAAAGGCCGCATTGAAAGCCGGCCGATGGCCGTCACGCTCGGTATCGGCAAGCGTTCCGTCAACATCAAAAATAAGCGCCTCAAGCATTGTTGACAGGATAGCCTCCTGTTACCCATAAGTAACAGTCATGCTTTCTTATACCAGTGATAACATCGCCAAAAAGGCCGATGAGTCGCGCGACATCGCCAAAAACAGGGGGAGGCATGGCTGCGATTTCCAGCGACGTATCGAACGCGGTTCAATCGGTTCGGGAAGAGGTGGTCATGGCCACCTATACCACCGCCATGGTTGCCGCGACCATTCTGACGTTGGGAAACATGTCACGCAATCTGAGTCTGGGCAACCCGCTCAGCATTCCCCATAGTGCCCTCTATGCAGTATTTCTGATCGTCTACCTGGTTCGTCATCGAATCGGGGCCCGATGGCTGGCGCCGTTGCTTCTGAGCGCGATGTTCCTGGCCGGAACATTCGGCTATTTCATTTACGGTTTCGTCGGCAATTCAGCGCCGGTCTATTTGGCGCTATGTATCGTTGCCGCATCCTTCTATGGCCCGCGTGGAGGTCTTGTTGCCGCACTGGCATCCGGACTGGTGATGCTCGTGGTTTTGGCACTCGTGCTTTCCGGTAATCTGGTTTTTGCCTACGACGTCGACGCGTTCGTGAGCAGTCCCTTCAGTTGGATTGCGGCACTGACCACCTTCGCTGCGATGGTTGCCATGATGCTGACGCAGGTGAGCCTGATTTACCAGAAACTTGAGTCATTGCTGGGTGAACAGCATGCGCGCATGAAGGAAATACTGCAGGCCAACGACCGACTGAAAATGGAAATCGAGGCGAGGACAACCGTTGAAGCTGAACTGCGCCGGCAGTCAGCGCTACTGGAGAACATCCTTGGCGGTCTACCCCAGGGCATCAGTGTGTTTGACGATCAGCTCAAACTGGTGGTGTGGAACGACGGCATGGTTGACGTACTCGAACTTCCGCCGGAAATCGTGAAAAAGGGTGTTTCATTTGAGGATCTGATTCGTGTGCCCGCTCGACGTGGCGATTATGGCCCGGGAGATCCGGAGGAGCACGTACAGAAGCGCCGCGAACTGGCGCTGCAATTTCAGTCGCACACCTTCGAACGCGAGCGTTCGAGCGGCCGCACCCATCTCGTGGTTGGCAAGCCGTTTCACGTCGACGGAAAAATTGCCGGCTTCATTACGACGTATACGGACATTACCGAACGCAGACGGAACGAACAGGAGATTCAGCGCAACAACGAAGTGCTGCAATCCATTCTCGACAATATTCCGAGCGGTGTCAGCGTCTTCGACAAAGATCTGCGCATGATCGCCTGGAACCGGTTGGCGAAACAACTACTGGATATCCCCGATGAACTGATTTCTGATCGGCACCCCACGTTCGAATCCATTCTTCGATACAACGCCGCGCGCGGGGAGTACGGCAGCGAGAACGGCGACGCGAGGGTTATGGATATCCTTGAGCAAGCCCGTCATCCCGTAGCCCACATGTTCGAGCGCGAGCGTCCGAACGGAATAGTGCTGGAAATTCGCGGCACCCCATTGCCGGACGGCGGCTTTGTCACCACGTATACAGACATCACGGCTCGAAGAAAATCCGAACGCGAACTGATGCATTTGCACGAACGCTTTTCGCTGGCACTGGAAACCGTGGGGCTGGGAATCTTTGATTGGGACGCCAGAAGCAAAACAGTACTGGCAGATGAGCGCGTATTCGAGATATTTGGTGTGTCCTCCGAAGGACGGGACGGACGATTCTCGGATTGGATCGACTACGTTCATCCGGAAGACCGGGAGCGGACCGTCAACGAGACCATCGCATCACTGCGCAGCAAGGCCACCGACGTTAAACTGGCCTACAGAATTGTCCGGCCTGACGGCAGGATTCGCTATCTGGAGGTCCACAATCATCTGGTCCGGGACGAAAGCGGCTGGGCCCTGCGTTTGATCGGTGCCGACTTCGACGTTACCGAGCGCAAGGAAACCGAGGAGCGCCTGCTATTGACCGAAAAGGTCTTTGACAACAGTCCGGTTGCGATCATGATCAGCGATAGCGAGAACAGGATCATTTCGGTGAACCGGTCCTTTACCCGGATCACCGGTTACTCGGAAAGCGAAGTTCTGGGGCGCGACCCGAAACTGCTCAGTTCGGAGTTGCATGATGCGGCATTTTTCAGCCGGATGTGGGCGTCGCTTGGCGCTTCCGATTTTTGGGAAGGCGAGATCTGGGATCGGCGCAAAACCGGCCAGATTTATCCGAAATGGATGACGGTCAACGTGGTGCATGATCGTGAGGATCCGGCCAGAATTCATTACGTGTCGATATTTTCCGACATCACCGAAAGAAAACAGGCAGAGGAACACATCAACCATCTCGCCCACCATGACCCCTTGACCTCGCTGCCAAATCGCATGGCTCTGGTGACAAGGCTGGAGCAGTCGCTTGCCGAGGCAGACCGCAACCAGCGCAGCGTTGCCGTGATGTTTCTCGATCTGGACCGTTTCAAAACCATCAACGACACGCTTGGTCATCATGTTGGCGACCTGCTTCTGATCGAAGTGGCACGCCGCTTGCGCCAGACCGTCAGGTCGTCTGACACGGTCGCCCGCCTGGGTGGCGATGAGTTTGTCGTTGTACTGCCGGCACTGGAAGTGGCTGGATTGGCAGCCACGGTGGCCGGAAGCATTCTGGAAGCATTGAGCCAGCCCTATCAGATTGGAGAGCACGCGGTGCACAGCACCCCCTCGATCGGCGTCAGCATTTACCCGCAGGACGGTAAAGACGTCGATACCGTAATGAAGTATGCCGATACCGCGATGTACCACGCCAAGGAATTGGGACGCAACGGCTTCCAGTTTTTCTCCGCGGAAATGAACCAGAACGCAATGAAGCGACTGGAAGTAGAAAAACAGTTGCGCGACGCGTTGCAGAAAGACCAGTTAGAGCTTCACTATCAGCCGCGTTTCGACAGGGAGGGACGTGTCACCGGTGTCGAGGCGCTCATACGCTGGAACAGGCCGGGTCATGGGCTCCAATATCCGGGCGCTTTCATTTCCATTGCCGAAGAGAGTGATCTGATCGTTCATCTCGGAGATTGGGTGCTGGCGACAGTCACACGTCAGTTGCGCACATGGCTCAATGAAGGCCGCTCGCCGCCCCCGGTCGCAGTCAATCTTTCGGTACGTCAACTTCGCCTGGCCGGTCTGCCAACGCAGATCGCTCATGTAATGGAAGCGGCTGCGCTTCCGGCCCGCCTTCTGGAGTTTGAACTGACCGAAAGCATGGCCATGGAAAATCCTGAAAGAGCTGCCAGACTGCTCGGGGAACTTCGCAACATGGGCAGCCGGCTGGCGATTGATGATTTTGGCACCGGGCATTCATCACTGTCCTACCTGAAAACCCTGCCTTTCGACTATCTCAAGATCGACCGCTCATTTGTCGCCGGAATTGAGCATGACCCAAGCGATTTCGCCATTGTCAGGGGAACCATCGCGCTGGCTCATAGCCTGGGACTGAGTGTGGTCGCGGAAGGCGTGGAGACACTGCAGCAACTTGCCTTGCTGAAAAGTGTCGACTGTGACGAGTTTCAGGGCTTCCACCTGTCGCGGCCCTTGCCTCTGACTGAGCTTGAGGCATTTCTTGAAAAAAATTCCCATACCGTAAATCGAACATGAAGAACGTCACCCTGCGTCAACTAAAGATTTTCGAAGCGGTTGCACGCCATCTTTCATTCTCGCGTGCCGCAGAAGAACTGCATCTGACCCAGCCGGCCGTTTCAATGCAAGTGCAAGCTCTGGAAGATCAGGCTGAATTGCCATTGACCGAGCAGACCGGAAAAAAGGTACGGCTCACCGCCGCAGGAGAAGAATTGGCGCGTCAGGCACGACGTATCGCAGAACAGTTGCGGGAGGCTGGCGAGGCCCTGGCAGCGCTCAAAGGCGTTGAGGCCGGCCGCCTGAAGATAGGTGTGGTCAGCACGGCCAAGTATTTCGCACCCTCGCTGCTGGCTGAATTCCGCCGCAGACATCCGGGTGTCGAATTAAATCTGACGGTCAATAACCGGGGCACCATCGTACGCCATCTGGCGGAAAACGATATCGACCTGGCCATCATGGGTACGCCACCGACCGAGTTTGAAACAGTGGCGAAAATTTTTGCCGAACACCCGCTGGTATTCATCGCCGCGCCCGATCACCCGTTGGCCGGCAAAAAACGCATCGACCCGCAGCGACTGGCCGAGGAAACGCTTTTGATCCGTGAGCCCGGGTCAGGCACCCGCAGCGCACTTGAACGCTTTCTCGAGCAACACAACGTGACCGCTGGTGCCATCATGGAACTTGGCAGCAACGAGACCATCAAGCAGGCCGTGATGGCGGGCCTCGGTTTATCCTTCATTTCGGAACACACGATCGGACTGGAACGTTCGGTAGGCCGACTGGTCAAGCTGAATATCACCGGCTCACCGGTCAAGCGGCAATGGCGCCTTGTCTATCGCACCGACAAACGGCTGATGCCGGCCGCAACCGCGTTTGTGCACTTCATGGACAATGAGGGTTCGCGACTGATCGAAGCGCAGATTGGCAAGCAAGAACCTGTTGCAGCAATCACAGCGAAGCGCCCAAAAGTCTAGCTTCTCACAGCCATTGGCGAATACTGGCCTATAGCGCTCGACCGAAGGTGGCTCTGATCGATTCCACTCGCTTGCGGTTGACCCCGAAATCCTTGCCACCAAGGCGCGAGGCTGAGCGAACCTGAATATGCCCGTCTGCTTCATCGAGATAGAACTCAACGTCGTCGACGAAACCCAGCCATTTTGAAGAGAACTCGGCGTACAGATAATTGGGCTTGAACTCAATTACTCTGGCCGTCGTCATCCTTGAGATGAGAGCGTTCAGCCGCTTCATGGCCGCTTTCCCATCACCCGTATAAGCGATGGGCGCAATCACCGAATAGCCTTCCGCACTCTGGCTGTTAACGCAATTCGGTGTCAGCGGCGCAGGTTTGAGGCGACCCTCGTGGACACCCAATCCGTCTGGGCGACTTCCCGCAAACAATCCCATTTGACCTCCTGCAACCATTCCTGCCAGCACGACTACCACGCTCATTAGGACGCGCCACGAAACCCTGCGCAATCGGGAATGGTTTTCCGGATTCGGATTGCCGTCCGCGACCCCCTTGATCAACGCCACTTGATCGAACAGCCGATACTGGGCACCTGCTGTGTCGGCCCCACCCCGCTCAGTGCGACCTGCCGCATCGCCTCGAACAACTCGCGGCGCGCTACCATGCCTGCGGCGACCTTTCGCGATTCGTCAAGTCTGCCGCGATACTGCAACTCCAATTTGGCGTTGTAGCCGAAGAAGTCCGGCGTGCATACCGCTCCATAGGCTTTGGCCACCTCTTGTGATTCATCCAGCACGTAGGGGAAGGGAAAAGCCTTATCGCGCGCCAGCCGCACCATGTTCTGCCAGGAGTCCTCAGGATAGTCGCTGGGATCGTTGCTCATGATGGCGATAGTGCCAACACCCAGCGCAGCAAGCTCTCGCGTGTCACGCACGATGCGGTCGAGCACTGCTTTGACATAGGGACAGTGATTGCAGATGAACATGACCAGCACACCCTTCGGGCCGCGGGCACTGCCCAGTTGATGGCGTTTGCCGTCGACGCCCGGCAAATCGAAATCAATCGCAGGACGTCCAAAATCGCAGACGGGCGGGGAAACACTGGCCATGCGCTGACTCCCGATATGAGTTTCGGCCGGCTTGCTTAACGCCGATAATTCTGGCGTTAGCCAGCACTGAAACTTTGTTTTGGCGATAATCGGAACATGATACCGAGATTCTTCTGCCCGTTCCCGCTTCATCCTGGAGCAACAGTGGAGATTGCCGCCGATGCGGCTCACCACGCGTTGAAAGTCCTGAGACTCGGCGATGGCGATACGGCAATACTGTTCGACGGGCGCGGTGGTCAGTGGCGGGCGATACTCAACCTGACCGGAAAAAAGCTGCGCGCGTCTCTCATCGAATTCGACGACACCGACCGTGAGCCGCCACTCGCGATTACCCTTGCGCAGTCCTTGTCCGCCAGCGACAAGATGGATCTGGTGGTGCAAAAAGCCGTCGAGCTGGGTGTTGGAACCATTCAACCGGTAACCGCGAAACGCGGCTTGATCAAGCTTTCGGGGGAGCGCGCGCAACGCCGTGTGGAGCATTGGCGCAAAATTGCCATTTCCGCCTGCGAACAGTCGGGGCGTAATCGCATTCCGACGATAGCGCCAATCATTGATCTACCGCAATATCTTGGCATGGCAGCGCAGGAGAATGGGCTACGGTTCGTCTGCGCGCCGGGAGCAACCGAGTCCTTGCGTGACGTGGCTTTACCTACCGTGCCGGTGACTGTGCTGGTGGGTCCGGAAGGGGGATTTGAAGAAGGCGAACTGCTGGCCGCGCGTGCTGCCGGCTTCCATCCAATCGGACTGGGGCCGCGCGTTTTGCGCACCGAAACCGCCGGACTTGGCGCTATTGCGGCAATGATGGCACTTTGGGGAGACTGGTAATGTTCGAATCCGCAGAAATCGGTCACAAGATCGACAAGGAAACCTATAAGAAAGCCGTACCGCAACTGCGCGCCGCTTTGCTCGACGCGCAATATGACTTGAGGGAGAACGGGAAAATTCCGGTGGTCGTTCTGGTCAGCGGCCAGGACGGTGCCGGCAAGGGCGAAACGATCAACGTGCTTTACGAGTGGATGGATCCTCGCTTTATATCCACCCTGGCTTTCTCGACTCCAACTGACGAAGAACGCCAGCGCCCGTTCATGTGGCGTTACTGGCGCGCGTTGCCACCCAAGGGGCGGATCGGAATTTTCGCCGGCTCGTGGTACTCGAGTCCAATCCATGACCGAATTGACGGGGGCATGACCCAGGCGGCAATGGATCAGCGCATCGACCAGATCAACCGCTTCGAGTCGATGCTGGTCAATGAAGGTGCGATCGTGCTCAAGTTCTGGTTCCATCTGACAAAGAGCGGTCAGAAGCGACGCTTGAAGGCACTGGAAAAAGACCCGCGCACGGCCTGGCGCGTCACCAAATGGAATTGGAATCGGCTGAAGACCTATGACCAATTGCAGGATGTTGTCGGCCATGTGCTGCGCATGACCAATACGCCCTGGGCACCGTGGATCATCATCGAAGGCGAGGATGACCGCTTTCGTTCCCTCACCACCGGCAAGATCATCCTCGACACCATTCGCCAGCGCCTCGCCAATGCCGACAAGCGGGTGACTCCGGTGGCTCCGCCGGTAAAATCGAACATCGACGGTCGCGACGTCATTTCGGAACTCAACCTGACGCATTCGCTCACCAAAGCGCAATACGAAGACCAGCTTGCGAAGTGGCAAGGTCGCCTTTCGGAGCTGGTTCGCGATCCGCGCTTCAAGCAGAAATCGGTTATTTGCGTTTTCGAAGGTTCCGATGCCGCCGGCAAGGGGGGTGCCATCCGACGCGTCACGGCAGCGATGGATGCCCGCGACTACCAGATCGTGCCGATCGCCGCACCGACCGAAGAAGAACGGGCACAGCCCTATATGTGGCGCTTCTGGCGGCATGTGCCTCGTGTCGGTCGCGTGACGATATTCGACCGCTCCTGGTACGGACGTGTGCTGGTCGAACGCGTCGAAGGATTCTGCACCGATGCCGACTGGCTGCGCGCTTATACCGAAATTAACGATTTCGAGCATGAACTCTCTCAATCCGGCGCGGTCGTCATCAAATTCTGGCTCCAGGTGGGCAAGGAAGAGCAGCTACGCCGCTTCAAGGAGCGTGAGAAAATCGAATTCAAACGCTTCAAACTCACCGAAGAGGACTGGCGCAATCGCGAAAAATGGGACGCCTACCACGAAGCCGTCTGTGACATGGTAGATCGCACCAGCACCGGTTCTGCACCATGGACCCTGGTTGAGGCAAACGACAAGGCCTATGCTCGCGTCAAGGTCATTCGCACCATTTGCGAACGTCTGCAAGCGGCACTTGAGGGAAAGCCCGTGCCAGTCGCAAAGCCGGAAAAGCTGCCGAAGGCGAACAAGAAGAAAACGCAGGGCGCCAAAATTTCAAAACCGAAGTCTAGAGACGTTAAGCCAAAGACTGCAGACGCCAAGCCAAAGGCTTCTGTCAAACTACAGCCTCCACGGCCGAAGGCTCCGCCAGCCCGGACAGCCCGTCCCAAAGCACCTCCGCTGAAACAAGCACCTGCTGGCACCGCAAAAACAAAACCGAAGAAAGGGAAACCTGTTCCGTGACTCTGGAAACCCGCAGCAGCCATCCCGAAGCCGATGCCCGCCTGGTCGCCTGGGTGCGTCAGGCAGCACCTTACATTCATGCATTTCGTGGCCGGACGTTTGTCATCGCGTTCGGTGGCGAGGTGCTCGAGGCGGGTGCCGCGCAAGCGCTGATTCATGACATCGCCTTGCTTGATAGCATGGGCATACGTCTGGTCCTGGTGCACGGGGCGCGACCGCAAATCGATGCCGAAATGCACGCACGCGGCCTCAAACCGAGGTTTCACAAGGGTTTGCGCGTCACCGACGCAGCGGCACTGGAATGTGTCAAGCGTGCGATGGGCGTCACCCGCATTGAAATCGAAGCCATGCTTTCGCAGGGTCTGCCCAACACGCCGATGGCCGGTGCCTTTCTGCGGGTCACCGGCGGCAACTTCATCACCGCCCGCCCGGTCGGAGTCGTCAATGGCATTGATTTCCAATATACCGGTGCAGTGCGTAAAGTCATTGCAGAGGAAATCGAGGCAGACCTTACCCAGGAAAACCTGGTGCTGATTACGCCCATCGGCGCCTCACCCACCGGCGAAATTTTCAATCTGGCCTGGGAAGAGGTCGCGGAAGCGGTCGCCGTCGCCCTCAAGGCCGACAAGCTGATCTATCTTTGCGATGCGCCGGGACTGGTCAGCAGCAAAATGGAATCCATTGATGCGATCACCGCCGATGAAGCACAGAAACTCGCAAAGCGCCATCTATCAGCCCAAGGCCCGGAAATAGCTCGTGTCCTGCCCAGTGCGATACGGGCCTGTCACTCCGGCGTCGGCCGCGTGCATTTCCTCGACCGCAAGGCCGATGGCGCAATGCTGATGGAGTTCTTTACCCGCGATGGGGTCGGTACGGTCATGACCAATGTGCCTCTGGCGCGCCTGCGCGATGCCAGCATTGAAGATGTAGGCGCCATTCTCAGCATCATCGAACCGCTCGAGACCGACGGTACCCTGGTCAAACGCGGTCGCGAACGACTTGAAATGGAAATCACCCGTTTCTCGGTGGTGGAACATGACGGCGTTATCGTCGGGTGTGCCGCGCTGTATCCGTTCTCGACCGAGAAAGCGGCAGAACTGGCCTGTCTTGCCGTCGTACCGGACTTTCGTCGCAGCGGATACGGCGATCAGCTGCGCACACACATCGAGGCACGGGCAAAAAAACTGAAACTGCAACGTCTATTTGTGCTGACCACCCGCACTGCGCACTGGTTCATCGAGCGCGGGTATGCAGCAGCCGGGATAGATGCACTGCCGACAGCCCGCCGCGAGCTATACAACTTGCAGCGCAGGTCGAAAGTCCTGGTGAAGTCGATGTAAACTGGGAGGGTCTCTACCAACACAGCGAAAGGAAACACAGTGGCACGCATGGTCAATTGCATCAAACTCGGACGTGAGGCCGAAGGTCTCGACCTGCCACCCATGCCGGGCGAAATGGGACGGAAGCTTTACGAAAACGTCTCAAAAGAAGCCTGGCAGCAATGGATCAAGCTGCAAACGATGATCATCAACGAGAATCGCCTGAGCCTTGCAGATGCCCAGCACCGAAAGTATCTGGCCGAGCAGGTGCAAAAGCACTTTTTTGGTGACGGGGCTGACCAGGTGGGAGGCTACGTGCCTCCGGCCGGCTAATTGCGGCCTTGGCGGAACAGTGAATCAGGGCTGGTCCGCCACTTCCTTTTCCATGGCTTCGAGGCCGATGTGGCGCACGTCGCGCCCCTTGACCAGATAGACCACATATTCGGAGATATTCTTCGCGTGGTCTCCGATGCGCTCGATGGAGCGCGCGACGAACAGCAGATCAAGCGAACTTGAAATAGTGCGCGGATCTTCCATCATGAAC
>JAIPCS010000001.1 GCA_021738105.1 Sulfuritalea sp.
CTCGGACTACCAAATTGGACTCTGTTGCTGGAGCCGGCGGGACGCAATACGGCACCGGCATTGACCGCTGCAGCGCTTTACGCGACACGCGATGGCACCGACCCGGTGTTGCTTGCGACTCCGGCGGATCATCATGTGCGCAATGCCGATGCGTTCAGGGCTGCGGTATTGCGCGGGTTGCCGGATGCCGAGCGCGGATCTGTGGTGACCTTCGGCATCGTACCGGACCGTCCCGAGACGGGATACGGTTACATTGAAGTAAAAGTCGGCGCTGGTGATGCGGCGACCGAGGCATCGATGGCGCTTGTGGCTTTCCGCGAAAAGCCGGATGCGGCAACGGCCGAAACCTATGTGAACGGCGGCCACCATTTCTGGAACAGCGGCATCTTCATGTTGCGCGCGTCGGTTTGGATAAATGCCATGGGCCACTTCGCGCCAGAGATCCTTGCCGCTTGTCGCAAGGCAGTGGACGCTGCGAAGGATGATGGCGACTTTGTCCGCCTCGATGTCGCTGCTTTCACCGCCTCTCCCTCCGATTCAATCGACTATGCCGTGATGGAAAGACTCCCGGAATCGACTGAGTTTGGAATCCCGTGTCGCGTGGTTCCGCTCGACGTCGGCTGGTCCGACGTCGGTGCCTGGGACGCGTTGTGGCAGGCCATCGCCCGCGATACCGACGACAATGCCGTGAAGGGTGATGTCTGGCTCGAAGACTCGCACGGCAATCTGGTAATCGCCGAACACGGACTGGTCGCCTGCATCGGTTGCGAAGACATGGTGGTGGTGGAAACGGCGGACGCGGTTTTGATTGCACCCAAGTCGCGCACGCAGGAGGTCAAGACCATCGTCAGCCGCCTCAAGGCAGCCGGCCGCAGCGAAATCGATTTGCACCGCAAGGTACATCGGCCCTGGGGCTGGTACGACGGCATCGACAGCGGCGAGCGGTTTTTGGTGAAACGCATCGTCGTGAATCCCGGTGCCACGTTATCTTTGCAAATGCATCATCATCGTGCCGAGCATTGGGTGGTGGTGCGCGGCACGGCCAAGGTGACGTGCGGCGAGGAAATCATATTGCTCGGCGAGAACGAATCAACTTACATCCCGCTGGGCGTGAAGCACCGGCTGGAGAATCCCGGGCAGATTCCGCTTGAAATCATCGAGGTGCAATCGGGCAGCTATCTGGGCGAGGACGATATCGTGCGCTTTGAAGATAACTATGGCCGATAGGTTTCCCCTCCGATCAATGCCTTGACGTGGTACGTGTATCATGTTGATGCTTTGATGCTCGAACCGAGGTGACAAGATGCGCACTACGCTGACACTGGACGACCCTCTGGCGAAAGAACTTAAGAAGCTTGCCATTGAAACCGGCCAGCCATTCAAGAGGGTTGTGAATGAAACTTTGCGTGCCGGATTACGCGGGCGGAACGCGCCACCGCGCCGTGCCTACCGCCTGACCCCGGCAGCCATGGGTGTGCCTAGGCCAGGCGTCGATCTCGGCAAGGTCTTGCAACTGGCCGATCAACTGGAAGATGGGGCAATCAGCGCGAAGCTGGAGCAACGCAAGTGATTGTGGTGGATGCCAATCTGCTGATTTATGCGGTCAATATGAATTTGCCTCAACACAAGCAGGCTAGGGCCTGGTGGGAGGGGGCGCTGTCCGGAGCCGGTGACGTGGGATTGCCGTGGGTGTCGTTGATGGCTTTTCTGCGCATATGCACCAATCCGCGAATATTCGAAAGCCCGTTGAGTCCGGAACAGGCGACGGGTTTTATTGACGAATGGCTCGACCGGCCGAATGTCAGCGCCGTCGCGCCCGGCCCGGCGCACTGGGCTATCCTCAAGAACCTGCTACGGCAGGCGGGCACCGCCGCAAACCTGACCACCGACGCACACATCGCCGCGCTGGCTTTGGAGCACGGCTGTACTGTCTGTTCCGCTGACAACGACTTCAAGCGTTTTCCGGGCGTGACGCATATCAATCCATTGGCCGGCACTGGTCGATAACTCACCTTACCTTGTCATGACAACCTCGAACAAGACTGCTCTCATCACCGGCGTTACCGGCCAGGACGGCGCCTATCTCGCCGAGTTCCTGCTCGACAAGGGCTACGACGTGCATGGCATCAAGCGCCGCACCTCGTTGTTCAATACCGACCGCATCGACCATCTATACCAGGATCCGCACGAGAAAAACCGGAGGTTCGTCCTCCATCACGGCGACATGACCGACAGTTCGAGCCTGGTACGCATCATTCAGCAGGTGCAGCCCGACGAAATCTACAACCTCGCTGCGCAAAGCCACGTTGCAGTGAGCTTCGAGGAACCCGAATACACCGCCAACTCTGATGCCCTCGGCGCTCTGCGCATACTGGAAGCGATGCGCATCCTCGGCATGGAGAAAAAGACCCGCTTCTATCAGGCCAGCACGTCTGAACTGTTCGGCCTGGTACAGGAAACGCCGCAGAAGGAGACCACGCCCTTCTATCCGCGCAGTCCCTACGCGGTGGCCAAGCTCTATGCTTATTGGATCACGGTGAACTATCGCGAGGCCTATGGCATGTATGCCTGCAACGGCATCCTGTTCAACCACGAAAGCCCTGTTCGAGGCGAGACTTTCGTCACGCGCAAGATCACCCGCGCCTTGGCGCGAATCAAACTCGGCCTGCAGGACTGTCTGTTTCTCGGCAATCTGGATTCGAAACGCGACTGGGGGCACGCTCGCGACTACATAGAGATGCAATGGCTGATGCTGCAGCAGGAGCAACCGGAGGATTACGTTATCGCCACCGGGGTGCAGTACAGCGTGCGCGATTTTGTCGATGCGGCGGCAGCGGAAATTGGCATTGCCGTGGAATGGCGCGGCACGGGCGAGGATGAAAAGGGCTACGACGCGCAGGGCAACTGCATCGTACAGGTCGATCCGCGCTACTTCCGCCCGACGGAAGTCGAAACCCTGCTCGGCGACGCGACCAAGGCACGCGAAAAACTGGGATGGACGCCAAGAATAAGCTTCGCCGAGCTTGTCGCCGAAATGGTGCGTGAGGACCTGAAGGCGGCCGAGCGCGACGAACTGGTCAAAAAGCATGGCTACCAGGCCATGGATCGCCACGAGTAATGGATCGCGCTGCAAAAATTTACGTCGCCGGCCATCGCGGCATGGTCGGCTCCGCCCTCGTTCGCCGTCTCGAGCAAGCGGGTTACAGCAACTTCCTCGTTCGCACCCATGGCGAATTGGATCTGCTGGACCAGGCAGCAACGCATGCCTTTCTGGCGCAGGAACAGCCCGACTTCATTTTCATTGCTGCGGCCATCGTCGGCGGCATCCAGGCCAACAACACATTCCGGGCCGATTTCATTTACCAGAACCTGATGGTCGAGGCCAACCTGATTCACGGTGCTTGGCTCGCCGGGGTACAGCGTTTGTGCTTTCTCGGCTCGAGTTGCATTTATCCGCGCGACTGCCCGCAGCCGATCAAGGAAGACTATCTTCTCACCGGTCCGCTGGAGCCGACCAACGAGCCTTACGCGATCGCCAAGATTTCCGGCATCAAGCTCTGTGAAAGCTACAACCGACAGCACGGCACGAGTTACTTCTCGGTCATGCCGACCAATCTGTACGGTCCCAACGACAATTACGACCTGGCCAACAGTCACGCCTTGCCCGCACTGATTCGCAAGGCGCACGAAGCCAAGCAGCGCGGCGACAGTGAACTCGTGGTCTGGGGCAGCGGCAAGCCGATGCGGGAATTCCTTTATGTCGATGATCTGGCGGATGCCTGCGTCTTCCTCATGGAAAAGGGAGTCACCGATGGTTTCTACAACATCGGCACCGGCGAGGACGTCACCATTCGCGAACTTGCAGAGACCGTCATGGAAGTGGTCGGCTTTGGCGGACGCATCGCGTTCGACAGCACCAAGCCGGACGGCACGCCGCGCAAGCTGCTCGACGTGAGCCGCATGCGTGACGTCGGCTGGCAAGCGCGCACCCCGCTGCGTGAAGGCATTGCGCAAGCCTATCGGGATTTTCTGGCGCGACATGCCGGCTGACCGCCGGCATCAAGGCGAGCACTTGCGCCCGGCTTTCCGCTTGTTTATTGCAGTGCTCGCCATGGTTGTGGCCACGTCGGTTCCGGCCGCCGTGTCGCCAGCGCCGACTTTGCTGCTTGCCGACCGCTATAGCGACGATATCGATGTCTCGCGCTACTGGGTCAGCGAGAAACTCGACGGCGTGCGGGCCAGCTGGGATGGCAAGATCCTGCGCTTTCGCAGCGGCAATCCGGTTCCAGCACCGCCGTGGTTCGTCGATGCCTTGCCCAAACAGCCGCTGGACGGCGAGCTTTGGCTCAAACGTGGCGGCTTCGATCAACTCTCGGCCATTGTTCGTCGCCAGGCGCCGGATGATATCGAGTGGCGTCGTGTGCGCTACATGATCTTCGAACTGCCGGATGCTGCCGGCAGCTTTGGCGAACGCTTCGAGCGGATCAAGGTGGTGGTCGCCGCGGCCCGGCAGCCCTGGCTGCAAGCCGTTCCCCAATTTCGCCTGGCAGACAGCGCCGCACTGCAGAAAATGCTGCGCGACATCGTCCGCCAGGGCGGTGAAGGGCTGATGCTGCACCGCGCCGATGCCGCCTACGAAACCGGGCGCTCCCGCGCCTTGCTCAAGCTGACCCCGTGGCTGGATGCCGAGGCAACGGTTATTTCCCACCTGCCCGGTAAAGGCAAATACGCCGGCATGCTCGGCGCCCTGCGCATGGAAATGCCCGACGGCCGTCGCTTTTCGCTGGGCAGCGGCCTGAGCGACGCCCTGCGTCACAATCCGCCGCCGCTCGGCACGCTCGTCACTTACCGCTATCGCGAACTGACGAAAAACGGAATGCCGCGTTTCCCGAGGTATCTGCGGCTGCGTGATAAGCTTTGACACTTTTGTGTGAGTGAATAATTACGTGGAAAACAAGTCTGACGTGCGTTGGCAGCAGCGTTTATCAAATTTTCAGCGCGCCTTCGGTAGCCTGGCCGATGCGGTGGCCCTTGCCCGCACGCGCCCGTTGTCAGACCTCGAAAAGCAGGGCCTCATTCAGGCATTCGAATTTACCCACGAACTCGCTTGGAACGTCATACGCGATTACTTCGCCTATCAGGGCAATACGGCCATTACAGGATCGCGAGATGCTGTGCGCGAAGCGTTCAGCAAGGGATTATTGGAAGACGGCGAAGGATGGATGGAGATGATACGCAGCCGGAACCTAACGTCCCACACTTACAATCAGGCGGTCGCGGATGAAATTGCCGGGCGGATCACCGACGCGTACTTCATGCTTTTTGAGGTGTTTCTGGCACGAATGACCAATCTGGCACAAGACGGCAATACATAGTCATGCCCTACGGCTTGCCCGACCCGGTCGTCGAAAAACTGAGAGGCGTATTCAAGCAGTACCCACAAGTCAGCCGTGTCAGCTTGTATGGTTCCCGCGCCAAGGGTAACTTTCAGCCCGGCTCCGATATCGATCTATGCGTCGAAGGGAATGTTCTGACCCTGGCGGATTTGTTCGAGATCGAGAACCGGATCGATGACCTCCTGCTGCCGTGGAAAGTTGATTTGTCGCTGAGGCACGGAATTCATAACCCGGAGTTGCTCGAGCATATTGACCGAGTAGGGGTGAAATTGTTTGAGGCTGATTCGTCGCGCGCCCTTTCGGCAAATAGCTGAAGGCCATAGAGCCAAAGATCACACCTGAAAGGCAAGCGACACCAATAGGCAACAACAGTAGGCAACAACAGTAACTTGCCAATACCGGGCCAGTCCTGTAAACTCATGTTCAATCTTTGAACATGTCCTTCCGGCCACGGTTTATTGTGTCTCCCGATCCCCACCACTACAAGCTGCTGAAACTTATCGAGGCCAACCCGGCCATTCAGCAGCGGGACATGGCTAAGGCGATGGGCGTCAGCTTGGGAAAAACCAACTATTGCCTCAAGGCGCTGATGCAGAAGGGTCTCGTAAAGATGGATAACTTCCGCCGCGCAGACAACAAGCTCGCCTACAGCTATCTGCTTACTCCCAGTGGCATCGAGGAAAAAGCCCGACTTACAGTCAGTTTTCTCAAATACAAAGTCGCCGAGTACGAAACCATTCGCAATGAGATCGAAGAGTTGCGGCGCGAAGCGAAAAAAAAGTCGACGGTATGAGTTTGCAAGCCAGTCCTCCTTGGTATGTTGCCCAGACCAAGCTTCGGCAGGAGCAGATCGCTTCCGACAACCTCGCCCGTCAGGGCTATGTCGTCTATCTGCCGAGGCTCAAGGTCCTCAAGCGCTTGCGGGGTCGTCAGCAGACGCAGTTTGACCCGTTGTTCCCTCGCTACTTATTCTTTCAGCCGGGTTCGCTGGCCCATTCCATCGCTCCGGTACGCTCCACTCTGGGGGTCAGCACCATTGTCCGTTTTGGTCATGATCCGGCGGTCATGCGGCCTGAGGTTTTGACCGGCATCCGTGATTTCGAAGCCCGCCGCAATCGAGCGGACGATCAGGAGATCAGTCCGTTCCAGCCTGGTGAGCGCGTCCGCGTCGCTGAGGGCCCGCTGGCCGGATTGGAGGGGCTGATCTCAAATGTTTCTCAGGAGCGGGTGATCGTCCTGATGCAACTCCTCGGTCAGGACACTCGGGTGAGCGTCAGCCATCATCAGTTGCTGGTCGCTCACTGATCAGATACTGTGCAATAGAAATGCCCAGCACCCGGATGGTGCCGGATGCGGTAAGCAGGTAGGGTAGAAGTGATTTGGTAACAATGTGGCCATCTGCTGCGCATCTCGGTGCACGGGCATGGCGGTAGCGTGTCCGGCATCAGGAGTGGTGGCCTCCTGATAATCAACAACTTCAACCAGTTGCCAGAAGCTGCGTTCTGGCGCGAATCAAGCTCAGTCCGCAGAACTGTCTGCTGTTCGGCGATCTGGATGCAAATCGAAATTGGGGTCTGCCCGCGATTTCATCGAGAGATAGTTGCTGATATTGCAATCCTATCCAATAGCGAATTGAAGAAGTTAATAATAATGGGTGTTGAAAGGGAGATCAGCAATCGACTCAAAAAGCCGAGTGACCAAGTCATTGTTGAAATGAAAGCTATTGTTGCAAAGCACAGCTTGAAGCTCGAAGACGTGATCGCAAGTGCTGCAAAGAGAAAGTCGAGAAAATTCGCCACCAGAAAAAGTACAACCAGTAAAACGAAAAAACCTGCAGCCACCGTTGGCAATGTTCCATATCGCCACCCGGGCAACGCTTCCCTCACATGGACTGGCGACTGCGGGCATCAGCCGCAAGGGGTCAAGGACTGGAGGGCCGCTGGTCACCACATTGGTGAAGCAAGGCTCATCAGCGAGTGAATTTTTTGTTCCAGGCCCCATTATCTATGGGGGCTATAGACGGTCCAAAATGGTGATTGAATGAATTCTGGCAAGAACACGATAACGCTATATCAAATATTGAATCTGCTGACCAAAGGCTGGCGCTGGAATCTTGGTGGAGCGGCGATGGGCGTATTTGTTGCCGCAGGATTTCTTGCTGTCACGCCGCCACAATTTGAAGCTGTAGCCTTGGTTCAAGTCGGTCATGTAGGGCAGCTAGGAAAGCTGATACTGCTCGGGCATGTCGGTCAGTTGGTTCAGTCTGGGCAGATGACGGTGGCGCCGGTGGAGTCGCTGGCGCGAGTCGTTGAACGAGTTATGCTTCCGAGCTTTAGAGATAACATAATAATCAAGTCGGGATGGGTTGGCGAAAGCAGAGGAAGTGTATTCCGCGCATCGTTAAGTGCGAGAGTTTCGAAAAGCAACGACCTTATCGAGCTTCGCGTGAATGGTCTAAGTCGAGACGAGGCCATTGATTCGGTAAAAGTCACTATTGACCATTTGGCTGCGTTACACAGGATCGTCGCTCAACCTCTAATTGAGAATCTCCGGGCTGAGCTTCTTGAGATTTCAGCAGAAGCAAAGGAAACAGAGAGGGCCTTGATTAAAATGGATCAGTCCTCCCAATTGCTGAAACAGGAGGCACCTCAACGAGACAATCTTGCCGTGCTGGTTCTTTCCGAGCACATCAAAGCCGAAAAGAAAAGCCGCCTCAAGGAACTGCAGCGCGAAGAAAAACAGTATCGCGAGTGGATTGCTCCAGCAGGCAGAGCCGTTACAGCTTTGATTGCAGAACCCTCAGTTTCTGAAAACCCTGTTTTCCCCAATACGAAAAGGACTTTGTCACTCGGAGTTTTGAGCGGCTTTTTTCTTGGGTTTTTTAGTTTTGCTTTTCAGCGAATGCGACGAAATTCCTCAGTAAGTTCACCGTCAAATTATACGCAGCCCGAAGAGAGCGAGTAGGGTGCGTTAGCTGGTTAGGCGCATGTCGAGGTTCTAATTTTGATTCATACGCTTCCGCACCATATTCGTTCAAGAGTGTTTATACCGCAACAGTGATGGCAGAGATTGCAAGGCGGCCGCTACCCCGGCACCCAATTCCGATAGTCTGCCTTTGTATGGGCCATTCAGCAGTTTTTTCGAAGAGCGGGTAGCGCATCGAATGACGACCTAGGCATTGTCAGCCCGCGCAGATACGGGCCTCGCCTGAATAGCCAGCGAACATTCTACGGAGCTCAGATTTTTTTGGTATGAAGGACTTGCGAGAATCCTGGTACTTGCTTTCAAGCGATCAACGGCGTGCCGCGCTAGTTTTGATCGGCTTGATGCTGATCGGCATGGTGCTGGAGACCCTGGGAATAGGGCTGGTAATTCCAGCACTGGCGTTGATGACGCAAGATGACTTGGCAACAAAGTATCCAATTATTGAGCCATGGTTGAACGGCATTGGCAATCCAAGTCAGGAGAAATTGGTTGTCGGCGGCATGATAGTTTTGGTCGTGGTGTATGTTGTAAAAGCGGTATTCCTAGGCTTTCTCGCATGGTGGCAGGCACGCTTCACTTTCGCCCTATTGGTCGATGTTTCCCAGCGACTCTACACGGGGTACTTGAGGCAGCCATACATGTTTCATCTGGAGCGCAATTCAGCGCAACTAATTCGCAACATCCTGGGGCAGGTTGATGAACTGAGGGGTGTGATTCATACCGGCCTCTCATTGGTTGCAGAAGCTCTAGTCTTGTTTAGCATTTTGATTCTGCTGGTTGTAGTTGAGCCAATAGGCACATTGCTTGTCGCAAGTACACTGGGTTTTGCGGGATGGGCGTTCCAGAAGTTAACGGGTGAACGAATACTTCGCTGGGGCGTCTTGCGTCAAAATCACGAAGAATCGCGCCTCAAGCAGGTGCAGCATGGGCTTGGTGCCGCAAAAGATGTTAAGTTGCTTGGTCGAGAAGAAGACTTTCTTGCTCAATACCAGTTTCACACTATGAGCAACGCGAAGGTCGGCGAATTAGGGACAACACTACAGGCGTTTCCCAGACTTTGGATTGAGTTGCTCGCTATTACCGCATTGGCGGTTTTAGTTGTGGTTATGATAGGTCAGGGCAAATCCCTTCCATATTTACTACCCACACTCGGGCTCTTTGCCGCAGCTGCTTTCCGCCTCCTGCCGTCTCTTAACCGAATCCTGAACGCATTTCAATCCATACGCTATTCGTCCCCCGTTATTGGCAATCTGGCCAGCGAACTGCGGTTGATCGATGCGACTGATACTCCAGGGCGGAGCCCTCCATTGGCGTTTGAGCGAACCTTGGAAATGGCCAACGTGTGCTTCACCTACCCTTCTGCGAATAAGCCGGTACTAAGTAGCGTGAGTGTCAGGATAGAAAAAGGCACTGCGGTTGGATTCATTGGAACAACAGGTGCAGGCAAAAGCACCTTGGTTGATATTCTTTTGGGCCTCTTTACACCGTGCAGCGGGGTTGTGCTTTTGGATGGTATCGACATCAACACAAATCTTCGTGGCTGGCAAGATCAGATCGGTTATGTCTCGCAATCCATTTTTCTTACGGACGACACACTGCGCCGCAACATTGCGTTCGGTTTAGCGAGCGAACAGATAGACGAAGATTCAGTTCTGCGAGCGGTTCGCGAGGCCCAGTTGAGCGATTTCGTAAAGGATCTCCCGCAAGGAATTGATACTGTTGTTGGAGAACGTGGCGTTCGCCTATCGGGCGGACAGCGTCAGCGTATTGGTATTGCTCGTGCGCTATATCACGATCCCGCGGTATTGGTTCTCGATGAGGCAACCAGTTCGCTTGATACCACTACAGAACGAGGCGTCATGGACGCCATACAATTTCTTCATGGGAAAAAGACACTCATCGTTGTGGCACACCGATTAAGTACAGTTGAACAATGTGATCGTTTGTATCGTCTCGAAAAAGGACGTGTGATCGAGGAGGGCAGTGCAACGAGTGTTCTAGCCTCGATGGCAACTCGCTTAGCAGGTGACGGTCAAGGTTTACCTGCGAGGGCCGAAGGACAGTCCAACCTGTCGATCGAGCGCAATTCATGAGAAAGGTACTAGTCACTGGTGCAGATGGCTTTATTGGGTCACACTTAACTGAAAGTCTCGTTCGCCAAGGATATGAAGTGATGGCGTTCTGCCTATACAACTCCTTCAACACTTGGGGCTGGCTGGATCATTGCGCACCCGACGTCAAGGGCCAGTTCGAGGTATTCGCCGGCGACATTCGGGATCCCTATGGAGTGAGGGAAGCCATGAAGGGTTGCGATGCCGTTCTTCATCTGGCAGCCCTGATCGCCATACCCTTTTCTTACTACTCCCCGGACACCTACGTCGATACCAACGTCAAGGGCACGCTCAACGTTCTGCAGGCGGCACGGGAACTGGGTGTGAGCAGGCTGATCCAAACGTCGACCAGTGAAGTCTACGGCACCGCGCGCTTTGTGCCGATAACCGAAGAGCATCCCTTGCAGGGTCAGTCGCCATACTCCGCCACAAAGATCGCCGCAGATCAGTTGGCATACTCTTTCTACGCCTCCTTTGGCCTGCCGGTGGTGATCGCCCGCCCCTTCAACACCTATGGTCCGCGCCAGTCGGCCCGTGCCGTGATCCCCACCATCATCACCCAGATCGCCAGCGGCCGGCGCAAGATCAATCTGGGTGCCGTTTCGCCAACGCGCGACTTCAGTTTCGTGCAGGACACCGTCGCCGGGTTCATGGCAGCACTGGATTCCGACCAGGCCCTGGGCGAGGTCGTCAACTTCGGCAGCAACTTTGAAATCTCCATTGGCGACACGGCCCGGCTGATAGCCGAAGCCATGAACACCGAGATAGAGATCGTTACCGACGAAGCCCGTCTGCGCCCGGCGGATTCCGAAGTCGAACGCCTGTGGGCCGACAACTCCAGGGCTAGACAGTTCTTCGACTGGCAACCGGCCTATGCCGGCCGCGAAGGTTTCCGGCGCGGCCTGGCTGAAACCGCCGAGTGGTTCGCCCGACCTGAAAACCTGCGCGGTTACAAGGCCGATATCTACAATCTATGAACGCCGTGGCAGATTCCCTTACTCTGTCCCAGCAACTGGTTTCCGCGATTCGCACGGTTGTCGGGCCGGGGCCCGTTGCCCTGCACGAACCAAGCTTCAGCGGCAATGAGTGGCAGTACCTCAAGGAATGCCTCGACTCCACTTACGTCTCTTCGGTCGGCAAGTTCGTGGATCGTTTCGAGGCCGACCTGGCAGCCTTTACCGGCGCCCGTTACGCGGTTGCCGTGGTCAATGGCACGGCCGCACTGCATATTGCGTTGAAACTTGCGGGCGTCAAACCCGATGACGAAGTTCTGATTCCCGCGCTCACTTTTGTTGCCACAGCAAATGCCGTCACTTATTGCGGCGCCGTGGCGCATCTCGTCGATAGCGAGGAACGTACCCTCGGCGTGGATGCAGCAAGCTTGCGAGCCTATCTCGGCAGCCGCACTGAGCAACGCGCCGGCCAGTGCATCAACCGCGACACCGGAAAAGTCATTCGAGCCCTTGTTCCCATGCACACCTTCGGTCATCCAGCGAACATGGATGCGCTGCTGGCGGTGGCGCATGACTTCGGCCTTGCACTGGTTGAAGATGCCGCCGAATCGCTGGGCAGCTATTGCGACGGGCGGCATACAGGCACCTTCGGTATGATGGGTACGCTGAGTTTCAATGGCAACAAGACCATTACCACGGGCGGCGGCGGAGCAATACTGACCAACGACGAAGGGCTTGCACGCCATGCCAAGCATCTAACGACGACGGCCAAGATACCCCACACTTGGGAATACCGGCACGACGAGATCGGCTACAACTATCGCCTGCCCAACCTGAATGCGGCCCTGGGCTGCGCGCAGATGGAACAACTCACCGGCATGCTGGTCGCAAAAAGGAAGTTGTTTCAACGCTACAGCGCAGCGCTTGCGAGTGTCGCGGGCGTGAAACTGGTGGCAGAGCCCGCGCAATGCCGAAGCAACTACTGGCTGCAGACGCTGCTGCTCGATGCCGCGCAAGCCGATCAGAGTGATGCCATATTGGCGGCGACCAATGAAGAAGGCCTGATGACGCGCCCGGCGTGGGTTCTGATGCACGAACTGTTGCCGTTCGCGGATTGCCCACGGATGGACCTGAAGGGTGCCCTATCCTTGGCGCAGCGTCTGATCAACATTCCCAGCAGTTCCCGGCTTGTGCAGGTGGCCTCGTGAAAAGGCCCGGCATGATCCTCCTCGGTGCGGGGGGGCACGCACATGCCTGCGTTGACGTCATCGAACAGCATGGCCGGTACGAAATTGCCGGCTTGGTAGGGATGCCGGAAGAAGCGAACTCCACAAGCCTGGGGTATTCCGTAATCGCTTCCGACCGCGATCTCCCCGAGTTGACCAAGGCCTGCCGGTATGCACTGGTCACGGTAGGACAGATCGGCTCTGCGGAGAACCGCATGCGCCTCTACCGCCTTGCCGCTGAGCAGGGATTTGAATTGCCAGCCATTGTTTCACCCCTTGCCTATGTTTCCCGCCACGCCGTCATCGGCGCTGGGACCATTGTGATGCACGGCGCCATAATCAATGCCGGCGCCCGGCTGGGCAACAACTGCATTGTCAATACAAGGGCACTGGTGGAACACGATGCGACAATCGAAGATCACTGCCACATCTCCACCGGAGCCATTCTCAACGGCAACGTCCGCTTGGGCGCGGGCAGCTTTGTCGGCAGCAGCAGCACGATCAGGGAAGGTGTTGCGCTCGGGAAGGCCTGTATTGTGGGGATGGGCGTAGCGGTGCGGCACGATCAGCCCGATGGCGCCCGATTTGTCGGCAAGGGCAAGCCATGACCACGCGAACCCTCATCATTGCCGAAGCCGGCGTCAACCATAACGGCGACTTGGCCCTGGCCAGAAAGTTGATCGATGTCGCCGCCGAAGCCGGTGCGGATCTGGTCAAATTTCAGACATTCAGCGCCGACCGCCTGGTCACACGCACCGCAGCCAAGGCTGATTACCAGAACAGGACAACGGACAGCAAGGAATCCCAGCACGAAATGCTGCGCCGCCTGGAACTCACCACCGAAATGCACGAAGAGCTCCTCGCGCACTGCGTAGCGTGCGGCATCGGGTTTTTCTCGACCGGCTTTGACATCGAGAGCGTTGATCTCCTGGTCGGGCTGGGACAGGATCGGTTCAAGATTCCGTCGGGAGAGATTACCAATCTGCCTTACCTGCGCCATATAGGCCGCATGGGCAAGCCCGTCATCCTGTCTACAGGCATGGCTGACATGGAAGAAATCCAGGCAGCCATTAATGCCCTGGAAGCAGCCGGCACGCCAAGGACAAATGTCACGGTATTGCATTGCACGACCGAATACCCCACTCCCATGGCCGAGGTCAACCTGCGCGCCATGTTGAGCATCCAGAAAGCCTTTGGCCTAGAGGTCGGATATTCAGACCATACGCGTGGAATTGAAGTGGCGATTGCCGCTGTCGCCTTGGGGGCCACGGTCATCGAAAAGCACTTCACTCTTGATCGCAACCTGCCCGGGCCCGACCACAAGGCCAGCCTTGAGCCGGAAGAGCTCAAAGCCATGGTGGCAGCCATACGCAACATCGAGATTGCCCTGGGTGACGGCATCAAGCGGCTCACCCCGAGCGAAGCCGGAAACAGACCAGTTGCCAGAAAGTCGCTGGTGGCCAGTCGAGGCATAAGAAAAGGTGAGGTGTTCAGCGTCGAGAACGTCACGGCGAAGCGGCCCGGAACCGGAATCTCGCCGATGCGATGGGATACAGTCATCGACCGGCATGCGCCCCGCGATTTTTCCCAAGACGAGTTGATCGAACTGTGAATCGAAAGATTTGTGTAGTCACAGGCACGCGAGCTGAATACGGCTTGCTGCGATGGGTAATGCAGGGCATCAAGGACGATCCGGATCTGACGTTGCAGATTGTTGCCACTGGAATGCATCTTTCGCCGGAGTTCGGTCTGACGTATAGAGAGATCGAACTAGACGGGTTTCGGATCGACCGCAAGGTGGAAATGCTAACGAGTTCCGATACGTCGGTCGGCATTGCGAAGTCCATGGGGCTGGGCCTGATTGGCTTTGCCGATGCATTGAACGACCTGAAGCCAGACCTGATCGTTGTGCTTGGCGATCGATTCGAGATCTTCTCGGCGGTTGCCGCGGCGCTGGTCGCGCGGATACCGGTAGCCCATTTGCACGGTGGGGAAACTACCGAAGGCGCATTTGATGAGGCGCTGCGGCACTCTATCACCAAGATGTCGCATCTGCATTTTGTGGCAGTTGCAGAATACAGACAGCGTGTGATTCAATTGGGCGAGCAGCCCGAGTGCGTGTTCTTGGTGGGCGGCCTTGGTGTCGACAATATTAGGCGCTTGGAGCTTCTTACCAGAGCAGAGCTTGAGGTTTCGCTTGGCTTCAAGCTTGGCCAAAGAAACTTGCTAATTACCTTTCACCCGGTCACGCTTGAGCCGACAACTGCTGCAAGCCAGATGACAGAACTGCTGTCAGTCTTGACGGAGCTACAGGATACGCAACTTATTTTTACTCTGCCGAACGCAGATACCGAGGGCCGGGCGCTGATCCGGATGGTGGAACAGTTTGTTGCACAGCACCGCAATGCCTGCGTCTTCACCTCTCTTGGGCAGCTGCGCTACTTGTCGTGCATAGCCCATGTCGATGGAGTGGTAGGCAATTCCTCAAGCGGCATGGCTGAGGTTCCTAGCTTTAAAAAAGGTACTATCAACATTGGTGATCGCCAGCGGGGTCGATTGCAGGCAGCAAGTGTGATTAATTGTGAACCGAGTCGGCAGAGTATCGCGACTGCCATCGAAAGGCTTTACGACACCGATTTTCAGGCGAGTTTGAACTCCGTACGAAATCCCTACGGTGAGGGTGGCGCAAGTGAGCGCGTTGTCAAAATCCTAAAGAACTATTCGATTGATGACGTGGTGAAAAAGGTCTTTTATGATTTACCTAATGCTGAATTGCGGCTCAATACGTGAACTCATCTGAAGAGTTCTGGCGCCAGGCCGTCCTTCCCTCAAATGCCAACATAAGGCAGGCGATACACAACCTTAATCAGGTCGCGGTCAAGATTGTCTTAGTGGGCAATGAGGCGGGCGAGCTAGAGGGCACGATATCTGACGGCGACATTCGGCGCGGCTTGCTAAAGGGCCTGGATCTTGATAGCCCGATTGCAAGTATCATCCATCGCAACGCGCTGGTAGTGCCGCCTGAGATGGGGCGCGACATGGTTATGCAACTTATGGTCGCGAATAAAATTCAACAAATCCCGGTGGTCGATGAACACCGTCGCGTTGTCGGCTTGCATCTCTGGGATGAAGTCAGCACGCCGCCAACGCGGTCCAACGTGATGGTCATCATGGCCGGCGGAATGGGAACTCGGCTGCGTCCGCACACGGAAAACTGTCCCAAACCCATGTTGTCCGTTGCGGGGAAACCGATGCTGGAGCACATCATCGAGCGGGCCAAGTTGGAGGGCTTCAGCCACTTCGTGCTTGCCATTCATTACTTGGGCCACATGGTTGAGGGCTATTTTGCTGACGGTGAACGCTTGGGCGTGCGGATCGATTACCTGCGCGAGCAGACTCCACTAGGAACGGCTGGTGCGCTAGGGTTACTCAATCCACGACCAGAAGCCACTTTTGTAGTTACCAATGGCGATGTTATTACAGACATACGTTACGGCGAACTGCTGGATTTTCATGTCCGCCACAACGCAGCCGCTACTATGGCCGTGCGAGTGCACGAATGGCAGCATCCCTTTGGGGTAGTGCAGACTCAAGGCGTCGAAATTATTGGTTTCGAGGAAAAACCTGTGGCGCGCAGCCATATTAATGCGGGCGTCTATGCACTTCACCCAGACGCCTTGAATTTGTTGAGCGGCGATACCCATTGCGACATGCCAACGCTGTTCGAGCGCCTCCTGGCGGAGTCGAAACGCACGGTTGCGTATCCGATGCACGAGCCATGGCTAGACGTGGGGAGGCCGGATGATTTGGTGGCGGTTCGGGCAAAGTCATCCTAAGTGACAAAGAACCTTTTCCAGTATGCAGCTGTCTAGCAGATTTTTTTTGAATAGGGAGTACGCAATGAACAAACTGCTCAAAGGCAACTTTGATGTTAAGCGCAAGGTCGAAGTGGCTGAAAACGGAAGCGAAGAGACTGCTCTTGCAAACGAGTTTAGAAGAAAGGCCCTCGAGTCGATCGGCGGCAGCATGGTTTTTGTCGAGCGCGAGAAGCTCTTTTGGGAAGATACTGATTCGGCGGAAGGAAAATGACGGGCAATCCCTCAGGCATCACACAGGGCTTCCAGAAACTCGCCGGAGAGATCACCTCGATCGGCTTGCAGTGGCACGCCGATGCTATTGCTGAAAACTCGAAATGGAACAAGCAATTCATTTCGAAATCCATCAAGGACGTGCCGAAGCCGCAGGGCGACAAGGCGGTGTCGGCGATCGTCATCAGCGCCGGCCCCAGCCTCTACAAGAACAACATCCTGGCTCGCATCAAGGACTCGGGATACCGGGGAAGCATCATTGCGATAGATGGTTCCTACGTGCGCTGCATCAAGGCCGGCCTGGAACCCGATTACGTGCTGACGCTCGACCCGCATCCGACGAGGCTGGTGCGCTGGTTTGGCGATCCCGATTTTGAACGGAATCTGGAAGGCGATGACTATTTCTCCAGGCAGGATCTGGATATCGCCTTTCGCAATAACTCGATCGAGGAAAACCGCCGCAACATTGCGATGGTCGATCAGCATGGGAAGGGAGCGAAACTGATCATCTGCTCGGCGGCACCAAAGAACGTGGTCGAGCGAACCCGGGCGGTCGGTTTCGATGCCTACTGGTGGGCTCCCCTCGTGGACAATCCCGACCAGCCGGACAGCCTGACGCGCGCCATGGTCAGGGAGACCGGGCTTCCGGCGATGAACACAGGCGGCACTGTCGGTACGGCGGCCTGGGTGTTCGCCCTGACGGCGCTAAAGATACCGAAAATTGCTGTCGTTGGAATGGACCTTGGCTACTACAAGGCGGACACTACCCACTTTCAGACCCAGACCTACCACAGCCTGAAGGAACATGTCGGCAAAGAAAACATCCATGAGTACTTTCCCGAATTTACCTACCCCGGTACCGGAGAGGTTTTTTATACCGATCCGACCTATTACTGGTATCGCAGCAATATGCTCGATTTGATTTCCGCATCCGGAACGACCGTTTTCAACTGCACCGGAGGCGGTACACTGATCGGGCCTGGGGTGGAATGCATGGAAGTCGAGGATTTCTGCCGGATGAATCAGACTCAAGCCAATGGCTAAGATACTTTTTGTCAATCCGGTGGTGCGCGAAGAGGATGTGCCGAGGCACATCCCCTACGGCATAGCGCTCTTGGCATCCATCGCGATGAACCGCGGCCATCAGGTTCAAGTTTATGATGCAAACGCTTGGCGCAAAGGCTTCGGCATCCTGCCCGAGATCTACCGTGCGGACGACTGGGACGTCATTGCCATCGGTGGCCTGACCACAACCTACAACTTCATCAAGGAAGCCTGCCGGATTGCCAAGGAGTCGGCGCCCGATGCTTACCTGATCGCCGGCGGCGGCTTCCTGACAAGCATGCCGCAGGAAATCATGGAATGGATTCCCCAGATCGATCTCGGCATCGTCGGGGAGGCTTTTGTCACCTGGCCCGAGGTGTTGGCCAAGATCGACAAGAAGGATATGGACTTCACCGGCACACTCGGTGTGATCCGGCGCGATGCAGGCGGTGCGCCGATCCTCAACGAAACGCGGCCGATCATTGCCGAACTCGACGTCCTGCCGCAGCCGGCGTGGGGCCTGTTTCCGCTTGAAGAGATCTATTTCGGGAATTCGGCCTCGTTGTTCAGCGAAGATGCCTATCGCTGCCGGCGGCGCATCGACATTAACGCAAGCTTTGGCTGTAGCCTGGTTTGCCGCTACTGCTGGCACCTCGGGACGACGGGCGACATGATCATCGAGAAGAACGACGGCGGCGTGAATGACGTGGTGTTCAGCTACGGGCGCAACATCCGGTATCACTCTCCCGATTACATCGTCGGCATGGTAAAGGGGCTGAAGGAAAAGTACGACATCGATTTCGCGAATTTCCTCGATGAAAACCTGATGACCATGGATGCGTCCAGCCGCCATACTTGGATCAAGGAAATTTGCGAAAAATGGATAGCTGCCGGTCTGCAGCCTTCATCGCGCCGGCCCGGCGGAAAGGCAGCACCTCCCGGCGAGGAGCCCGGGGTCTATTGGAGCGGTACCAGTCACGCTTCGCTCCATCGGCCGGAAATACTGAAACTCATGTACGAAGCCGGCTGTACCCATCTGGTCTATGGCCTCGAGTCCTTCGACCCGGACATCCTCAAGAAGCTCGGCAAGGGCACCACGGTCCAAAAGAATATTGATTCCGTGGGCGAGTGCATGAAGTCCGGGATCATTCCGATTCCCAATATCATCATCGGCTTCCCGGAGGAATCGTTTCAAAGCGTGCGCAACACGATTGCGGCGCTGATCAAGCTGGGAATTCACACGCGCCCCCATTTCGCGACCGCCTATCCGGGATCCGAGTGGTACTACACTTACAAGGATTCGATCAAGGAGCAGTACAACGGCGACCTCGAGCAGTATGTGAAGGAATTGGGCGACGCCTCCAAGATTACCGCCATCATCTCGCACAACTTCACGGCGCTCGAATTGCTGGGGTTGCAGGAAATCGTCGCGCAGCGAAATCTTCGCCTGCTCGATCAGGCCGAAAAGCACTGGGGTCGTGCCGAAGCCAAGACCGTTGCCGTTCCGCAGTCGTCGTTTAATTTCAGGCGCAAGAAACTCGACGGCCCGATTGAGCCCATTCATTTCAAAAAGTAGTCTGGTCATATGTATGACGGCTTCAGTCTGTTGGCCTTGATCCCGGCCAGGAACGGTTCGAAAGGGCTGCCGAACAAAAACGTTCTCGATTGCGCAGGCAAGCCGCTGATCGAATGGACGATTGCCGCAGCGCTGGGTGTCAGTGCGATTGACGACGTGCTGGTGTCTACAGATGCGGACGACATCGCGACGGTTTCACGGCGCGCGGGCGCATCGGTTCCATTCCTGAGGCCGGCCGAACTCGCCGGGGATGATTCCAGCATGCTCGATGTGATCAGGCATGCCTGGGAAGCGCATGCGGATGCCAGTGGCCGCCGCTTCGACTACATATTGCTGTTGCAGCCTACGTCCCCATTGCGCACTTCCGCCCACATCGGCGATGCTGTCGGGTTCTATTTCAAGAATCGCCGCAGCGACGCCGATACTCTGGCATCCGTCTATCCGGTCGGCCAGAAACATGGCTGGCTGATGCAGGCCTCGGGTGATGGCGACTACATAAGATTCTGCATGGATGTGCGTTCCGGCAATCCGCAGCGTCAAAAACTAAAGCCATATTATTTACCTAATGGAGCAATATTTATCATTAGGGGCGATGCTTTAGAGGGGGGCTTATACCGCGACAACACCCTTCCATTCGTTATGGCTAAAGAAAGTTCAATTGACATAGATACGTCCGATGATTTGAAAGCAGCTGAAGATTTTCTCATCAGACATCGAGACTTTGTTGAATAGGCAAATACTGCAGCAGATAGGAATGCTCATTTATTCGCTACAGCTGTCCGCAAGGTAATTTGACCAATGTGCAGTCGTGGAACATAACAACTTATTTTAGGAAATTAGCAAGTGGAAACCATAAGATACCCTGCTGCTGTTGACTTGGCACTATTCGCAAAAGACAGTCCAAATCCTGAGGCACGCTATGGCTTGCCCCAAAATGTTGTTTATTGCAAGAAATGTGTAATTTCCAATCAACGGCCCAATTCTGCAGTTGAGTACACGCATACGAAAGAAACAAAGAAGGCAACCATCAACTTTGATGAGAACGGTGTTTGTGATGCCTGCAACTTTACCGAACGCAAACGTCACAGTATCAATTGGGATGATCGTGAGAAGCTGCTGCTGGAACTTTGCGCCAAATATCGCAAGAACGATGGCTCTTACGATTGTATTGTGCCGGGATCTGGGGGGAAGGACAGTTTTTATGCTTCCCATATACTGAAAACAAAATATGGCATGCACCCGCTTACCGTGACATGGGCTCCGCACATATATACGGACTGGGGGTGGAAAAATTTTCAGTCATGGATTCATGCGGGACACGATAACTTTCTTATGACTCCCAATGGGCGAGTGCATCGCTTGTTGACCAGACTTTCGACCGAATTGCTGCTCAACCCATTTCAGGCCTTCGTGATTGGACAGAAAGCGCTGGCGCCAAAGATGGCGCTGCTGTTCAACATACCACTGGTTTTCTATGGTGAGAATGAAGCGGAATATGGGAACCCCATTAGTGATACGGGCACGGCGAAGCGTGATGGTTCCTTTTATACTGCAGCAGACCAATCGAAAATTTATCTTGGCGGCGTATCTCTCGCCGATCTTAAGTCTCAGTTCGGGCTTGATCAAAATGATCTGCAGCCTTACTTACCGGCTGAGCCAAATCGGATCGCCGAGCATAATATTGACGTTCAATACTTGGGCTATTACCTGAAGTGGCACCCCCAGGCTTGCTATTACTATGCTGTCGAACATGGTGGATTCCAGGCTTCGCCAGAGCGCACCGCCGGGACTTATTCCAAATACAACGGTATCGATGATCGCGTTGATGACCTTCATTTTTATACAACTGGGGTCAAGTTTGGTATCGGCCGCGCCAGCTACGATGCAGCACAAGAAATCCGCTCGGGCGATATCAACCGTGAGGAGGGCGTTGCGTTGGTGAAGCGTTTTGACCACGAGTTCCCTGAGCGTTTTGCAGATGAATTATTTAAATATTTGAGTGTGCCTGAGCAAGAGTTCCCTGTGGCGAGCAAGATGTTTGAACAGCCGACAATGGATCGCGAGTATTTTCGTGCGCTTACAGCTCAGTTCCGCTCACCGCATCTGTGGTACCAGGACAACGGCGAGTGGAAGTTGCGCCACGCCGTTTGGCATGACAGCCAGTGAGTTGAATGCCTTGGGAAATGTTCGACTCATTGCTCGCCTCGACATTAAGGGCCCCAACCTGATCAAGGGAATTCACTTGGAAGGCCTGCGTGTTATTGGATCACCTAGCGAGTATGCATTGCGCTACTACAATCAGGGTGTGGATGAACTGATCTACATGGATTGTGTGGCCAGCCTTTATGGCCGCAACCATTTGGGCGATATTGTCAGGTCGGCGGCAAAAGACATTTTTGTACCCATGACAGTGGGCGGTGGAATCCGATCAGTGGATGACGCAACGCAGATTCTGCGGGCGGGCGCCGATAAGGTGGCTGCCAATACGGCGGCGGTCGCCAATCCAGAGCTCATCTCCGCAATCGCGCGCCGCTTTGGTAGCCAGTGCATGGTTCTCTCAATCGAAGCCAAGCAAGTGGGTTCTGATCGTTGGGAGGTCTACACCGATAATGGTCGCGAGCGTACCGGATTGGATGTTATCGAGTGGGCAAAGCGCGGTGTCGCTATGGGTGCTGGCGAGGTGTTGTTGACATCTGTGGACCGCGAGGGAACACGAAAAGGCTTTGATATTGGCTTGGTGAGAGCCGTGACAGTGGAAGTTTCCGTGCCGGTTATTGCGAGTGGTGGTATGGGGAAACCGGAAGACTTGCTGGACGTTGTTCGCGAGGGTGGTGCAGATGCTGTTGCAATGGCAGACATACTGCATTACAAGCGCGCCGAGATTGGCGACATCAGAGCCGTGGCGGAAGCGGCAGGCGTGGGCGTAAGGCACTATGAACGCGCCTGAAGTGGTGGTGATCGACTATGGTGTCGGCAACCTGCTAAGTGTGCAGCGTGGCCTTGAACATTTTGGCGCGAGAGTTTCAGTAACCGCAGACCCGGAGCAGATCGCGTCCGCCACGCGGGTTGTGCTGCCGGGAGTAGGCGCATTTGGCAATGCCATGGAGGCCCTACATCGATTGGGACTGGTAGACGCGATTCGAGAACTTGCCCATCGCCACACGCCGCTGCTCGGCATTTGTCTCGGCATGCAGCTGCTGCTTGATGAAAGTGACGAGTTTGGTGTCACAACTGGCTTGGGGCTAGTCCCCGGACGTGTGATTCCCGTTCCTTTCAGAACCGTTTCTGGTGCGACACAGAAGATTCCACATGTCGGCTGGAGTGCCTTGCTGCCTGCGGACGTATCGGGGAGTTGGACAGGAACCCTATTGGAGGACAACTGCCCAGGTGAATCTGCATATTTCGTGCATTCCTTCATGGCGGAACCTACTGATCCCGCGAATCGAATAGCCGACTGCATGTATGGCGGGTACCGGATTTCGGCCGTGATAAGGCGAAACCAGATAACGGGCTGTCAATTCCATCCAGAGAAAAGTGGGCGGGTTGGTTTGAAGATTCTCCGCCAGTTCATTTCGCAATTACCTCGAAGAGGGGCTTGATTCTTCCTCTACCTCGGTAGGCTCGCGGAGCGAGCAAGTGGAAAATGGAAAATGGAAAATGAATGTATCGCTGCTGCGGTGATAACAAAATGTCGCCCCTTTGTCCTCGTTCTACTTTGCGACGCGATCATGCGAATTCGGGAGTTACATTGCAATCAACTAACATAGTTTGGCACCAGTCGACAATCACCCGGGAGCATCGCCAAAGAACCAATGGCCACCGGGGAGCAGTGCTGTGGTTTACTGGGCTTTCTGCTTCCGGGAAGTCAACAATGGCCCATGCTGTGGGGGAAGTTCTACATAACAGCGGCCATCATGTCTTTGTACTTGACGGCGATAATGTTCGCCATGGTTTGTGTAGCGATTTGGGGTTTTCGATGGAAGACCGCGACGAGAATTTGCGCCGAGTCGGTGAAGTGGCGAAGCTGTTTTTGGAGGCGGGGGTTATAGTGCTTTCAGCATTTATTTCTCCCCTTAGAAGCGAGCGGGAGAAAGTTAGGGGGCTGGTTCCCCATGGAGACTTTCTTGAAATATTTTGTGCAGCTCCGCTGGAGGTCTGCGAGGGGCGAGACCCGAAGGGTCTCTACGAGCGCGCCAAGAAGGGGAAAATTGCCAACTTCACAGGTATTAGTTCGCCTTACGAGATTCCGTCAAATCCGGACCTGTTTCTCGAAACACACATACTGAGTGTTGATGATTGCGTGTCTCGAGTAATGCTACTGATAGGGCAACACGGCATCCTTCGTACCAACCCAGTAGTGCCCGCGAATACTTGATTCTTCAACTTCATATCTCAGTAGGCTGTGGCTGCTACCCGCCAACGACACAGCATGGAATTCGCCCTGCACCACTCTTTCGATGCGCAGTCCCGATATTGCGTTATCTGCTTACACACGTCCTGACGCTTCCACATAAATGAAACCCTGCTCCTCGACGCAGACGCTTATCACAGGAGTCTATCGGACCGGCAGTGAGTATCTTGCCCAGCTTGTAGGGAGCCATCCACAAGTTGCTGTTGGCATGTATAGTATCAATGTTCTACGGTTTGTGGCTGGGCGCTACGATCCCATCTCAAGAAGAGAAAATTACTTGACGGCGCTGACCGATACAGCGGAACGAGTGCAAAAGCGCTATGGGAGAGTGATCGATATTCCGTCCATATTGAGCGAGCTGGACCGAATCGAGCGTGTGGACTATGGGACTTTTTATGATGTTCTGATGTGTCATCTTTACATGAAGTCGCCTGCAAAACAGTGGGCGGAAAAGAACCAATTGTTGTGGCGTGAGATACCGCGCTTTCTCGAGATGATGCCCAACGGGCGAGCTATCCTAATCCTGCGGGATCCAAGATCGGTCTTGGTTTCCTTCAAGCACTATACCTATGCAGTTCCACCTGCGTACCTCGGGGCAATTTTCAATTGCTTCGATGCGATGATCTACGCAAAGCGCTACCAACTTGAGATGCCGGGGCGGGTGCTGGTGGTTCGTTATGAGGATGCTGCAAATGATCCCCAAAAAATATCCGAGGAATGCTGGCGCTTTATGGAATTAGAGGGTACATACGATGTCTCCGCAAATCAGGAGCGGACGGATGCCTATGGGCGGCCTTGGCATACAAACTCATCATTCCACGATGGGAGCGAGGCCCGATTCGATGTTACCGATTCTCTGGAACGGTGGCGCAATAGGATATCCAAGGCCGAGCTTGATTTGACTGAAGGTATCTGCGGTGAGTTGATGGGCGAGTTTGGCTATCAGCGGAGCGATCCTCAAACAATTGATTGGCCGCAAGCAATGAAGCTCATGATTGACAGCCCTCAGATACTGAGTTACTTCAGACGGTGGCTGATGGATGGGGAGGGTATCGAGGCGTTTCCCGCTGACCCGCTCAAACCCGAAAACTGGCGCATTGATTGAGAAACAACGACATGTCTGGAACAAAAGTAGTCAATATATTGCATGCGGTTGATACCGAGGGACCTCTCTATGAATCAACCCAAGCCAAGTTTGATCGGTTGCATGATCTCTTTGGAATCACGGGAATTGACCCAACCCAAGGCAACTTGAGCAAACTCAGAAACCGCGAACTGGACTTGGCTGGTCGTGAAGAAGATGTGGCCAGAGTCCTCAGCGGCCACCTGACCAACTACAATGATACTTGGGACAAGATTGATGGCATGCTGGAGCGGTTGTTTTCTCCAGCGTTTCGCAATGCCTTCGTCGACTCCTGGGGTGGCGGCTGGGTATTTAACTGGCACTGCCTTGATCACGTCGGCTTCGAATACAACCCGCGCCGACGCGACATGGGGTACCACAACATTTTCGATCACTATCGCCAGGTCTTGGCGACACATGACGGGTCGAAGGATGCTATCCACTGGCATTTTCACCCTATGTCGACCTATCGCGACGCGCATCGTTGCGCGACCTCGTTCACGAACTCACCGGAGCTTTACCAGATACTGTCCCGTAGAGTTATCGAGAGGAACTGGTTTCCCACGGTATTCCGTGCTGGCTTCCAGACCGAGCGGCCGGATAGCCACTGGTTCCTGGAACAATGGATTCCCTTCGACATTTCGAACATGGCTTTGGACGATCCGAAGGAGTACGACCGGACAATAGATTTTCGCAATGGACGATCTGGCGACTGGCGACTGGCTCCTGCCGACTGGTCGGTGTATCAGCCCAGTCACGATAACTATCAGGTTTCGGGGAAGTGCAGACGATCGATTGGGCGGGCATTGAACGTGCTGAATCGCATCGCCAGCATCGATCAGGCCGAGATGGACAAGGCGTTTGCCCGAGCCGACAAGGGTCTGCCGACGCTGGTCGGCATTGCCAGCCATGATTTCCGCGATCTTGGTACGGAAGTTGACTTTTTGCGAAGCCTGATTGCAGAGTCGGCGAGGCGCTACCCGGATGTCCGTTTTCGCTACTGCGAGGGTGTGGAGGCATTCCGCCATGTGCTATGGCCCGAGGGAGTGCCGGTCGAGAAACTCGATTTCGATATTCTCTTCAATCCGGAGTCGGCGGATGATGTGGCGAACATAGAGGTCAGACTGCGAAGCGGGGAAGTTTTCGGACCGCAGCCGTTTCTTGCGATCGAAACCCGTTCGCGCCGCTTCATCCATGACAACTTTGATTTCTCGGTTAAGGGCGACCGATGGCACTACGCATTCCATACCGATACGTTGCCATTGCACGATATAGCCCGGATCGGGGTAGCGGCGAATGATCGATATGGAAATCTCTGTGTTAAACGCATCGATTTCACACTTATGGGCGATGCGGACATATTCTGACGACTTAAGCCGGGGGGCTGAAGCCATCTGGTGAGTGCGAACCTTTCCGGGTAACCCCTATGACGGTTACGTGCTGAACCAACAAATGGAGCACCACGATTTTGCTGGAGGACACGGGTCGGGCGTCCAGGCATGTCGTGGTCGATCTCGGGTATCGCGGCGTGGATAAGGACAACCCCAGTGTTGAGATCATCCACCGGGGCAAGTACAAGTCACTGACAAAGCAACAGCGCCGCTGGCTCAAGCGTCGCCAGGCGGTGGAACCGGCGATCGGGCATTTGAAAACGGATAACCGCATGGATCGGTGCTGGTTGCCGGGATCACTCGGGGATGTATTGCATACGGTGCTCTGTGCGGCCGGTTATAACCTGCGCTGGTTGTTGCGGGCGATGGTGCGTCTGGGCCTGACGGCTCTTTTATTGCGCCCGCAAATTCTGGTGATTCTTGCTGCAATTCTGCGCGCGAATCCTTTTCATCGATGTCATCCCGCGCCGGGACTCTCTTTTGATGTTGCGTCTGGCGACGCCAGATGAATTTTGCAGGGCCAATTAATTATTAATTTATTCCGCTCCCTTAATACATGAAACACCTCTCAAAGCTACTAAATATCCTGACGGATAGCCGCAACACATTTTATTTTCGAAAACCTACTGCAAGTCAAGTGGTGATTCTTGATATTCAAGATCGGACAACAAGTAGGTATCTTGATGAAATGTTACTTTCCGGTCTTTCATACAATACATTGGATACTGACGTAGGACAGTCGAAATGTGTTTTATATCTTTCTCCATGTGTCATGATTGTAGCAATTCTAAAGTTTTTGCACCTTCTGGTAATTGGCAAATCAAATTTAATATCAACTAAACGGATGGTGAGAGTAGCGTACTACCTAGCCTGCTTGCACTACATGCGACCTAGGGTAGTACTAGATTTTATTCAAACTACAGATATTATTGTTCTCGCGCGCTATTGCCCATCAGTCAAGTTCTTTGCCATAATGAATGGACACTGTAGCGAAACTTTAAACTTCAAGATGGATGGTGGATCCTACATACAGCATAAATACCATTTGGTTCGAATGAACCCAAAAAATGCATCAAATGTACATATATTCTGTTTTGGGACAAAAGATATCGAACTATTCGATCAGGTTGGACTTGGAGAGGAACTGACCGGAATCCGATATCACGCATGCGGACCTCTGAAGGCTGGCTTCTATTTGAGTGAAAAGCTATCGGGCCATCTGCCCACAGAAGAGTTTGATGTGTGTTATTGCTCCCAAGTTTGTCATGATTATGTTGTTAGTAACAGCGATGGCAATCGAATATTGATGAATTGCAACGACCTTCTTACAGAGTATTTGCGTAGATACAACGATACCCATGGACTGAGCATCGTCGTTGCCATGAGGGAAGGGGTATCAGGAGAAAAAACTGAAGCGGAGTATTTTCGAACTCGTTTTGGAGATACAAAGGGCTTTAGTCTTATTCCGAGAGGAGACTACCTCTCAACCTATGGACTTATGTCACGCAGTCGCGTGGTATTAAGTTTGACATCGACAACCGGAGTGGATGCGATCTCATGGGGGAAAAAGTCTATGTATATTCCATTCTACTTATCTAGTATTTACAGAATGTCGTCAAATCGATACGCCTCGGATGAGGATATGTGGAAGTGGACGGTTAGCGGGGTCAGCTATGAGGAATTTGAAAAAAAACTCGACGCGTTACTTGCCATTCCCCAAGAGCAATACATTGCTGAAGTATCCAACAGTGCTCGTGCTTTATCTAACTACGGCGCTGAATTACCAGCACATGCTTATATTCGCAATATGATTCTAAATGCATGCGAAATAAATTCGCAATAATGTGCCGTCCTTAGATGATTTTTTGGCGACTTTCCTAATTGGCGCTGTAAATCATATGATTATTAGCAGATATATTTCCTCTACCTTTTGTTGGCGCAGGACACGATTCGCGATATGCTGAGGAAAGTTGAATCTAACGAGGCGGGAATGGTCGTTTGCGTTGATGAGGCGGGTAGCCTGCTTGGTGTTTTGACCGATGGGGATTTCCGCCGTTGGGCTATGTCGTTCAGCCAATTGGATTTGAATACTCCAGTTGAAACCATTATCAACAGGGAGATTGTTTCGGCGAGGGTGACCGATAGTATCGAACGAATTGCTTCGTTACTTGGACACCGGGTTCAATTCCTTCCCCTGACGGATATAGATGGTCGTTGTGCCGCCCTTGCCAAGCAGCGGACGGCGCAGTTTACATCGGTGACCACAAAGTCGGTACGGGTCACCCCTGCTTTGTGATTGCAGAGATCGGCAATAATCATAATGGAAGACTCGATCTGGCAAAGCGGTTGGTAGATGAAGCAGTCGCAGCAGGTGAGGACTGTGCCTAATTACAACTGCGGGATATGGCCGCGCTTTACTCCAACCAAGGCAATGCCTCCGACGCGAGCGAAGATCTCGGATCCCAATATACTGGAGTCCTTCGACCCTGACATCCTCAAGAAGCTCGGCAAGGGCACCACGGTCAAGAAAAACATCGACTCTGTGGGCGAATGCATGAAGACTGGGATCATTCCGATTCCCAAAATCATCATCGGCTTTCTAGGGAAATGCTGAACAAGTCCAAATTCGTCATTCCGGCGAAAGCCGGAATCCAGAAGAATCAAGACACTGGACACCGGCTTTCGCCGGTGTGACGGCTTATTCAGTGTTTCCCTAGAGGAATCCAGACGATCTGAGGCGATGACCAAGCGGGCAATGGTTCCTTTGTTGGTCAAACGCCTTTCTTGAGCTTTTTTTACAGCGTCTAAGGAAAACTGGTGACACAAGTATTAGATTCTGGAGTTAAGCTGGTCAGAAGCGTCGGTCGCTACAACATCGGCGCATCGTCGCTGGAAGAGCTTTACGGCTTGCTCGGCCACCTGCGCGACGAGGCCGACCAAAACGGTGAACCGGCTTACGTTATCTTTCTGGTGGATCGGTACTTCAAGCCTGACTCGACGACCGGCGGCCGCCTCGCATTTCGTGTCGGGGATGCGCTGAAGTTCATCGATACCACGGACGAACCGACGACCGACCAGATCGACAGCCTCGTCGCGGCCCTGTTGCAGGAGGGATACAAGAAGCCCGTAGCCGTCGTAGGAATGGGGGGCGGGATCACGTTGGACACCGCCAAGGCGGTCTCCAACCTGCTGACGAATGGCGGGAAGGCGGCGCAGTACCAGGGATGGGACCTGGTGAAGGTTCCGGGTGTATTCAAGATTGGCATCCCGACGATTTCGGGCACCGGGGCCGAGGCCACCCGCACCTGCGTGATGACCAATCCCGCTAGCGGCCTGAAACTGGGCATGAACAGTGATTTCACGGTGTTCGACCATGTGATCATGGACCCCGAACTGACAGCGACCGTGCCGCGCGACCAGTACTTCTACACCGGCATGGACGCCTACATCCATTGCATCGAAGCGCTGGCGGGTTCCTACCGCAATGCCATCGGCGACGCCTACTCGCGGGAAACCATCAACCTCTGCCGCCAGGTATTCCTCGAAGACGACATGCAGACGCCGGCGAATCGCGAACGGCTGATGGTCGCCTCCTACCTCGGCGGCTGCGCCATCGCCACCAGCTATGTCGGCCTCGTCCATCCGCTCTCGGCTGGCCTGAGCGTCGTGCTCGGCGTGCATCACTGCGTCGGCAACTGCATCGTCATGCGCGCCATGGCCGATTACTATCCGGCCGCCTACGATGAGTTCTGGCAAATGGCCGAGCGCCAGCGGGTCAGCGTTCCCGAAGGCATCTGCAGGAATCTCGACGATGCCACCTACAAAGCGCTGTACGACGCATCGACCATGCACCAGAAGCCGCTGACCAATGCCCTGGGCGAAAACTACAAGGCTGTCCTCACGCTGGACAAGGTCACCGACCTGTTCAAGAAGATGTAAACGGAAGGAACAAAGATGCCTGGCTATGAATTGATCGGCAGCGAGGAACTGGCGGAAATCCAGGACGTGTTCGCCCATGGCGGCGTCCTGTTCCGGCACGGCTTCGACGCCTTGCGCAACGACTGCTACAAGGTTCGCCAGTTCGAGCAGGAGTTCGCCGCGAAAATGGGCATCAAGCATGCCCTCGCGGTGACCTCGGGCACCGCCGCACTGCGGGTGGCGCTGGCGGCACTGGGTATCGGTCCCGGCGATGAAGTCATCACCCAGAGCTTCACCTTCGTTGCAACCGCCGAGGCCATCATCGAATCGCGCGCCACCCCGGTATGCGCCGAGATCGACACCACGCTCAACATGGACCCCGATGATCTGCTGCGCAAAATTACGCCGCGCACCAAAGCTGTCATCGTCGTGCATATGCTCGGGACGCCGGCGCGCCTGCCGGAAATCGCCGAAATTTGCCGCCGGAAGAATCTGGTGCTGATTGAAGATACCGCCTGGGGATGCGGCGGCAACCTGCAAGGCAAACCGCTGGGCACTTGGGGCGATGTCGGCACGTTCAGCTTCGACTTCGCCAAGACCATGACGACCGGAGAAGGCGGCATGGTGGTGTTTCGCGACGAGGAGGTCTGGAAAAAGGCCGCCGCCTGGCACGACCATGGACATGAAAACAATCCCGCCGTGCCACGCTGGGAAGACACCCGCGCCAGCAGCGGCTTCAATTACCGGATGATGGAATTGCAGGGCGCCGTGGGCTTGGCACAACTCAGGAAACTGCCGGGCGTCGTCGAGGCGCAGCGCCGCAACCGTGACCGCCTCTGGCAGGCCATCTCCGATCTGCCGGGCATCCAGGCCAGGATGATTCCGGAAGGTGCCTACGACACCGCCGACGCGCTGGTGTTTCTTGCCACTGATAGTTCGGCGGCATTGCGCTGCCGCCAGGAACTTCTGGCCGCCGGCCTTGCTACCAAGATACTTCCCGAAGCCTACACTTGGCATTTCGCGGGAACCTGGAAGCACATGCCGGAACTGGTGGCGGCGCACGGCGGAAACTTGGACAAGGCCTTTCCGCAGTCACATGCCATCCTGTCTCGCGCGGTCTCCCTCCCGGTCGGCGTCAATATGGCCGAAGACGTTCCCAGCCGCGCTCGCCGCGCAATCGAAAAGGCGACGAAATCGTGAGCCAGAAAGGGCCTCTCGTTTCGGTGATCGTGGCCGCCTATAACCAGGAAAAATTCATCGGCCGCTGCCTGCGCTCATTGCTGCACCAGACCATACCGCACGAGAATTACGAGATCATCGTAGTGAATGACGGTAGCACCGATCGAACGCCATACGCGCTCGAACTGTTTTACGATGCCATCCACACCATCACCAACGAAAAGAACTTGGGGCTCCCAGCTTCCATCAACCGCGGAATCATGGCGGCGAAATCGCAATACATCGTTCGGGTCGACGCCGACGACTACGTCAACGCCAACTTCCTCAATTTTCTCAGCTTCTTCCTTGATCAAAATCCCGAAGCAGATGCCGTCGCCTGCGACTATTGGTTGTTCAACGACGTTGAGGAGTGGCTGGTGCGCGCCAACTGCGTGGATCGCCCGATCGCGTGCGGCATCATGTTTCGCAAGCAACAGTTGATGGAAATCGGCATGTACGATGAGACGTTTCGCTGCCACGAAGACAAGGATCTCCGAATCCGCTTCGAAAAGAAATACAGCATCAGCCGGCTCGAGCTTCCGCTGTATCGCTACCGCAGGCACGAGACCAACATCACCAACAATGCTGAAGCCATGGAACACCATCGCCAGAATCTGGTCCGCAAGCACGGCGCGGACGGCGAACAATAGCAACCCCATCAAGAGGCCAGACGAATGCACAACTCCATCAAGCTGGGCGGCCGTGTCATCGATTCCCGCAGCAGGCCGTATGTGATCGCCGAGATCGGCGTCAATCACGAGGGGTCGCTGGATCAGGCAAAGCGGCTGATAGACCAGGCCAGGAAGGGTGGCGCCGATGCCGCCAAATTCCAGAGCTACAAGGCCGGCACGCTGGCCTCGAAGCATTCGCCTTCTTACTGGGACACCACGAAAGAGCCGACCCGCAGCCAGTACGCGCTGTTCCAGAAGTACGACAGCTTCGGCCCCGAGGAGTACCGAGCCCTTGCCGAACATTGCCGGCAAGCGGGCATCGACTTTCTCTCGACGCCCTTCGACGACGAGGCGATCGAATTCCTCGACCCCCTGGTGCCCTTCTTCAAGATCGCGTCCGCCGATCTGACGAACATACCGTTTCTGCGCAAGGTTGCCGCCAAGGGCAAGTCGGTCGTGCTGTCGACCGGAGCATCGACCTTGGGCGAAGTCGATATCGCCGTCGAAGCACTGACGCAGTCCGGTTGCGCGGACATCGCCCTGCTGCATTGCATCCTCAATTACCCCACGGACAACGCCAATGCCCATTTGCGCATGATCGAAGGCCTGAAGCGGGCCTACCCGAGCAACATCATCGGCTATTCCGACCATACCCTGCCCGATGACGCCATGACCTCGCTGGTCACCGCCCATCTGCTCGGCGCCGTCATCATCGAAAAGCATTTCACGCACGACAAAACTTTGCCGGGCAACGACCACTATCACGCCATGGACCAGCAAGACCTTGCCCGCTTCGTCGCCCTGGGGGAGACGGTGCATGTACTGCTGGGACCGAGCGAGCACAAGGCGCCGATTGCCACCGAGGCCATCTCGCGCAAGAACGCCCGGCGCAGCATCGTGCTTGCGCGCGACGTGCCCGCCGGGCAGCAACTGACGGCGGCGGACTTGACCTACAAACGGCCAGGCACTGGTGTCAGCCCCATGCATTGGGACGAAGTGCTGAATCGCCGCACGGCCGCGGCCCTGCAAGCCGACCATGTACTGCAATGGCAGGACCTCGCACAATCGAGCGAATGACACCGCGCAATGTAGCCATCATCCAGGCCCGCATGGGGTCGCACCGATTCCCGGGCAAGATGCTGGCCCGGCTGGGCGGCATGCCCCTGCTCGAATGGGTCGTGCGCCGCCTGCTCCGGGCTACCACCCTGACGCAGGTCGTGCTGGCCACATCCGATCGCGCCAGCGACGATGCCTTGGCCGAGCGTGCAACGCGCCTGGGCGTTGCGGTGTTTCGTGGCAGCGAAGCCGACGTTCTCGGGCGTTTCGTCGGTGCAGCGAAGATGGCGGGGGCCGACAACGTTGTGCGCATCTGCGCCGACAATCCGTTTATCGATCCGGTCGAGGTGGACCGGCTGGTCAGGCACTTCGTTGATTGCCCGTGCGACTATGCCTGCAACCATCAGGATCGGCTCGGCAGTAACTATGCCGACGGTTTCGGCGCCGAGATACTGTCATCGGAATTGCTTGAGAAAATTTCCGCCAAAGCGGTCGAACCCCGTCACCGCGAGCACGCCACCCTCTACCTTTGGGATCACGCGAGCGAGTACAAATTGACAACGGTTGCGGCACCCGCCGAACTGGCGTTTCCGGGACTTCGTTTCGACGTCGACTCGCCGGCCGACCTGGCAAAACTGGAAGCCCTGGTTCTTGCGGGAGTGGCCATCGAAACTCCGGCGTGCGAAATCATCAGGATTGCACAGGGGAACCGCCATGTCGCAAGCGCCGACTTTTGCGTTGATGCATGCGATGAACTCGATGCCTACCTGCAACGATTGTTTCCGCTGTGCCGCAGCATTACCGGCAATCCCAATCGCGAAACCTTGAAGGCCTTGCAGGAGATCGTTCCCCTCGTCATCCATGAAGTGCCGTCGGGCACCGCCGTATACGACTGGACCATACCCGACGAGTGGAACATCCGCGATGCATGGATCGCGGACGCGAGCGGGCGCCGCATCGTCGATTTCCGGGCCAGCAACCTGCATGTGGTCAGCTACAGCGAGCCCGTCAATGCCGTCATGGATTGGGCGGAAATCCAGCCCCGGTTGCACCGCCATCCGGACCTGGCAGATGCCATCCCTTACCGGACCAGCTATTACAAGCGCGACTGGGGCTTTTGCGTAACGCAAGCGCAATTTGCCGAACTGGAAAAGCTGAAGGGGCCGTTTACTGTTGTCATCGACAGCGAACTCAAACTCGGTTCGCTTAGCTATGGCGAATACCTGGTGCCCGGGCGATCCACTCGGGAAATTCTGCTCTCCTGCTACATATGCCACCCGTCGATGGCCAACGACAGCCTGAGCGGTGTACTGCTTACCGCTTTTTTGGCGCGGCACATTGCCGGGCTCAAGGATCGTCACTGGAGCTATCGCATCGTTTTTGTTCCCGAAACCATCGGTGCCGTCGCCTGCTGTGCGCGCAATGAAGAAGCGATGAAGCAAATCGACCTGGGCCTGGTAATCACCACGGTTGGTGGACCGGGCAAGTTCGGCTACAAGCAAAGCTTCGACCCGTCGCACCCCATCAACGCCATGATCGAAGACGTTCTGGCTGAAACTGGAACCGAATTCATTACCTACCCCTTCGACATCCACGGCAGCGACGAACGGCAGTACTCATCCCAGGGCTTTCGCATCAATGCGGCAACCATCTGCCGCGACCGCTACTACGAGTATCCCTATTACCATTCCTCGCTTGATGATTTGTCTTTCGTGACGGAGAAGCAGATTGCGGAGACCCTGGCGGTCTATACCCGCCTGATTGCCAAGATTGAAGCGCGCCGCATCTATCGCAACAGGATTCCCCATTGCGAAGTGATGCTCTCGCGCCATGACCTGTATCCCGCCACGGGTGGCGCGCAGCGACCGGAGCTCAATGGCCGGTCGGAGCTGGACCTGATCCTCTGGCTGCTGTTCCTGTGTGACGGAAAGCTCGGCATCGACCACATTGCGGCGAAACTCGACGTGCCGTGCGCCGACCTCATGCCGATTGCAGATCGACTCGTCGCAAAAGGTGTTCTCGAAATTGTCTGACTGTCCGCATGGCTAAGAGCTATCGTCTTGAACCAGCCGACCTTGGCGTTGAATGGGATGCCTTTATTCGTTCGTCTCCCGATGGCACAGTGTTTATCACCTCCAGCTACCTTGCGCACACCGGTTGTCGCGTGGGCCTTTACCACTGCTACAACTCAAATGAGCCGCGTGCCGTTGTCGCGGTAGTGGAAACTCCGGACGGAGTTTCGGCGATTCTTGAGGACCTGGTGATTTACAGTGGAATCTGCTTTGGACCACCCACTCAAGGTCAAAATCGCGCTCAACAGAATTCCGAGCGACACGAGATAGCCGTCTTCATAGCGGCAGCCTTGGCCGATAGGTATCAGCGAGTCGAGTTTGCCCTGGCGCCCTCGATCAATGATGTGCGGCCATTTCTCTGGCACAACTACGGCCAGGAACACGGCCGTTACAGCGTGGATGTGAGATACACGTCCTATCTCGATATCGGTGATTTTGCTTCTGCGCAGGATTTGGATGACATCGAAGCCTACCGGCAGGCGACGGGCGCCCGCCGTCAGCAAATTCGGTACGCCCGACGGGACGGAGTTGTGACCGAAGAGATTTCCGATGTAGGGTTGTTTATCGACTTTTATCGCCGGACGATGGAACGCCAAGGTGAAACCGTAGGTCGAAGCACACTCGATCGCATGGCGACGCTTGTTGATGCGCTGCTTGGAACCGGATCCGCACGCATGTTCGTCTCAAAGACTTGCGACCAGATCGCGGGCAGCGCCGCGGTTTATGCGTTCGATCATCGGCGGGCCTATTATCTTTTCGGCGCGAGCGACCCTGAGCTCAGGGATTCCCACACGGGTACCGCTGTTTTGTGGGATGCCCTTGGCGCATTGGCGTCGGCTGGAATCCCTCAAATCGACTTGGAGGGTGTAAATAGCCCGCGCAGAGGCTGGTTCAAGTTGAGTTTTGGGGGCGAACTTCGCCCTTATTATCAGATTACGAAGGCCAGTTAATGAACGAACCAACGCGCTCCAAGCCTGAAGTTGATTCAATGGCCAGTACCCGCTATCAGGATTACGTGATCCGGGACGGCAAATACATCGGGCGGTTTGAAGATATGTACCGCAATGCTGTTGAAATTCCTTGGCATCAAGATGAAACGGTGAGTGCAATCTTCAGCGACCTCACCGTAGCTATCCTGAAGCGTCGCGGCATCCGCAGTCTGCTCGATGTCGGGTGTGGCGTGGGCTATATGGCTGAACGACTGCGGAAGGAAATTCCCGAGTTGAAGCGCGTCGTTGGGCTTGATATATCCGAAACCGCAGTGGCACGCGCTGCAGAGATGTTTCCGGATATCGAGTTTGTTTCCGGCACCCTGGAAAATTTGAGGCTTGAAGAGCGTTTTGACGCGGTGGTTAGCAAGGACGTACTTTGGTACGTCCTCGACAACCTGCCCGACTATCTCGCGGGCTTGGCCCGCTTCAGTTCTCGCTGGGTATATTTAGGTCAGTCGTTTCCTTATAAGCGACCGTTTTACGGTGAGGAAATTCTTCCAAACGCACAGGTGCTTCTCGCCTATCTGGCAAAGCAAGGCCATTCAGTTGTCTATTCTGTAGTGGAACGCGATGCGGCCTATGGGGGTCGCGAATATGTCCACGTTTTGATCGAGGTATCTCAATGACCAGCAAACTTGGTTCGATTCCTGTGGTTTCCGTGCCAGCAACCACGGTGGGAAGTGTAGAGGAACGCTACATTCCCATCAACAAGGGCCATTTCGACCTGGACACGCCCGAACGCACCGCTGCCTTCAGTGAGAAGCTGGCGCGGGGTTGGGAGCATGAATACTCCGAGTATCGCCGGCTATGGGTGGAACTCGCCAAGAACCGCGAACTGCGTGATTACCCTTTGCTGGTTGACCTCGAACTGTCTTCGAAGTGCAACCTGCATTGCCCCATGTGCTACACGATTACTGAAGAATTTCTCAGCAAGGTCGATCGCAAGTACATGGAGTTTGACCTCTACAAAAGAATCATCGATGAAGTGGCTGGCAAGGTGTTCGCGATCCGCCTCAGCTTGCGCGGTGAATCGACCCTTAACAGGGATTTCATCGAAGCCATCGCCTATGCAAAACAGAAGGGCATCTGCGAGGTTTCCACGCTGACGCACGGCAAGAAGTTCACAGGCGAGTATCTACGCAAGGCGGTCGCTGCGGGAATCGACTGGATCACCATATCCATCGATGGAACGGGCGAGACCTATAACCGCATTCGGCATCCTCTGACGTGGGAGGGCACATTGGGCCGGCTCAAGGAAATCAAGGCTCTCAAGGATCAACTGGGAACCCACAAGCCGGTGATCAAGGTACAGGGCATCTGGCCTGCCATCCGCGAGAATCCGACGGAGTACTACAACGCGCTGCAGCCCTATACTGACCTGATTGCCTATAACCCCTTGATCGACTATCTGCACAACGACACCCAGATCGTCTATGACGAAAACTTTGCTTGCCCGCAGCTATACCAGCGCCTGGTGGTCGGCAGTGACGGCAGGGTCATGATGTGCAGCAATGACGAGGATACTAAGCACTCGGTGGGCGATGCTTATCAGCAGTCCATTCATGATATTTGGCATGGAGAGGCGATGAACAGGGTCAGGGAAACCCATAGTCGTCACGATGGATTCAAGGAGCTTGCTGTTTGCCGGAACTGCTATTACCCGCGGAAGGCCGTGCCGGACGAGACCGCGATTGTCGATGGCCGCAACATTGTTATTGAAAATTATCTCAACCGTGCCCAAGAGGTTGGCAAGTAGTGGCGGGATGGCTCGCAGCACGCCGCGTTTGGCAGGCAGCAGGCATATTGGACAATTAGTCGAACTATGGAACCGCATCAATGAGAGAACGAGTTGTCGCAATCATTGAAGCCCGGATGGGCTCCATCCGGTTGCCAGAAAAAACTCTTATGGATGTTGCGGGGACGTCATTGCTTGAGCGAGTGGTGGCCCGCTTGAAACTCGCCAAATCGGTGGATGAGGTGATGGTAGCTACTTCAACCAACGCAGCAGATGACAAGATCGAGGCGCTATGCCGGGAAAGAGGGATACCTGTTTTCCGGGGTAGCGAAGACGATGTGTTGGGGCGAGTGCATGGTGCGGCGCTTCAAAGCAGGGCGGATTTGGTCGTGCAGTCTGGTGCTGATTGCCCCTTTTATGATCCGGACCTTGTAGACCTCCTCGTGCATACTCTCGTATGGGGCGGCTATAGCTACGCTGCGAACGATATGGAGCTTACGTTTCCAGAAGGGATTGATGCTCATGTCATCCTAGCCTCTGCTTTGGCCGAGTCGGCATGCCATGCGACCCGGTCCGACGAACGGGAAGATACTCCTCGTTATATATGGAACAACAGCGTGCGCTACCCGATTTTTAACCTGAGGGCCTTGCCCGGAAGCTATTACAACCGACCTGAAATAAGGCTGACTATCGATTATCCAGAAGATATGGAGCTATGCAGAAAGATCTACGAATCATTCGATGGACGATCGGATTTTTCAACGCGAGAACTGATTGAATTGATAGATTGCAATCCCGCATGGGCAAAACTTAACGCCGCCTGCGAGCAGAAATCGGCGGCCTATGTGAAAAATGGTGAAGCGTGCTGAAGGCAGCCATCATCGGTTGCGGTGATATTGCTGGTGGTTACGATGAAAAAAGTAATGACAAAGGTATTTACTCTCATGCTGGAGCATATCGTGCGTGCGGAATAAAGATTGCTGCCGTTTTTGATGTCGATGTCGTCCGCGCCCGAGCATTTGCCAAGTATTGGGGAGCGGGGCGTGTATGTGAGGATTTGGAGGCCCTGTATGCCGGAGACGAATATGACCTTGTTTCCGTATGTGTTCCAGACAAAATGCATCACGCCATCGCCACGGATTTTCTACACGCAGGTAAGACACGTATTGTTTGGGCTGAAAAGCCACTCGCTTCTACCTCTGCAGAGGGCACTGCTATGGTCGCTCTGGCACGCGAAAAGAGGACCGGCCTCCGAGTAAGCTATCAGCGACGCTGGGAGCCGTTACATACCGCACTCGCGGCCGAGATACGGCAAGGTCTGATTGGCGGCGTTACCGCAGTCCATGGCTATTATGTGAAAGGGTTGGTGCATATCGGCACCACAATGATAGACACCATACGTCTTCTCGTTGGAGAACCAGAATCGGCCCGTCCGGTGTCCTCCATTCAAAAGGGTTCCTATCCGTGCGATAGCTCTTCCGATATCGCTCTGATCTATCCTGGCGGCGTAACGGCAGTCATCCAGGGAATCGATGGAAGTGAGTATTCCTACAGCCTTTTTGAAGTGGATATTCTAGGCACGCGAGGCCGTGTCCGCATCACGGAAAGTGGCGATCGCTTCGATGTCTTCCGAGTGGTTCCTTATGGTCATTACGAGGGGTTTTCCGAGTTGAAAGCGGACCGGAGTGGGCGTACCGAAATGGGCGCGTCGATGCAAACTGGTCTTAAACGAATGATACGGAGCCTTCACGACGGAACCTGGACCGATGTTTCCGATGGCGAGAGCGCGCTTCGCAATCTGGAGCTTGCAGAGCAAGGGGCCTCGTGGTGAGTGCGACGCGAAAACAGGGGCCCAGGATCTTGGCCTTCGCGCGTGAGGCTGGTGGTGCGCAGGCAATCGCACCAGTGATCAAAGATCTCCGGACCAGGGGTGCCGAGGTTTTCGTCACAGCCAAGGACGTTGGAGAACAGGTTTTTGTGGGGCACGGGCTTGTTCCCGCGCACCTTCAAGAGGGCGATAGCCGCCACATTGAGCCATTGCTGAGCAGAGAGTGGGGTGCAACGGATCCTGACCTTGTTTTTACCTCGGCAACCAGTCTCCCCATACTGGATATGACCGAGAAAAACCTGTGGCGATGGGCACGCGCCAAGGGGATAGCATCGGTTGCGGTGCTCGATCAATGGCAAAACTATGCCAAACGATTCAGTTCCCCAGGCACATCTGATCTGGCGTTCCTGCCTGACATGTGTTGTGTCATGGATGAGATCGCAAGGCGGGGTATGGTCGAGGAGGGATTCCCCTCGGCGCGTCTTGCGATAACCGGGCAGCCTGCGTTCGACGCGCTAGCCGGATCAATGCAAGCAGAGGTTGACGCAGCATTGGCGTTGAAGCGTGATCTCGGGATGGATAACGGGCGGCCCACCCTGGTTTTCGTGGCAGAATCACTCCGAAACCACTGGAGAGATGAATATGGATATGATGAACGAACTAGCCTGAATGATCTTCTAGACATTATCGAAGAGTTGCCAGAACTGCCCAACCTGATTGTCAAGAAGCATCCACAGAATGTAGACGAAGATTTTGACCTGGGAGCCATTCAGCGTGTTTCAGACCGGGTAGTGGTCAGGATTGTCGGCACGGAACATCCTGCAAAAAGGGTGATTTTGGCATCCGATATCGTGGTGGGCATGTCCTCCGTGTTACTGGTCGAGTCGATACTGCTGGGGAAAGTGACGGTTTCAATTGAGATCGGGGCGAAGGTATTCAACAAGTGTTTCCCTGTGGATATTGGAGTAATTCCTTCAATTGTCGAGAAGGAGGCGGCACGGAAGGCGATATGCCGCCTGATTTCTAGCCGTGAATTCCGTACCGAATGGATGGCCCGTCAATCGAAGCTTGGACACCTCCCGGGCGCAACTCAACGTGTTTCAGAGTTAGTTCTGGCTCTGGCAAAAATGTAATTGCTATTGGCCAAAATCGAAGCAAGCATGAATAATCTGTCGGCCTTCCGCATGATTTCCGGCGTGATTGACGCACTCATCCGCAGTCCTGGAAACCTGACCGGGAAGGATGACCTATTGAATGCCGATTTAACCTGGAGTGATAAATGACGTTAGCACTATTTGGCGGGAAGCCGATCCGCACAAAGCGCTATCCCCCGCATATCACCACTGATAGCCGGGACCTTGACCTTGTAGTTGAGGTGATGAAAGAGGGAATTCTTTCCGATTTCGAAGGAAGTAATAACGAGTACTTTCTTGGTGGAAAGTATGTAAAAGCTGCCGAAGCAAAGTGGGCATCCTACTTTGGCGCTAAGCATGTTGTCTCGGTCAATAGTGCGACATCTGGCCTTTTTGCGGCTGTGGGAGCGGCGGGAGTGGGTCCCGGCGACGAGGTAATCACCTCGCCGTGGACGATGACCGCCACCGCAGCCGCCATTGTGGTGAATAATGCGGTGCCGATTTTCGCGGATATCGATCCTGAGACATTCTGTTTGTTGCCGGAAGCGGTTGAAAAGAAGATCACCCAACGCACCAAGGCAATTATCGTCGTGCATATTTACGGCCATCCAGCCGACATGGACGGCATCATGAGCTTGGCAAAGAAACACAAACTGGTGGTCATCGAGGATGCGGCCCAATCACTCGGCGCAACATACAAGGGAAGGCAGACTGGTGCCATTGCCCATATGGGAGTTCATAGCCTCAATTGCCACAAGCTCATTCAAACCGGGGAAGGTGGGATGATCTTCACCGACGATGACGAGTATGCACAACGTTTGCAACTTATCCGGAATCATGGCGAAGCGGTCATCGCCACTGGCATGCCTGTGAAGTCGCTCGTGAATATGATCGGCTGGAACTACCGGATGAACGAAATCGAAGCGGCTATCTCGATGACCCAGTTGGATAAACTGGCGTCTCTTCAAGAACGGCGTAACGAGTTAGAGCGCTGTCTGACTACGGGGATCAGGGAATTCAAAGGGTTGATTCCTCCCGGCAAGAAAGAAGGATGCGATCACACGTTCTATCGCTATGCGATTCGGATTGTGCCCAACGAGGTACCAGTGAGTGCCCATACGATTGTCGAGGCGCTTAATGCGGAAGGATTGGATTGGTACGCGGGCTACACACCACTTAATCTTTCCCCGATTTATCAACAACAGATCGCCTTTGGTGACAAGGGCTGTCCTTTCAAGTGCCCACTGTACGACGGCAAACCTGACTACACCTTGGATAGCATGCCGAATGTGAGGCACCACATGAAGTACAGCTTCTCCACCGAGAACGTGCGCCCACCACTCACTTCGGCAGATATGGACATGATGATCGAAGGTTTTGCCAAGGTCTACAAACACATGGACCAGTTGATCGAGTACGAGAGGGGACGGCCCCAAATCTGAATCGCGACAATCAACCTTAATGTAATTTCTTTGATCGCAACGAATTACAAACGTGTGTGTTGTAAAGAGTGCGCGATGTGATCCGCTAATAGCGAAGTGAATGGTGGCCAAACAATGATTGCTGGTGCGAGGTACGTCAGGAACGTACTCGAGTTGTTCTGTTTGTACCTGTTTGGGCGCAAGACTTTTCTAGTCCGCTCGGTGCAGCAGGATGTCTTCTGGCCCGCCCGCCTTGAGCTGGACTTTAGGAATAATGCCGACCTAGAAAAACAAGACCCTTATTACGGCATGTTTTTTGAAGAAATTGTCAATTTGCTGGGGAACGAAAGAGAGGCCGAAAGTTTCCTCGAAGTCGGATGCTATTACGGTAATCGGACCAATATGCTTGCATGGCGTTTCCCCGAGAAAAGGTTCGTCGGCACTGACCTGAACCGTGAAAGTATCGAATTCGGTCTGAAACGGTTGGATCTGGCCCCAAACATGGCGATGCTTGAGGCGAATGCGGTTCAGATGCCATTCCCGGACAATAGCTTCGATGTTGTCTATACGATAGTTTCGGTCAGTCACATGCCCCACGAAATAGTTGCTGCGGCCTTGCATGAGATAATGCGTGTCTGCCGCCGGACGGTCATTTTGATCGAGGTGGATTTGTTTGCATGGCCTTTGAAGCGGCAGATATCTGCTGTGGGCTCTGGTTATATGTTCTTTCACGACTATCTTGCTATTGCACCTGCTCAATTCGCAGTGCAAAAAGTGGTGCGCCTGCATTGCGGGGAGACGGTACCCCGATATTGTGGGTACGTCTTTTCAAAAACGATATAAAAATTACGGCCACTATGGCACCGACGATAAGTAAGTGCAGCTATTGCGGGCTGGAAAATGAGTCGGCAAGAAGCTTTTGCAAAAAATGTGGGTATCCGGTCAGCGCAGCCACAATTGGGGATTTTACTGACGACGAGAGAGCCTCTGTTTGGCGCAGTCTTTGCGATCTATATGTGCAAATGAAAACAGAACTATCGGGAGAGAGCAACCTTGACAGTCGCGTTCTGGCGGAATATCCGCTATTGGAGCAGTATTTGAGCTATTTCTGGCTGCGTCCTTTAGCGGGATTGTGGGATGCGGTGGTTGGAACGCAACTTTCGAAGATCGATTTCCCCGGCCCTTCAATTGATATTGGATGTGGCGATGGGGTCTTCTCCTCGATTTTCATGGGCACAAAATATGACGAGAATTTTGACATAGCCACTGGCATGAAGACTGAGGGGAAAGATTTATTTGATCACTGTGACGTCGGTACCTTCAGTCGTTATGTGAAGGAACACCCGCCGCGCTCATTTGATATTGGCATCGATATAAAAGAAAACCTTGTATTGAAAGCGGCAGAATCTGGCGCCTACAAAACGACCAGGATTGATGATGGTGTCTTGTTGAGCACCATTCCGTCCGGCACGATAGGTTCCGCGTGGAGCAATGTGATTAAGAACTTCGATGATGTGGAACTGGCTCTTTCAAATGTTTATCGAGTACTTAAGCCGGGTGGGTTCATCGTGACCCAACTCCCGTTACCGTTTATGCTGGATAATTTCTATTATTATTCCCAATATACGAGGGAAACAGATGAGCAAAAAAAACTGCATTTATGGAAAATGACCCGCGGTGAACCTGCCTATCACCCCCGCTACCTTAGCACGGAGGAATGGAGTGCTATGTTTGTCAAGATGGGGTTCAGTGATGTACAAGTAGTCGGATACGCAGTGAATCGCCATATTCTGCAGATGTGGGATACGGGTTTTCGTCTCTTTATTCGTGAACTTGCCCATTTTTCCAGATTCTTATCCCGTGTTGACGCCCTGCCGATGATAAAAAAATCTATTGTTGAATGGTGCATTCAGCAATCGATTCCTTTGCTCAATTACGAAAAACAGGCAAGGCATCCTGATCACTATTCTTTTGTGTTGCTCAAAGCTTTTAAGTGAGTCTGTTGGGCCGTGGCGCAAAAATTGAGTTTGTGCCAAAAGCGGGATCGTTCCAGATAAGAAAGTCGATTGACATACTGCGACGGGCGGCCATAGCCGGGCATACCCTCGTCGCGTGTCCCGGAAGATAGTTCACCAGCCATGGTCAATTGGAACAAGGAATCGGTTACTTCAGGGCTCGGGGTGATTGTTAACTGTCGCGGGCACCTCTTGGCAGAACTCAAGCGATTGTTAGATGGTTATCACCGTTGGGAAAGACCGGAGCGGTACTACGACATAATTGCTGGAGATTGGCTAGAGTTATTTGCCCACCTGACGTATTCCGCTATGGCGGAGAGTTTGGCTGCCAGAGATTCAATCAAACTTAGCACTGCAATACCGGTATGTGCTGATTTGGCAGCATATCTGTCCATTGGAGAGCAGCAGTCTGGTTTGCATGATCATTTATCTCAGGCCGTTACTGAATTGCTGGCGGGCGGCTCCCCACAATCCTGGAAGTTTTCAGCCAGTTCTGCTCATATCGTTAGGGGAGGGCAGCCAAGTCTAGCCCACAACGCGTTACGCTCTTTAGCAACGGGACGGCCAGATGTCTTACTGGTGGCGCCATACTTCAAATGCAGCCGAACTGAATTTGCGTCCGTTCTTTTGGGGTGGCGCAAGTGGGCGGCTTGGGATGAGTTGCTGTATCCAATTCGGGTTTCGGCAATGCTTGACCATAAGTGGCGGATGAACCAAGCTTGCAGTGCCGGTTCGGCAAATAATTTCCTTGAAGTTCTAAAGGTGCTGCTGCCGCTCCATTTGCCTGTAGCATTACTTGAAGGCTTCATGGCATACAGAAATGCGGTACTTGCCCTGCCAGTGGCACGGCCGAAGGTGATCTATAGCGCCAATGCGCTGCACAGCCATTTGACCTTCAAGTTGCTCGCTGCCGAATGGCGAAATGAGGGAACGCGCTTGCTTTACCATCAGCATGGCGGCGGGTACGGTATCGATCGCATATTCCCATTTGGGGATTTTGAAATCAGGGTTGCGGATCGGTTTTTTTCTTGGGGTTGGCGGGATGATGACAATCCGAAAGTCCAGCCGCTCTCGCCTGCTGCGCTGCATTGCCCAAAGAAGATACGAAAACGCGTTCTTTTAAGTTGCTGCGATTTTCCTAAAGTAGCTTATCGCTTGCATTTTCATCCAATGCCTGGAACGACACAGGCAATGCATCGGGAAACCTGCACATTTCTCGCCTGTCTTCCTGATCGCAGTAATTTGCTTGTGCGCCCTTATCCCCAGGACTATGGCTGGGGTATCACTGACATGATGCGGAAAGCCGCCCCCGATGCCGTCTTCGATAATCACCGGGTAGGCACGTTTGAACGATTTGCCGAAAGCCGACTGGTGGTGCAAAGCTACCTTGGAACCGGATATCTGGAAACCCTGGCACTAAATATCCCGACAGTTTGCTTTTACGATATCGATACCTACGCTTTTCGTACCGAAGCCCAGCCTTTGATGGATGGGCTGGAAAGCGTCGGAATACTTCACCGCTCCGGGAAGGCGGCCGCGCATTTCGTTGCAGCGCTGGGCGATGACCCCGAGGGATGGTGGGCGAAACCCGAAGTCCAGCAAGCTCGACAAAATTTTGTAGCTCGATACGCAAACTTTTCTTCGGACTGGAAAATCCAATGGGAACGTGAGTTCCGCCTGGCTATAGAAGAGTCCTCTTGATAAAGCCGTTCTAGAATTGAAACTTTGGAAGATACCAATGTCATTTTGGCGAGCCATTGGCGTGTCAAGCCAGATGATATCCAAATCTATGCGGCAGAGTATAAATGTACGACCGCATCTCGCTGATTCATTGAATGTGAGCATGATGTTGTACGTCATGACTTTCCCGAAATGCTTTTAGAAGAATGCAAAATCCCATTCAAAAAGGCCGCTAAAGATTCACGGCTGTGGGTAATAGCTTATAATTCAACGCCCTTGCTTGAGGCATTGGTTGCAAATGTCCCGTTTGTTTCTGTTTGGAATCCTGCCCATTGCATTAACAGGCTTTCCCTTGGCGCCGGTTCGCTTTTTCATGAGGTGAAGCGATGTGGGGTATTTCACGAAACGCCCGAGTCGGCGGCGCAAACTGTAAATGAACACTTTGCTGATCCTGCTCGTTGGTGGCGCAGCGAGGATATTCAGAGAGTCAGACGCGAATTCTGTGACCAATTTGCGTCTACAAAGAGAGACTGGCTGGACATTTGGGCGAAAAAACTCGAGGGGCTCCTGAAATGCTTCATCAGAGTATGAACCTGAGTGACTTCAAGCTCCGTCTGGTCGATCAAGTGGTTTTAGCGTTCCTGTGATGCGCCCAATAGTATGCACATTCGGAGCCAAAGAATGGCCAGTGTTGGCGGCCACGCTACTGCAGGACAACATCGACGGTGTTCTGCGGGCACAAGGGCGATGCAGCGTAATGCTTACCGGCGGTTATACCGCAGCGCGCCTCTACTCGGCCTGGGCAGATCTTAACGCCTTCCAGAGACTAACCGACGTACGCTACTACTTTAGCGATGAACGCTGTGTTTCGCCAAATAACGCCGCAAGCAATTACGGAATGGCACTGCAAATCCTGTTTCAAGGATCGGTACCGGCAGGTTGCTCGATATTTCGTATGGAAGCGGACGATGTGGATTGCGTAGCCGCTGCTGGCCGTTATGGTGAGGTACTTCCTGACCAAGTAGATGTGCTGCTTCTTGGAGTCGGCGAGGATGGCCATATTGCCTCCCTGTTTCCCCGTGGTGAAGCGCTACGCGAAAGTGGTCGGTTGGTGGTGCCCACCATCGGCCCCAATCCGCCTTACCACCGACTGACTGTTACTCCGCCCGTGATCGCCAATGCCAAATCAGTGTTGCTGCTAGCCACGGGTAAAGCGAAAGGCAACATGTTAGCGCTGGCATTAACTTCAACGGAAGATTTCATGTCGCTTCCCGTGCGATTGTCATGTGGCGGTACGTGGCTGCTGGATAAAGAAGCAGCAGAACAAGTAGTGACGAAGATCTAGATCAGTATCAAGTTTCCTCACAAATGCTTTTAGCAATAGCTATTTGCTTTACGCAATGACCCAGAATTCAAACAGTTAATTAGGGGTTTAGGTTGAAAAACATTGTCAAGTCTAGTCTCAAGCAACTGATCAACTGGTTGGTTGCTTCTATGGAAACAACTCGCGCGGGGCGCTACGCTTACTCCCAATTCTCAATAGTGCGATGAGCCGAACACAACAGGTAAATCACTTGGGTTTGAGTCTCATATTCTCAATACCAAACGCATTAAACCGCTACCGAGTAGATAGCTTCTCTACTAAGGAGCCAGAGACGCTGGAGTGGATTGAATCCATGCCACAAGGCTCAGTGGTTTGGGACGCCGGGGCGAATGTGGGGCTTTACTCCTGCTACGCCGCAAAGCGGCGCACCTGCCGGGTGTTTGCCTTTGCGCCGTCGGTCTTCAACCTTGAATTGCTAGCACGTAATGTCTTTCTCAACGACTTGACCGAGCGGGTAACCCTGGTGCCGCTGCCGTTTTCCGATGTTTTGGCGGTCAACACACTCAATATGACAACGACAGAGTGGGGTGGGGCATTGTCAAGCTTCGGTCAGGACTTTGGGCATGACGGGCAGGCTATGCACAAGGTTTTCAAGTTTCCGACAATCGGACTTTCCATGGGTGGCGCCGTCGAACTGCTGAAGATCCCGCAACCCGACTATATCAAGATGGATGTTGATGGCATCGAACACTTTATACTCAAGGGCGGGATGCCTGTGCTGAGCAAGGTTCAGGGAGTCTTGATCGAAATAAACGATAGCTTCACCGCCCAGGCCAGTGATGCGAGCATGTATCTGCGACAAGCCGGACTTGCACTCAGGGAGAAAAGGCACGCCGAGGTGTTCAATACCGGTATGGCCCAGCACACGTTCAACCAGATCTGGATCAGGCCGGCAGTCGACCCGTTGCCGACGGCGCAGGGACTCAAGCAGACATGACCGTTCTAAAAGTAGGTATTGCAGGGTTCGGAGTGGTTGGCCGCCGTCGCAGCGAATGCATCGGGCGTCATTCGCAGATGCAGGTGGTTGCGGTGTGCGACCAGACCTTCGAGGGGGAAGGAAGGTTTGAAGATGGAACACGCTACTACAGGGATTACAGGCATCTGTTGGGCTCCGACCTTGATGTCCTGGTCGTATGCCTGACCAACGATATTGCCGCCGAGGTGACAATCGCAGGGTTGGAATGCGGTTTGCACGTATTTTGCGAAAAGCCTCCCGGGCGCAGCGTGGCAGATATCGTACGGGTCATCGCGCATGAACGCCAACACCCGGCTCTGAAGCTGATGTATGGCTTCAATCACCGCTATCACGAGTCAGTGCAGGATGCCCTTGCCATCCTGCGTTCCGGGGATCTCGGCAAAGTCATCAACATGCGCGGTGTCTACGGTAAGGCCAAGCTCATCACCTTCAACCAGCCGGATTGGCGCACCAAGCGTGCAATTGCCGGCGGAGGAGTCCTGCTTGACCAGGGCATACACATGGTCGACCTGATGCGGCTTCTGGGTGGCAATTTCACTGAGGTGCATAGTTTCATTACCAACAGCCACTGGGGCTATGACGTCGAAGACAATGCTTACGCGCTGATGCGCACCACTGAAGGTGTGGTCGGCATGCTAAATTCCTCCGCCACGCAATGGCGACACCGCTTTCACCTTGACATAAACTTGGATGGGGGCAGCCTTATTCTGGGCGGGATTCTTTCCGGGACCAAGAGCTACGGTGCCGAAACATTAACCGTGGTGCGCGCCGATCCGGACAATGATCGCGGTGATCCGAAAGAAGTCATCACCCGCTACAACCGGGATCCGTCCTGGGATGAGGAGATGCGCGCATTTGCCGACTCCGTTCTGAGCGACAAGCCGGTGCAAAGCGGCACTTCGGACGATGCGCTGCGTACCATGCAACTGGTTTTCAAGATCTATTATGCTGATCCCGCCTGGCGGGATGCCTACAACATCCAGGATCCGGACATCCATGAATAACATCGATCGTTTTTTTTCCACTGATCCGGCCGCGTTCGCCGGTGCCTACATCGAGTACCTGCAATCGGTATTGAAGGGCATCGACGTCAATGAAATTTCGAGCTTTATAGAGACCCTGCTGGACGCCCGTGGGCGTGGAGCTACGGTGTTTTTTGTCGGCAATGGCGGCAGTGCCGCCACGGCAAGCCATTTTGCGAATGATCTGGCGATCGGTTCCAACGATTACGAGAAGCCCTTTCGCGCCATCAGTCTGGCCGACAACGTCCCGGTGCTCACGGCCTTGGGCAACGATTTCGGCTATGAAGAGATCTTCGTCCGGCAACTGCGGGTACTGGGTCGCCCGGGAGACGTACTGGTCGGCATTTCCGCCTCCGGCAATTCGCCAAACCTGATCCGGGCATTCGACCATGCCAACTCGGCCGGGATCAAGACCGTGGCGATCACCGCTTTTGACGGCGGCAGGATGAAGACCATGGCAATCGAGGGAATCCACGTGCCGACCGGGCCAAAGGAATACGGGCCTGCCGAGGATGCGCACATGGTTCTTGATCATCTTGTCGGTGCCTATTTGATGCGGTATGTGAAAGCCGGCGGAAAGCCTTGACCATGCGTTTTTCCGGCAAGAAGATTTTCGTCACAGGGGCCTCGCGGGGGATAGGAAACGCAATCGCCGCGATGTTCCGCTCCGAGGGGGCGATGGTGACGGGAACCCGCACCGCGCCGGGTGCCGAGGGCAAGGATGCCTGTGACGAATGGGTGCTGGCCGATTTCTCGGACCTCGCACAGGTTCGCAGCTGCGCCGAATTCTTGCGGCAGGCAGAGCCCGATGTATTGGTTAACAACGCCGGCATCAACAGGATTGCTCCATTCGCCGAAATCGATCCGGACGACTTCCAGCTTATCCAGCAAGTGAATGTATTAGCCCCTTTCCTGTTGTGCCGGTCGGCGCTTCCGGCCATGACCCGCAAGCGCTGGGGCCGGATAGTGAATGTCTCGTCCATCTGGGGAAAGATCAGCAAGGCGCACCGGGCATCCTATTCCGCCAGTAAATTCGCCCTGGATGGAATGACCGTGGCGCTTGCCGCCGAGTACTCCGCCCATGGCGTGCTGGCCAATTGTGTGGCGCCAGGCTTCATCGATACCGACCTGACGCGGCGGGTGCTCGGGGACAGCGGCATCCAGGCTTTGATTCCTGCGATACCGGCGCAACGCCTTGGCCGGATAGACGAAATTGCCCGGGCGGTTCTTTGGCTTTCGAGCGAGGAGAACACCTACCTGACCGGCCAGAACATTGCCGTGGACGGGGGCTTCAGTCGTGTCTGAAGGCCTGGTAATCCAGTCCCACAAAGGGCCATATGCCGTGTCGTTCGCCGGCGACCTCCTGCGCGATCTGGCCTGCCTGTTGCAGGGAGAGCCGCATTTCCTGGTCGATGCCACCGTGGCCCGCCTCTATGCCCGCCCCCTGGAACGCATACTCGCCCATCCCAATCTGATCCTGATCGAGGCGAAGGAAGAAAACAAGTCGCTGCAAAGCATCATTCCGGTGTTCGAGCAACTGGTCGGCAACAAGGTGCGGCGGAACCAGGTGCTAGTGGCAATCGGCGGCGGCATCGTCCAGGACATTACCTGCTTCATCGCCAGCACGCTGTTGCGCGGATTGCCCTGGCGCTTCGTTCCCACGACCCTGTTGTCACAGGCGGATTCCTGCATCGGGTCGAAGAGTTCGATCAATCTCGGCGATGCCAAGAACATCCTCGGTACCTTCAATCCGCCGCAGGAAATATTTGTCGATCCGGGATTCCTCGATACGCTGGATTCCCGCGAAATTCGGTCCGGAGTCGGGGAAATCATCAAGGTTCACGCAATTGACGGCGCCGCTTCCTTCGACCGCCTCGCGGCCGACTTCGATCGCCTGTTTGCGGACCGGGACTTGCTGGGCAAGTACATCCGATCGGCGCTGCTGATCAAGCAGCGTTTCATAGAGCAGGACGAGTTCGACCAGGGGATACGCAATATCTTCAATTACGGGCACAGCTTCGGCCACGCCATCGAGTCGGCCACCGATTACGCGGTGCCGCACGGAATCGCAGTGACCATGGGCATGGACATGGCCAATCATGTCGCCGCGGCACGGGGCTTGTTGCCGGCCAGTCACTTTGCACGAATGCATTCCACACTGCGCAAGAACTACGGCGACTATTCCGCCACGCCGATTCCCCTGGCTTCGCTTTTGTCCGCCCTGATGAAGGACAAAAAGAACACCAGCACCAAGCTAGGACTAATTCTGCCGGTGGGCGAGATCGCTGCCATCCAGCGCGTTGAAGTCCCGCCGGATGGTGCCTTCGATGACCAATGTAGAAGTTTTCTGGAAAGCCTGGGCGTATGAGTTGCGAAATCAAGGTCGCGGTTTGCTCCCGTTCCTTTTCCGCCAACCCGGTTCTGCGTGCGGAATTGCTGGCGCGTTACCCGAACGCCACCTTCAATGATGCCGGCCTGCAACTTCGGGGAGACAGCCTGGTTGAATTCCTGAAGGGGCATGACAAGGCGATCACCGCTCTGGAAGAGATCGACGAGTACGTTCTGGGCCAACTTCCCGAACTCAAGGTGCTCAGCAAGTATGGCGTCGGCCTGGACATGATCGACATGGCGGCGATGCGAGCGCACGGCAAGCGGCTTGGGTGGACGGGTGGCGTAAACCGGCGGTCGGTGTCCGAAATGGTGATTTCGTTCGCCATCGCGATGCTGCGCCACGTCCCGGCGGCTAATCGCGAGGTGCTTGCCGGAACATGGCGCCAGCATGTCGGCGGACATCTTTCCTGGCGAACGGTCGGGATCATCGGCTGCGGAAACGTCGGCAAGGACCTCGTCCAGTTACTGAAGCCGTTTGGGACTCCGGTTCTGGCCAACGACATTCGCGACTATCGGGAATTTTACGAGGCCCACGCCGTCAAGCCTGTGGCTTTGGAGGAACTCCTGGCGAAGTCCGACCTGGTGACCCTGCATGTGCCGCTGGATCAGAGTACGCGCGGCATGCTCGACGAACGGCGGCTTTCGCTGATGAAGCCTTCCGCGGTGCTGATCAACCTTGCGCGGGGGGGGCTGGTCGACGAGTTTGCGCTGAAGCGCATGCTCCTGGAGAAGCGATTGGCGGCGGCAGCTTTCGACGTGTTTGCCGTCGAACCGCCGCGGGATGAAGAACTCCTGGCGCTCCCGAATTTTCTTGCCACGCCACACATCGGAGGCAGTGCCCATGAGGCGATACTGGCCATGGGTCGCGCGGCGATTGCCGGACTCGACGACAACAGCATTCCGGTCGAGGAACCGCTCGGTCAGGAATAATCCGACAAGAAGGCGCGCATGAGTACAAGACCCCGACGTTCCCTGCTGAATCCCGCCCTGCAGCGCCCCAGCGCACTGGGTTCGACCCCGAGGAATCCCGGCCGTCTGTGGCTGGACAAGAACGAGAATCTCGACGCGGAGCTGGAGACCGTATTGCATGGCGCTCTGCTCGCGCTGCCAGCCCGGGCCCTGAATACCTATCCGGAAGCGGGCGAAGTCTATCGCAAGCTCGCGCGGTGGCTTGGCATCGGCCCGGAACATCTGCTGCTGACGCCAGGCAGCGACGGTGCAATCCGCCTCGTGTTCGAGTCCTTCGTCGAAGCGGGCGACGCCGTGGTTCACACCTCGCCGACCTTCGCCATGTACCCCGTCTACAGCCAGATGTTTGGCGCGACCGTCCGGGCGCTGGAGTATGCACGAACCGGGGCCGGGCCGTTTCTCGATCCCGGGTCGATCATTGCAGCCGTGCGGGAAACCAGACCGAAGTTGCTGTGCTTTCCCAATCCGGACAGCCCGACCGGTACCACGCTGGCGCCGGAAATCCTGCGCGATGTGCTTACGGCGTGCGAGAGTTCCGGAACCGTATTGCTGCTGGACGAGGCCTATCATCCCTTCCATGAGTGGACCGCCGTACCATGGGTCATGAGTTCCAAGAATCTGGTGGTCGCGAGGACCTTTGCCAAGGCGTGGGGCGCGGCAGGGCTAAGGATCGGCTATGCAGTGGCCCATCCTGAAACGGTAGCCCTGTTGCACAAGATGAGGCCGATGTACGAAGTCAGCACGGTCGCCATCGAGTTCATGTCCGGAATGCTGGATCGCTCTGCGGACATGTTGAAGTCCGTGGCCAGAATCCGGGAGGGCAAACACTACTTTGTCGAAGAAATGCGGGCGCTCGGTTTCGCCGTATTGCCGACGGCGGGCAATTTCCTGCATGTCGCATTCGGCGCGAACTCGCAGGCAATTCATGCAGCACTGTCATCGAGAGTGTATTACCGTGCCGCATTCGATACCCCCAGCTTGGCAGGCTACAGCAGGTTCTCGGTGGCACCCCGACCGGTCATGGAAGTGGTGGCCGGTTTAATCAGGCAGGCAGTTGTGGAGAGCAGATGATGAAGGATAGTTTGGTCAAGGTGGCGGTTATCGGCTGCGGTCGTGTTTCGGGTCATCACTGCCGATCGATTGCGGAAACCGAAGGTGTCGAGCTGGTGGCGGTCTGTGATCTGGTGATCGAAAAGGCCAATGTATATCGCGATCAGTTCGGCGCCAGAGCCTATGACAACTATCACCGCATGCTGCTGGAGAATCCCCAGATCAATACGGTCGCCATTGTCACGCCCTCGGGCATGCACCATGAGCATGCGCTGGATATCATGGCGAGATACCGGAAGAACATCATCGTCGAGAAGCCGACCTTCATGAAACCTTCGCAGGTGGCGGACGCCTATGCTAGGGCGGCAGCCGCCGGCGTGGAGGTATTCGCCGTGTTCCAGAACCGGCACAACATTGCAGTGAAGCGGGTGCTGCAGGGGCTGACCGAGGGCGAACTCGGCAAGCTGCGCTCGGTGGCGGTGCGCGTCCGCTGGTGCCGTCCCCAGCGTTACTATGACCTGGCGCCGTGGCGCGGCACCTTTGCCATGGATGGCGGATGCCTGACCAATCAGGGGATACACCATATCGACTTGCTGCGGCGCCTGGGTGGCGAGGTCAGCCGGGTTTGCAGTACGCACCGGACACTTGGCGCCGATATCGAGGTCGAGGATACCGCCACCGCGGCGATCGAGTTCGAAAGCGGCGCGATCGGCGCGCTCGAGGTTACCACCGCCGCCCGCCCGATAGACTACGAGGCGAGCCTGTCGTTGGTTTGCGAGAACGGACTGGCGCAGATCGGCGGCATTGCGGTGAACGAGTTGCAGATTTACTCGCCCGATCCGGCGGCTTGCGCGGCAAACTCGGAGGACTTTTCGGGGAATGTCTACGGCCACGGTCACGTGAAGATCTACGAGGAAATCCTCGCGCACTTCAAGGGGGAGCAGAAATTCCCAGTTTCCTATGAAGATACCCTGCGGACGATCCAGCTCCTGAACTCGTTCTATCGGGCGGACGAGAGCAAAGGGTGGGTGGACGTTGCCACAGCCGGCGACAGCACTCGCTTGGGCCGGGAAGATGAGCGTCTGGCCGGAATCTACCGTACCGCCCTGCCGTCGGCCATCTGAGCATCTGGACCGAAAACGAGGCGGCGACCGGGCAACACTAAGAGCAAGGACGAAATGGCAACGGAACAGATACTGAGGGCAGACCGGATCAAGCCGGATTTCGAAGGGCTGAAAAGCGCTTGGGAGGCCATGCTCAGGAAGTACTACCTGGGCGCCGACGAGTTGAATCCGGCCTACACGCTGGAGGTGCCCTGCCCGTACTGCAACTCGACCGTCATCGAGCGGTCGTTCAACTTGAACGGTTTCTGGCACCGGACCTGTGCGGAATGCAAAACCCTTTACGTCAGTCCCCGCCTGTCGGACGCCTGTATCGAGGAGTTGTACAGCGACGCGTACTACAGCGAAATGTACGGACGCTCCATGCTTCCCGTATTCGAGCAGCGCAAGCAATTGATCGGCCGCCGCAAGTTTGCCCAGACCGTTGCCCGCTGGGGAGGGAAGGGGCGGGGTCGCGTGCTGGACATAGGCGCCGGCATAGGCGAGGTTCCGGACGTGTTCCGGGACGAGGGCTGGCTTTGCCATGTGATCGAGATGAATCCGGTTGCAGTGGAATGGCTGCGCGGACGCGGCCACGAAGAAGTATTCCACGGCTCCCTGGACGGCTATACGACGGACCACCGTTTCGACATCATCATGGCGTGGGGCGTGGTGGAACACGTGGTGGACCCCGGTGCTTTTTTGAGACGGGTCCATGAGCTCCTTGTTCCAGGCGGGCTTTTTGTATCGGAGGTGCCCCACGGGCAGTGCCTGCTGGTGGATGTCGCCCGCAAGACGGGAATGGACCCGAAGCGAATCCTCATGGGGGAGCAGCACATCGTGCTCTACTCAACCGGTGCCTACGCAATGCTGCACGAGCGGAACGGTTTCGAAAAAGTACAGTTGCAGACGAACGGTCTCGACTGCGACACGATCCTGAAAGAGAACGGGTCGGATCTGCCGGATGAAATTCTCGCGGCGATGCAGGAGTGCATTGACGAGAAATTATATGGAGACCTTCTGCGCGGGTTCTGGCGGCGGCCGTGATGGCGAAGTCTTTCTGCCTTTCGAGCGGCTATGCCGCCGTGTCGCCAGCGCCGACTTATTCGGGATACTGATCCCTCCACCCACTTTCATATTTGACAAAGGCGAAGATGAAAACCATAGGCATTGTCCCCGCCCGCATGGCGGCCTCGCGTTTCCCCGGCAAGCCCCTGTACCCGATTCACGGCCGTCCGATGCTGGAACACGTGATGCTGCGAGCCGGGATGTACCAGAGTTGGGACCAGTTGGTGCTGGCCACCTGCGATAGCGAGATCGAGCAGTTCGCAAACGACAAGGGCTTCCCCGTGATCATGACCGGCGCACACCACACCCGGGCGCTGGACCGGGTTGCGGAGGCGGCCGAGCGCCTGGAGGGAGGGGTTGCCGATGACGATATCGTCGTCTGCGTGCAGGGCGACGAGCCTATGATGCGCCCGGACATGATGGACGCCGTGGTTGCGCCCCTGCGGGCGGACCCATCAATTCCCTGCACGGTTCTCGCGATGCAAATCACCGAGGAATCCATCTGGCGCAATCCGGACACGGTCAAGATCATTCACAACGACGCGGGCGAGGTGCTGTATACGTCGCGGGCTCCCGTACCGTACTGCAAGGGCAGCTTCACACCCGCGCACATGGCGCGACGGATCTACGGTATTTTTGCCTTTCGCTGGAAGTACCTCAAGGCTTTCTCTATCCATCCCGAAACACGGCTCGAGCAGCTGGAGGCCTGCGACAGTAACCGGATACTGGATATGCCGTTCCGGCAATACATAGCGCCGTACCCGTTCTTGAAATCCTATTCCGTTGACAGCCCAAATGATATTGAACTAGTAGAACAGCATATCGTTACTGATGAATTCTGGAACCTGTACAACTAAATACTTTGCTGCCTATTTAAATCAAGTACCTAAGTCATGACGAAGAGCATCGAGTATCAGACAGATCGGATAGCTAATTATTTCAAGCATCATCGGGTACGCTGGGAGCAGTTCTACCAATCTGAGCGCCTAATTGTAGAGAGGCTTAGTCCTGCAAAAAGCGACACAGTCTTGGATATCGGTTGTGGGTGTGGCGGATTGGGCCTGGCACTGCGGGATCGATTCTCAGTCGAACAATACACAGGTATTGAAATAAATTCGCTCGCAGCAATGTCCGCGCAGGAATTGAATCCTAGTGCGGAAATCTATTGTGGGGATTTCCTTGATCTACATCGGCTACTTCTTAAAGGGAGGCACTTCGACTTGGTTTTTTCACTAAGCTGCTTTGATTGGAACGTCAGGTTCACCGACATGCTCCGCGCAGCCTGGAAGCACGTCGCCCCCGGGGGAGCGCTTGTAGCGACATTTAGACTGGTTGCGGGCGAGGGATGCGATGATATTAAGCGATCCTACCAATTTATAAATTTCGATGGAGCAATGGAGGGAGAGCGCGCATCTTATGTGGTATTGAATGCAGCGGAATTGGCATCAAAACTAATCCAATTGAACCCCTCTACCATTTCTGCATTCGGATATTTTGGCGCTCCATCGCCTACCGCAGTAACACCATATGACGAGGTTTGTTTCTCCGCGTTTTCGGTTAGAAAAAGGCATTTAACCGATAGAGCTTCCATACAGCTTGATTTGAGTTTACCCGGCGATATTGAAGCTAAGTTCGGCGTTCATCCATAAGGGCAGTTTTAGTGATTGTTTGCGACAGCTATAACGTGCCGATTAATGGCGGGAGCGATGTATTCGTATGGGATAGCTACATTAGTACCGATTCGCTTTCGTCTATTCCGCGATATTTGGAAACGCATGCGGAGAGATTTCGAAGTAAGTATGTTGAATTCATTCACGATCTTGGTCTGGCAGTTCTGCACGAACAGAGCATAATTGATCATCTTAGCTTTGGCGGCGACTTTAGTTTTTGGTGGATGACAAAATTAGCTGAAAAAAGCCCATTTAAGTCCCCGCAAATTTACGATTGCCTGCGTGTGATGGCCTTAGAGGAAATACTCCTTGAAAAAAGGCCACTGAAGGTTGTTTTTTTGTCTTCTAATTCTGATCTGGCATCCGTAATTGGAGGAATTTGCAAGGCAGTTGATATTGACTTCCGCTGGGATAAAGGAGCGAAGAGGCGTAATTCCTGGTCTGCGCGAGATCTCTTTCGAATGCTTCCTCATCCGATACGAGGGGTTATTGTTCTGCTAGTCCATTGCTACTCCCGCTGGTCCCTTCGGACTAGCGAAAACGCCAGATCGAAATTAGTGGAGCCCTCTATTCTTATTTGCTCGTACTTAATCCATTTGGATCTGGTTGCCGCCCGAGCAGGTAAGTTCCAATCTCACCAGTGGGGACAATTGCCAAAGCTAATAAGTGAGCTCGGCCAGAGTGTTACATGGTTGCAGCACTTCCTGGTTAGCCCCGCAGCACCAGATGTGAAAGCAGGGGCGCAACTGTTGGAGTTGTTTAATAAAGATTCAGAAAATTCGGAGAAGCACGAGTTTTTGGATGGGCATTTGACACTGGGGCTAGTCTTTTCCGCATTGCGGCGTTGGATATCGTTACTATTGTTGGCTTGGCGCATACGTGACATCGGCGTTCGATTCTACCCTTCAAAATCAAACGCGTGCCTCTGGCCGCTATTGAGAAATGATTGGTTGTGCTCTGTCACAGGAGCTACGGCGGTGTTAAGTTGTTTGCAGCATGAACTTTTTGACGCTGCACTTGCTAAAATTGCCCACAAAGAAGTCGGCTTTTATTTATGTGAGAATCAAGGATGGGAGCGGGCGTTTCTCCACGCATGGCGTAAACATGGGCACGGCCAAGTTATTGGCGTCCAGCATGCAACCGTACCGTTTTGGCATCTTTATTACTTTGATGATTCACGCAGTATAAATTCGAAGTTAAAGCGCAGGATGCCTTTGCCCGATAAGTTGGCCGTAAATGGACCGATGGCACGGAATAGTTTCCTTTCTTCTGGTTATTCTGCCCGGCAGCTAGTTGAGGTTGAGGCTCTTCGTTACCTAAGTTTAATAGCTAATTTGCCTGCAGTTGGCTCTGGTCATGCAAAGACGATACTAAAGCAATCTGGCGAGCTTGGCTCATGCAAAAAAAGGGTACTCGTGCTTGGCGACATGATTCCTCGCTCAAATCAGATGCTATTAGGCCTTTTGGAAGGGGTGTCCGCTCTACTGCGGAGACATTTTATCTTTACATTTAAACCGCACCCCGGTTTGGCAGTAAAACTAAGCGAGTTTTCTGGGCTCGAAATTGACCAAACGAATGAGAGCCTGAATAAGATGTTGCAGGAATTCGATTTGGCAATATCCGCAAATTCTACGTCAGCAGCTGTAGACGCCAGCCTTGCTGGGCTTCCTGTAATTATCGGATTGGATGGCGCCAGCTTAAATTTGAGCCCGCTGCGTGGCCGGTCGGGCATTTTCTTTGTTAGCACAGCAGAAGAAATGGCAGCGGTTTTGAACGCGATCATTGATCATGGCGTCGCTATGCACGAGACGGAGTTGTTTTGTCTGGACAGTGAGGTGCCACGCTGGCGGCAATTATTGGTCACGTTGTTGCGCGACAAAGGCGATGCTAAATGTTGATCGAAGATACATTCAAGGGAAAGACGGTGCTCATCACAGGGCACACCGGCTTCAAGGGTGCGTGGCTCACGGCATGGCTCAATCAACTCGGAGCCCATGTTGCGGGGGTTGCACTCGACCCACCAACCACGCCATCCCATTTCGTGGCAGCCGGCATGACCACCGGGATGATCGATCTGCGCATCGATATTCGTGACAGAAATGCCATGGAGGATGCAATCGCGTCCGTGCAACCGGATTTTGTGTTCCACCTTGCTGCGCAAGCCTTGGTCCGGCGCTCATACGCGGATCCGGTCGAGACCTGGCAAACCAACGTGCTCGGCACCCTGCACTTGCTCGAAGGCTTGCGCAAGCTCGACAAACCCTGCGCGGCGGTGATCATCACGAGCGACAAATGCTACGACAACGCGGAGTGGGTATGGGGCTACCGCGAGACTGACGCCCTGGGCGGGCCGGACCCTTATAGCGCTTCCAAGGGTGCCGCCGAGTTGGCAATCCGTTCGCACATCAAGTCGTATTTTCCGGGGTCGACCAGCAAGGTTCGCATTGCGGCGGCCCGCGCCGGCAATGTAATCGGTGGCGGCGACTGGGCGGCGGATCGCATCGTGCCCGACTGTGTGAAAGCGTGGTCTACCGACAACGCGGTCGAGTTGCGCAATCCGCATTCCACTCGTCCCTGGCAGCATGTGCTCGAGCCCTTGAGCGGATACCTGTGTCTGGCGATAGCCTTGACGCAGCGACCGGAGCTGCATGCGGAGCCGTTCAATTTCGGCCCGCAGGCACAGCAAAACCGTAGCGTTTTGGAACTGGTTCAGCAGATGGCCCTGCACTGGGACCAAGTCCGTTGGCAAGATGTTTCACAGTCATCGGTGGGACCGTACGAGTCCGGGCTGTTGAAACTGAACTGCGACAAAGCACTTCACCATTTGCGTTGGCATGCCGTGATGGGTTTTGATGATACCGTTCGCCTAACTTCAGAATGGTACCGAGCGTATTACCATCAGCCAGAAACGATTGCAGCCATGACTCGCACGCAAATTGCCACCTATACTGTAATCGCTAAGCAGCAAGGAATGGCTTGGACTTTATGAGTTTGAATCACTACTGTCCGGTTAAATCGTGAATAGATTCAATTGATTGCACGGCATGCCCTCTGGAGGAATGTACTCGCTGGCTGGAAAGGCTTGCTGCAAGGGCATCTTCTCGAAAAGGGTGACCGATAAAATCTGTAGCAAAG
>JAIPCS010000089.1 GCA_021738105.1 Sulfuritalea sp.
CCGGTATCAAGATGAAATTCACGGAGTGTTTCGACGTTGATGAAGCGGCCGATGTCCTTGGGCAGCGTGGCTTGTACATTGATCAGGAGAATCTGTGGTGATTCGCGCAGTTCGGTCGCGTGCGCGATGGCCCAGGCCACTGCGTGAAGGGCGGTTTCGGAACCGTCGATGGGGAGCAGCCATTTCTGTGTCGTCATGTTGCGTCCTTTTTTTAGTCGGTTTTCGTCAATTCCACCGCGGCTCGGGGTTTGGCGCGTGCGGCCAGCCATTTGCCGATGACGATCACCAGCGCCGCGCCAAGTAGTGCCGCCAGGGTAGTGACGTAGGGAATCGGCGCCAGCAGATCGGCCGGCAGGGCGGGGTCGCTGACGATCATGCCGCCGCCGATCCAGCCCAGCAACGCGCCGCCGGCGGTGATGACGATAGGGTAGTGATCCATCAATTTCAGTACCAGCTGGCTGCCCCAGACCACGATGGGGATGGAGATCAGAATGCCGAAGGTCACCAGCACCATGCTGCCGTTGGCTGCGCCGGCCACGGCGATGACATTGTCCAGGCTCATCACGGCATCGGCGACGATGATGGTCTTGATCGCACCCGCAAGTGAGCTCGAAGCGGCGATGTCGCCATGGCCGTCATCTTCCGGCAACAGTAGCTTGACACCGATCCAGAACAGCAGCAGCGCACCGATGATTTTGAGCCAGGGTACCGCGAGCAGTTGCAGCGCAAAGAAAATCAGCACGATACGCAGTCCGATGGCACCGGCGACGCCCCAGAATATGCCCTTCTTGCGCTGCTCTTCCGGCAGTTTGCGGCAGGCCAGTGCAATCACCACGGCATTGTCGCCGCCGAGCAGAATGTCGATCAGTATGATTTGCAGTACCGCGATCCAGAAAGCTGCAGTCGAGATGTCGAGCATGGGTTGGGTTGGCGCCGAAGAGGGTATACGGAAACAGAGTTTAATCGTTGTTGCGCGCTCCATGAATCTCGTGTCGGTGTTTCGACGAGACCTTTCTGGTAATGTCGGCGAATGAAGACTCGAACCACAAGGCGTTGCTCCGTCCTTGATCGCTACATGGATATCCAGGCGGTGATGATATGAGTGCGCGCCCGACGGTTTTGCTCGGACTGGGCGCCGCAGTACTCGCCTATATGTTGTCTTTTTTTCATCGCGTCGCGCCAGCGGCGATCTCGGGTGATCTGCAGGCGACGTTTGCCATCGGCGGGGCTCAGCTTGGCACGCTGGCCGCAACCTATTTCTATGTGTACACCCTGATGCAGATTCCCACCGGGGTCCTGGCCGACACCCTGGGTCCGCGCCGTATCCTGTTCTGGGGCGGTCTGGTCGCGGGTGTCGGGGCCATTCTGTTCGGCCTTGCGCCGACATTCGAACTGGCTTTTGCCGGCCGAACGCTGGTGGGCCTGGGTGTTTCGGTGACGTTCATCGCCATGCTCAAACTGATTGCGCTGGGTTTCGAAGAGCGCCGCTTCGCCACCCTGGTCGGGGTGTGCATGCTGCTCGGCAACCTCGGATCCATTCTTGCGGGCGCGCCACTGGCGTGGGCGACCCAGGCGGCGGGATGGCGTCAGGTGTTCGTGGTGGTTGGGGTGCTGTCGTTTGTGCTGGCGTTTGCCAGTCGCGTCTGGGTGATCGACACACCCGCCGGCAAGGTGGACCGCACAGCCTGGCTGAGTGGTTTATTCACGGTGCTGAAGAATCGTGCGACCTGGCCTGGATTTTTCGCCAATGCAGGCTTGTCCGGCGCCTTCTTTGCCTTCGCCGGTTTGTGGGCGGTGCCCTATCTGACCCAGATGCACGGTATGACGCGGGCCACCGCCTCGAGCCATGTGAGCATTTACTTTCTTGGCTTCGCCTTCGGCTCGGCCCTATGGGGTCGGGTATCCGATGCCATTGGACGACGCAAGGCGGTCGCTCTGGCGGTGTCGGGCTTGCATGTGCTCGGCTGGGGGACCTGGGTGTGGGCAACCTGGCAGGCGGACAGTCATTTACCCTTGTGGGCGACGTATTCGCTATGCAGTGTCATGGGCCTCGCCTCTGCCGGGTTCACGTTGTCGTGGGCCAGTGCCAAGGAGGTGAATCCGCCGCAACTGTCAGGCATGGCGACCAGCGTGGTGAATGTGGGTGTCTTTCTCGGACCGGCCATTTTGCAGCCCATGGTCGGCTGGCTGATGGAACGCACCTGGGATGGCAAAATCGAGGCGGGCGTGCGCATTTATTCGGAGACGGAATGGCGCAGCGGCATGGTGCTGATGACGGCTGCCGCGGTAGGCGGCTGGTTGGCGACGCTACTGGTTAAAGAGACGGGTTGCCGCAATATCTGGCGGGAAAGGGAAACACATTGAAAGCCATACTTCTTTTTGGCCATGGCGCACGCAACCCCGAGTGGGCGCAGCCGTTTCATCGCATTCGTGACGCCATTCTGGCGCGCCAGCCGGAAACGCTGGTCGAGCCCGGTTTTCTCGAACTCATGCGACCGAGTTTTGACGAAGGCGTGGATTGCCTGGTTCATCAGGGCGCGACGGAAATCGTGGTGGTGCCGATATTCATGGCGGCGGGCAGCCATGTCAAAAAGGATCTTCCGCAAATGGCGGCCAATGCCATGGATCGCCATCAGGGCCTGGTGATTTCACTGGCACCTCCGGTCGGAGAAGCCGAGCCGGTATTGGCGGCGATGGCCGACTACGCGCTCAATGCGGACGTCGACCCCTTGCAGAAGCTTGCTGACTGATGGCGTTTTGTAGTTCCTGACCTTACTACTCGCCGGGAAAAACAAACGGGGGCTTGCGCCCCCGTTTGTTTTGCAGCAACGACCGGTGAATCAATACACGTCGTGCTGGGTATTGTTCACGTTGAACTTGCCGGTGGGTGTGATCAACCTCGGATCCTTGATCACGGCCTTTAGCGCGCGTGTCTTGTCATCAACAACCACGATGGCGGAGATCTTGTCCTTGGCACTCCAGACCGAGAACCAGACTTCGTCGCCGGCCTTGTTGTATTCGGGCTGGACAATGCGTCGGGCGCCGTCATCCTTGATGCCCGACCACTCGCCGATCGGCAGAACTTCATAGCCTTCGTTCAGGTGCTTGATGTTGAACACGGCGATCGACTGGCTGATCTTGGCATCAGGATTCAGCGGCGTATCGACCCACAGATTGTTCGACTTTGGATGGGTCTTGATGAACAGCGAGCCGCCACCCTGGCCCTTCAGCGTTTGCACCACTTTCCAGGCCTGATTCTTGTGCTTCACCGGATCGGTGCCAATCAGGCTGATGCCTTCGTCACCGAGGTCGCTGGTGGCCCAGACCGGGCCGAACTTCGGATGCTTGAAATTGGCACCGCGTCCGGGGTGGGGCACCTTGCCGACATCGATCAGTGCCGCCAGCTTGTCTTCCTTGGTATCAATCACGCCGATCTTGTTTGAGGCATTCGCTGCAGTCATGAAGTAGCGCCCGGTCGAGTCCATGCCGCCGTCGTGGAGGAATGGTGCGACGTTAATGCTGGTGATCTTCAGGTTTTGCAGATCTTTGTAGTTCACCACCAGAACCTTGCCGGTTTCCTTGGCGTTAACGAAAAACTCGGGGTTGTAGTGTGAGGAAACGATGGCGGCTACACGGGGTTCGGGGTGGTATTCCTGAGTGCCGACCACCATGCCGCGTGTCGACTCGATGCGCAGCGGCTTCAGGGAATCACCTTCCATGATCACAAATTGCGGCGGCCAGTAGGTACCGGCAATCGCGTACTTGTCTTCATAGCCCTTGAACTTGGAAGTTTCCACCGAGCGCGCCTCGAGACCGACCTTGATTTCAGCCACGCTGAACGGGGTTTCCATCCATAGATCGATCAGGTTGATACGGGCATCACGGCCGATGACGTAGAGATAGCGGCCCGATTGCGACATGCGGGAAATGTGTACCGCATAGCCGGTCTTGATGATGGTGACGATCTTCTTGGTCTTGCCGTCGATCAGCGCGATTTCCCCGGAATCACGCAAGGTCACGGAGAACAGATTGCTCAAGTCGAGACTGTTCAGTTTCTTCTTGGGGCGCTTGCTCGGCGGCACCAGAACCTTGAGCGAGGCCAGCATGTCCTTCATGCCCCATTCAGGTGGTGTCGGCGGCTCCTGCTGGACATAGCGCGCCATCAGGTCGACTTCAGCGTCGTTCAGTTCTCCGGAAGTACCCCAGTTCGGCATGCCGCCGGGTGAACCGTACTTGATGAACACCTTGAGGTATTCGGTGCCATTGGGGATGGTCTTGTCCGTGGTCAGCGGCTTGCCGGTGGCGCCCTTGCGCAGCACGCCGTGGCAGCCGGCACAGCGCTGGAAGTAGATGTTCTTGGCCGTATCGAACTCGGCCTTGGTCATTGGGGGAGCTTTCGGGTTGATGTTGTGGTGCATCTCCGCCGCGCCGATGGGTGACGAGTCTCCAGCCTGATAACTCTTCTCGGCAGGGGCTCGTTGTTCGTGAGTCTTTTCCGGAGCCTTTTCAGCGGCCTTGTCCTGAGTCTTTTCCTGTGCGGCGACATTGGCCACCGCCAGCGGCAGTGTCAATGCGATGATCAATCCGGCTTTGCGCCAAGCGGCGTAATTGCACTCCAGCATACTTCCTCCCTATATTGTTGATACTTAAATAAAAACCACTTATTGCGAACGCGGAAGGTGCCCCACATTGGGGCAATGACTATTGATCAGGATCAAATTGACCTGAATTGAGCGCAAACTAATGGCTGAAGGCAGTTAGCCGATTTGTTTAAATAAAAACGTTTATTTTCAGCACATTCTCTGCAATCCTTGATCTGGAGCGCCAATCGCCGTGATTGACTGCATGAATGAAACCTTAGACTTGATTTTTTCATATATAAGCATATACTGATATACATGATGACTCACCACCTGTTCCTCCCCAAGGGCTTTCGCCTCCTCCGGATTGCCCTTGCTTTTCTGCTCGCCGGCCTGGTGCCGGCGAGTAGCTCTTTTGCACTGGACTCAGCGCCGAGCAGTGTTGTGGTCGAACTGCGGAAAGTGGAGATTGGATTTCCGGTTGACGCAATTGTCGAAGCCGTCAATCAGGTGACGGTGGCGGCGCAGATCGCGGGCCGGGTCACCGAAATGCGCATCGATGCCGGGCAGCGGGTCAAGCGCGGCGAGTTGTTGATGAGGATAGATACACGCGAAGCCGCCGGCGCAGACGCAAGCGCTCGTGCAGCGCTGGCGCAGGCGAGTGCGGTGTATGAACGCACCAGGAATCTGTATGCCCAAAAATTCGTCAGCAAGGCGGCGCTCGATCAGGCGGCAGCGGGCTGGCAAGCTGCGCAGGGTGCGGCCAGATCTTCGGGCGCGGCGCTATCGCATGGAGCGGTTGCGGCACCGATTACCGGCATCGTGGCGCAACGTCTTGTCGAGCAGGGCGGAATGGCGGTACCGGGCGTTCCACTGGTCACCGTCTTTGATCCCAAGGGCATGCGTGTGATTGCCAGCCTGCCGCAATATCGTTTGGCGGAACTCAAAAAAGTGACAAGCGCACGCATCGAATTTCCTGAAACAGGAAAATGGGTGGATGCAGTAAAGGTGGAAATCCTGCCCACCGTCGATTCGCGCAGCCACACCGCGACGGCACGACTGTATCTGCCCGAAAATCTTGACGGCGTCATGCCGGGAATTTTCGTACGGGCTCATTTCACCATCGGCACGGCACAGAAAATTACCGTACCGCCTGCGGCAGTGATGCGACGAGGAGAAGTGACCGCCGTATATGTACTGGATGACGCCGGCCTTGCCCGCTTGCGTCAGATACGCCTGGGCGAGGCTGTGTCGGGCGGAGACATTGAAGTGCTGGCAGGTATCAGTGCCGGAGAGCGCATCAGTCTCGAGCCGGTAAAAAAAGGCATTGAGTCGAAAGCGATGGGGTCACGATGAGCGCCATAAGCAAGTGCGATGATTCCAGTAGCTCAATAAATGCCCATGCTGATACTGTGGTCTGATAATCTGTTGTTTTTAGCTATATCAAACAAGGAGACATCATGGCCCACGTAGTGATTCTTGGCGCCGGCATTGGCGGTATGCCCGCAGCCTATGAGATGAGTGAAAAGCTTCGGCCCGGCGACAAGCTGACCGTTATTTCCAACTATGCGAAGCACCATTTCACGCCGTCGAATCCCTGGGTCGCGGTCAATTGGCGCAAGCCGAGCGACATCGAAGTCGACATCGCTCCCTTGTTGGCAAAGAAGAAAGCCAATTTCATTCCGGTGGGTGCCAAGCGCGTGCATCCCGATAAAAACCAGATCGAACTCGATGACGGACAAGTGATCGACTATGACTATCTGATCATCGCCACCGGCCCCAAGCTGGCTTACGAGGAAGTCGAAGGCCTGGGCCCGGATGGGCATACGCATTCGATTTGTCACGTCGATCATGCCGTCGAGGCCGAGAAAGCCTGGCAGCAATTTGTCAAGGATCCTGGCCATATTGTTGTGGGTGCGGTGCAGTTGGCCTCCTGCTACGGTCCCGCCTACGAGTTTGCGATGATCATGGATACCGATCTGCGCAAGCGCAAAATCCGCGACAAGGTACCGATGACGTTTGTCACTGCAGAACCCTACATCGGGCATCTGGGTCTGGGTGGCGTGGGAGACTCGAAAGGCCTGATCGAATCCGTGATGCGTGATCGTCACATCAAGTGGATATGCAATGCCAAAACCACCAAGGTCGAGGCGGGAAAGATGTACGTCACGGAACACAACGATGATGGAACGGTGAAGAAGGAACACGTCCTCGATTTCAAATATTCGATGATGCTGCCGGCCTTCAAGGGCATCGATGCGGTATTCGGCATCGAAGGTTTGACCAACCCGCGCGGTTTCATCCTGATCGACGCATTTCAGCGCAATCCGAAGTTCAACAACATCTATTCGGTAGGTGTTTGTGTCGCCATACCGCCGGTAGAAGCCACACCGGTTCCGACCGGTGCGCCGAAGACCGGCTATATGATCGAATCAATGGTCAATGCGACGGTGCTCAACATTCGTGAGGCCATGGACGGCAAGGAGCCGAGCCACAAGGCGACATGGAACGCCGTGTGCCTGGCCGATTTCGGCGACAACGGGGCCTGCTTCGTGGCCTTGCCGCAGATTCCACCACGTAATGTGAACTGGTTCTCGCAGGGCAAGTGGGTGCACCTGGCCAAGATCGCATTTGAAAAGTTCTACATGCGCAAGATCAAGAAGGGCACCAGCGAGCACGTTTTCGAAAAGATGGTGCTCAACGCCTTGGGCATCATGAAACTGAAGGACAAGTAAGCAGGCAAACGCACGTAAACGCGAAGACGCATAGAGACCTGGACTGATGAACGGAGAGACCTGACAAGGGACCTACGCTCAACGCCGCACCTCTGCGTCTTCGCGTCGAATTCGACGAACGCAGCAACAAAAAGAGGTGATGGTGGGTATTTCAGGTCGTATCGCGGAGTATTTTCTCAGGAATTCATTGACGCCCCTGATAGCGCTGATTGCGCTGTTGCTGGGCATTGGTGCAACCCTGATCACGCCGCGCGAGGAAGAACCCCAGATCAACGTCACCATGGCCAATGTCTTCGTGCCCTTTCCCGGCGCGTCGGCACGGGATGTCGAAGCCCTGGTAACGCGCCCGGCAGAGCAGGTGTTGTCGCGCATCGCCGGCATCGAACATATCTACTCGGTCTCACGACCGGGGATGGCAGTGATTACCGTGCAGTTCAAGGTCGGGGAAGATCCGATCCAGGCGCTGGTTCGTCTATACGACACCATCAATTCGCACCGGGATTGGCTTTCACCCAATCTAGGTGTCATGGACCCGATCATCAAGCCCAAGGGCATTGACGATGTGCCCATCGTTACGCTGACATTCCACAGCGCCGATCCCGAAAAATCGGCCTTCGAGTTGCAGCAGGTGGCGCGCGCCACCGAGATCGATCTCAAGCGCATCCCCGGCACGCGCGACGTGGCGACCATCGGCGGGCCCGGCCATGTGATCCGCGTCGTGATGAACGCAGACCGTATGAACGCGCACGGCATCACGGCGCAGGACTTGAAAGCGGCGTTGCAGGTATCGAACGCCTCGCAACCTGCCGGCAGTCTGGTCAGTGGCAACCGCGAAGTCATGGTGCAAACCGGCACCTTCATCGAATCCGCGGCTGACGTAAAACGACTGGTGGTCGGAGTATTCGAACGCAAACCGGTGTACCTGGCTGATGTCGCCACCGTGATCGACGGCGCCGATCAACCGGTCAGCTATGTCTGGCACGGCGACCGCAAAAGCGAATTTCCCGCGGTGACGCTCTCGATATCCAAAAAGCCCGGCGTCAACGCGGCCGATGTTGCCGAGGCCGTCATCGCCCGCGCCGAGTCATTGAAAGGCACGGTCATTCCCGAAGGCGTCGAATTCACCGTGACGCGCAACTATGGGGCGACGGCAACCGACAAGGCGCAAAAACTGATCGGAAAGCTGGTGTTCGCCACTGCTTTTGTTGTGCTGCTGGTCTTGTTTGCGCTTGGACGGCGCGAGGCGGTGATCGTTGGTGCGGCGGTCACCCTGACGTTGGCGGCAACCTTGTTCGCTTCATGGGCCTACGGTTTCACGTTGAACCGCGTCTCGCTGTTCGCACTGATTTTCTCCATCGGCATCCTGGTTGACGACGCCATCGTGGTGGTCGAAAACATTCACCGCTGGCACCTGCTGCAACCCGACAAACCGATGTGGCAGATCATTCCGCCAGCCGTCGATGAAGTCGGCGGACCGACGATACTGGCGACATTCACGGTGATTGCCGCGCTGCTGCCAATGGCCTTTGTCACCGGCCTGATGGGACCGTACATGAGCCCGATTCCAATCAACGCGTCGATGGGCATGTTCATCTCGCTGGCGATTGCTTTCGTAATCACACCCTGGCTGGCGCTGAAGCTGATGAAGCCGGTGGCGCACGGCGCAGCAGGGCATGGCGAGGACAAACTCGCCGGCAGGCTCGACCGGTTTTTCCGCCGATTGATGACACCACTACTCGATCCGGAAACGGGGAAGCGCGCGCGGCGCAAATTGTGGCTCGGCATACTGGTGGCGATTCTGGCTTCGGTGAGCCTCGGCTTCGTCAAGCTGGTGGTGCTGAAAATGCTGCCCTTTGACAACAAGAGTGAATTTCAGGTGGTACTCGACATGCCGGTGGGTACGCCACTGGAAGAAACCGCCAGGGTACTGCGCGAAATCTCCTCCGTGATTGCGCAGGTGGAGGAAGTTTCCGACTATCAGGCCTATGCCGGCATTGCCAGCCCGATCAACTTCAATGGTCTGGTGCGTCAGTACTATTTGCGCACCGCGCCGGAAATGGGTGACATTCAGGTAAATCTGGTGGACAAGCAGCACCGGCATCGCCAAAGCCACGAGATCGCCGTTTCGGTGAGAGACCGGGTGACGGCGGTCGCCAAAAAGTATGGCGGTAACGCCAAGGTGGTGGAAGTGCCGCCGGGTCCGCCGGTGATGTCGCCTATCGTGGCCGAGATTTACGGGCCGGATTATGCGGGTCAGATGGCCGTTGCAAAGCAAGTGAGAGCAGCGTTTGAAGGCACGGCCGATATTGTCGGCGTGGATGATTCGATTGACGAGGATGCGCCAAAACTGGTGCTGCATGTGGAGCAGGCCAAGGCGGCACTGCTGGGCGTGGCTCAGAAAGACATTGTCGACGTGGTGCGCCTGGGACTTTCCGGTGAGGATGTAACACCGGTACATGACGGCGATTCGAAGTATGAAATTCCCGTGCGTATCGTTCTGCCGGCCGAGCGCCAGAACAGCATCGACCAATTGCTCAAGCTCAAGTTACGCGGTCGTGAAGGCCAGATGGTGCCGGTATCCGAAGTGGTCGAGGTCAGGCGTACGCTGCGCGAGAAAGTGGCATTTCACAAGGATTTGTTGCCGGTGGTGTTCGTCACCGGCGACATGGGCGGCAAGCTTGATTCACCGCTGTACGGCATGTTCGACATCCGCAACAAGTTGGCGGGGATTACGCTGACGCAAGGCGGCACACTGGGTGAGTATTTCTTCAAGCAACCCAAGGATCCCTACGCGCAGTATTCGCTGAAGTGGGATGGCGAATGGCAGGTCACCTACGAAACTTTCCGCGACATGGGCCTGGCCTATGCCGTTGGTCTGATCCTGATCTATCTGCTGGTGGTGGCGCAGTTCAAGAGCTATCTGGTGCCGCTGATCATCATGGCGCCGATTCCTCTGACCATCATCGGCGTGATGCCGGGCCATGCCCTGTTCGGCGCCCAGTACACGGCCACGTCAATGATCGGCATGATTGCTTTGGCCGGCATCATCGTGCGCAATTCGATCCTGCTGGTGGACTTCATCAATGAACAGGTGGCCGGCGGTATGGACTTTGCCGAAGCCGTGATCCAGGCCGCCGCGATTCGCGCCAAACCCATCGTGCTGACCGGATTGGCAGCCATGCTCGGCGCAATGTTCATTGTCGATGACCCGATCTTCGCCGGGCTCGCCCTGTCGCTGATCTTCGGCATTTTCGTATCCACCGCGCTGACGTTGGTGGTCATTCCGGTGCTCTACTACGCCGCGATGAAGAATCGAATGCAGCAAACCTAACCCCACTATTTTCAAGGAGCTTTAAAAATGACTGTCAATCAATACGTTCGCATCATCGCCGGATTTTTTATCATGGCATCGCTGGCACTGGCCCACTTCAATACCCAGATCGACCTGAGCGCGATGTCCTGGCTGTGGTTCACCGCCTTCGTCGGCGCCAACCTGTTCCAGAGCGGCTTCACCAAGTTTTGTCCGCTGGACATGATTCTGAAGAAGCTGGGTGTACCCGTATCAAGCGGAGCCAGCTGCGCCTGATCCGGCTCACGGACACCGTGCTGCCAGCGCCGACTTTTTAGGCAAATAGCCGGGCCAGTTCTTCGCCTGGAGAAGCTGCACGCATAAAGGCCTCGCCAACTAGGAAAGTATTTACGCCGTGGTCTCGCATTAAGGCCACGTCGCCTGGCGCAAGAATCCCCGATTCCGTGATTACGATGCGGTCTTCCGGAATGCGGCTGAGTTGCGACAGGGTTGTGTCAAGGCTGACGTCGAATGTGCGCAGGTTGCGATTGTTGATGCCGATCAGCGGTGTCTTCAGTTGCAGGGCAACATCGAGTTCGGCCGCATCGTGGGATTCGACCAGTACACCCATGCCGAGACCCTCGGCGATCGCTTCCATCTCCTGCATCTGCGTCAGGGACAGCGCGCCGACGATCAGCAATATTGCGTCGGCACCCATGGTGCGGGCCTCATACACCTGGTAGGGATCGACCAGAAAATCCTTGCGCAATACCGGTAGCGTGCAGGCCGCCCGGGCTTCGCGCAGGTAGCTTGCGTCGCCCTGGAAAAAATTGCGATCGGTGAGGACCGAAAGGCAGGCGGCGCCGTGCATTTCGTAGTCGGCCGCAATCTCGGCCGGGCGAAAATCGGCGCGAATCACGCCTTTCGAAGGGCTGGCCTTCTTGATCTCGGCGATGATCGCCGACTTGCCAGCGCCGAGTTTTGATCGCATCGCGGCGACAAAGCCGCGCGTCGCTGTTTGCGCATCGGCCTCGGCACGAATCGCCGCTAGTGATTTCGCTACCGAGGCAGCGGCCACTTCCTCGAGTTTGACCGCGAGGATTTTTTTGAGAATGTCCGACATCAGGCGAATCTGCTGGTGAAGCTCACAAACTCGTCGAGCTTCTTGCGTGCCGCGCCGCTGGCGATGGCTTCGCGCGCCTTGGTGATGCCGTCGCCGATGGTGTCCGCAAGATTGGCCGAGTAGAGCGCGGCCCCGGCATTCAGTGTGACGATTTCGCGCGGCGTGCCGGGTGTGTTGTCCAAAGACTCGATCAGCATGGTCCTCGATTCAGCGGCGTCTGCAACGCGCAGGCTGCGGTTGGATACCATGGACAAGCCAAAGTCTTCGGGATGGATTTCGTACTCGGTGATCTTGCCGTCTTTCAGTTCCCCGACCAGAGTCGCGGCACCCAGCGAGATCTCATCCATGCCGTCCTTGCCCCAGACCACCAGCGCGTGATCGGCGCCTAGCTGCTGCATCACGCGCACCTGGATACCGACCAGGTCGGGATGGAACACGCCCATCAAGGTGTTGGGCGCGCCGGCCGGGTTGGTCAGTGGCCCGAGAATGTTGAATATGGTTCTAACCGCCATCTCGCGCCGCACCGGGGCGACGTTCTTCATCGCCGGATGATGGTTGGGCGCGAACATGAAGCCGCAGCCGATGGTTTCGATGCATTCAGCGACCTGTTGCGGGTTCAGCGTGATCTTTGCGCCGAGCGCTTCGAGCACGTCGGCGGAGCCGGATTTGGACGACACGCTGCGGTTGCCATGCTTGGCCACTGTGGCGTCCGCTGCCGCAGCGACGAACATCGAGGCGGTGGAAATGTTGAAGGTGTGGGCACCATCACCGCCGGTGCCGACGATATCGACGAACTGCGCACGGTTGGCAAACTCGTGCGACGTCTCGACCTTGGTCGACAGTTCGCGCATGACCATCGCCGCGGCGGAAATTTCGCCGATGGTTTCCTTCTTCACGCGCAGGCCGGTAAGAATGGCGGCCACCATCAAAGGGGTGATCTCCCCCTTCATGATCTGTCGCATCAGATGCAGCATTTCGTCGTGAAAGATTTCGCGGTGTTCGATGGTGCGCTGGAGCGCTTCCTGTGGTGTGATCATGTTGCCTCCGATGGGCCGCCCCGAGGAGGCGACGAGTCATTAATTGGAAGCCGCGCTGGCGGCTGAACCATAGTCATCCCCTTCCTCGGGAAGGGGGGCGGGGGGAAGGCAGTCAACTGGAGATTCCCTTCAAGAAATTATTCAGCAGTTCATGCCCGGCATCGGTCAGTATTGATTCGGGATGAAATTGCACGCCTTCGACATTCAACTCGCGGTGACGCACACCCATGATTTCGCCGTCGTCCGTCCATGCGGTGATGTCCAGACAGGCGGGCAGAGACTCACGCCGGATTGCCAGCGAGTGGTAGCGGGTCACCGTCAAGGGATTCGGCAAACCGGTGAATA
>JAIPCS010000090.1 GCA_021738105.1 Sulfuritalea sp.
CAGCTTCGCGCCTGAACTCGGGCGCGAGATCGGGCGGGGCGTCAAGCTCGCGCGCCGCCGAGAAGTAGCCACCGAGAATGTCGAGCAGCAGATACACGGCTTCATGGGCGGGCGGCTTTTCCAGGGCCAGTTCGACCGCGCCCAGAAAACTCTGGCCTCCGGATCCAAGGCAGCGCGCCAGCAAGCTGGCCCAGGGGTCGCCGCTGGTCGCCCGGTTCGCCAACTGGATTGGAATGGTGCGCGCCGGTGCCAGTGGCAGGGCGTCGGGCCGATGTTCGAGAAATCCGATGAAGTAATGCGGACGACGCCTGGCCTTGCTCCACAGTTGCTCGCTTTCAGTGTCGCCCAGCAGTCCGGCGCCGATTACCGAGCGGATCGCGTTCATGGCCTGGATCGGGTCTTCCATGAAGGGCAGGTGCTCGATCAGGAAGTCAGCCAGCAGCTTGCCCATCGTGCCCTGGCGTATCGCGGCATGTTCGAGCATGTAGCCCGCCACCTCCATGGTTGGCAATGCCCACCAGGCACGGCGTGCCAGTTCGTCGCTCAAGGTCGGCGCCAGCGCGACGGCGGTCACAGCCTCGGGTTCGCCGAGTTTGAGCAGGGCCTCGAGATTTTTCGGGCTGGCCTGGCCCATGCGCGTCCAGCGGCGCAGATGCACCGGGTAGCCACCGGGCGAACCGAGAGCGTGACCGCCAAGCAGTTCGCGCACCCGCATTACGTAGAGATCGGGGCGGCAATTGCGGTGCAGGCCGATCCTTGCTTCACCCCTGGGCGTCAGGGCGTGCAGCGTCATCGACGATTCGTCGATGCGTACGGCGTGAAGTTCGCCGGCCAGCAGTACGTTGAGGCGCAGCGCGTCTTCGGGAGAAAGGTCGGGTGCCATCAGTTCAACTGAATCCTTCTTCCCCATGGCACCGGCGCCTTGCCCTTGATCAGCCACAATACCGGGTAGCTGGGCGCCAGCGGCGGAAATTCGCCCTCGGCATCGGTGAAATACACCAGCGCGTCCGGATGGCAGCCCGCGCGCTCTATCCACTCGAACACCGGCGCGAAAGCCGTGCCGCCGCCGCCTTCAAATTTTCGTGGCAGGCGCAATTCCTGCCAGGGCTCGAACACCCAGGGGCCGTCAGGAGCCAGCGCGGCGTCGCAGGCCACCAGGATGACTCGCACCGGCAGCGTGCCCTTGATGGCATTGAGTTCGCCCGCAAACTGGGCCAGATCAGGCTCGGAGATGGATCCGGAGGTGTCGAGCGCAACGAAGATGTCGCCGCTGTGGCTGCGCAGGCTGGGCCAGATCACGTCGTTCGCCGTTTCATCGGTCCGGCGCGACGGGCGTTGCCAAGTGTAATCGTCATGCGCCGTTTGCGACAGGTATTGCGCCAGCGCGGCGCGCCACGACACCTGGGGCGCCAGCGCTGTTTCGGCCAGCCGGGCGAGATTGCCGGAGAGTTTCCCCGATTCGCGTGCGCGTTGCGCGGCGCCGGCGAGATGACGTTGCCATTGCTGCTGCAATTGCTGCTTTTCTCCGGCCGTGAGCGGCTTTGGCGGGCCGTCGCCGGCCCCGGTCACCATCTCGCCAGCGTCGTCCGCAGGGAATACCGCCCTCGGCTGCGCCGGAGGCATAACTTTTTGCGTCCTTGATGTGTTGTCACCGGTTTGTGGTGGAGGCCGGGCGTCGCCATCCTCGCGGGCCGCGCCGTCGTCGGCGGACTCGCCCTGGCCGCTGCCGCCATCCTGATCGGCGTCCCAGACATGGTCGTCGAGGGTTTCATTGTCGAGACTGTCATCGAGACAGGGGTAGATTTCCTCGGCGGCCATGCCGCGATACAGATCCAGTACCTGCGAACCCAGCGGCGGCTTGAGACCCTCGTCCATGAGCAAGGGATTGATGGCGAAATCGCATGCCAGGTCCCATCTGCGCTGAACTCGATGCCCGCGCCGCGCAAAATGGCCTAGAGCGCAGTGCAGTGCCTCATGGGCCAGGGCGAACTGGATTTCGGCGCTCGTCAGCGAGTCGATCCAGTTCGGGTTGTAGTAGAGGCTTCTTGCATCCGTGCCGGTGGTGCGACACCAAGCCCCCGCCTCGACCAGCGGCAGGCGCAGCACCAGAGCGCCAAGAAACGGCTTGTCGAGAATGAGCCGGGTGCGGGCGGCGGCAAGTTTGTCGGCTGCAGCCAGAAGGGTGTTTGTCATCATCGGCCGGGGTGTCGCGACATCAGCGGGTACCGGTTCATTCGTAGAGCATCAGGTCGGCGACAGCATGGGCCCATCCGGTGAACTGCGGCACGGCAAACAGGGGCGAGCCAATGCCACGGTGCATGTCAGAAACCAGCATCACGCCCATTTCCTTGAGTGGCAGGCGTTGGGCATAGTCGAGGATGTTGCCCCACACCTGCGCGGCTTCAGGCGTGTTCCGGGCGCGCAGGGCGCGACCGGCGAGGGCGGCGGCAACCGCATATTGCAGATCGATCTCGGCCGGTACTTCCGCGTCAAGGCCGGCGGTGATGGCGTCGAGGTCGGGTAGCCGATCAAGGCTGTCGATGTAGGCGGCACATTCGACCCCCGCAGCCTGGCCGACGCAGGCCGTCAGTGCGCCGACCAGCAACTCCGGTTGGTCGCCGAACTTGCGCAGGGCGCGGTTGGCGAACTCCCAGGAGCGGGGGCTGGGGAAAGCCATTTCGCCGGCCAGGGTGCGCGTCGGATCGAAGTGAAAAATAAGTTCGGGTTTGAAGCGCAGAAAGGCGATCAGTCGTTCGTCGATGTTGTTGGCATAGGCCCAGAAGGCCCAGTCGTCGAGATTGACTTCGACCTCGAAATGCGAAAAGCGATTGGCCAGCGGCGCCGACATGGCATAGGTGACGCCGCGATCACCCTGTCGATTGCCGGCGGCGAATATCGCCCAGGCGGGCGGAATCCGATACTCGCCCAGACGCCGGTCGAGGATCAACTGGTAAGCGGCGGCGGCAACGGCCGGTGGCGCCGACGTGATCTCGTCGAGAAACAGCACACCGCGCGGCCCGTGACGGTTTGCGTCCGGCAGGATGGCGGGCACCGCCCACTCGACCGAGTTGCCGACACGGAAAGGAATGCCACGCAAATCCGAGGGCTCCATCTGCGACAGGCGGACGTCGATCACGGGAACATCGTGCCGGGCGGCGAGCTGAGCCACGATTTGCGATTTGCCGACGCCGGGTGGCCCCCAGAGCATCACGGGCGTGTGATGGCCTTCGGCGGCGCTGAGGAATTCGCGTTCGAGAACAAAAGAAAGTTGGGCAGGGCGCATGGGCAGTAAAAAATGCTTTGGGATACCCTCGAGTCTATTGGATCAGGATCGCAAAATCCATTTTTTGTCAGTAAAAAACTAAGCTTATCAATGGCTTAAAAAATGTGATCGATGGCCGGGCGAAGTCGTTGCGCGATCCGCAGTCAGCGTCGAAAACACCGCCAGGGAGCCAGTCAGGCTCAATTCTGTAGATCAAGGATTCACGGTATGTGCTAAGGTCGCCGCCCTGTCCTGGTCCGGTCTACCCCCTCTGAATGGCTTCAAAAACTGGTTTTAATAGCGACACGCAGGACTTACCTGTCGGACAATTCAACGACGCAATCATGCAGCGTGGCCGCGCCTATGCGGCCGATGGCCGTGTACGTCTGGTGCGCATCGAGCGGGCTCCGGGCGAGATCCATGTCGACGCGCTGGTTCAGGGCACTCGCGCCAGACCCTATGAAGTCGATCTATGGCTGGAACTCGATGCACAAGGTGCCATTGTCGACGTTGATAACTCCTGCATGTGTCCCCAACGGGAGAACTGCAAGCACGTTGTCGCCACCTTGCTCAGCATCGACAAGGAGATCGATATCGCTGGGATCGTGGGAACATCGAAGTCATCGCACCATGAAGCCGAGTTTCCCGAACCTTGCGCCGCGACGCTTGAATGGCTGGAATCGCTGGACGAGCCGAAAATCAAACCCCTGCCGGCGCGACAACCGCAGTCACGGGTGGTCTACCTGATGCAGGCGGGCAACCCGCCAACCCTGTCTTTGGGCAAGAGCAAACCCCTGAAGAAAGGCGGCTTTGGCAAGCCGGGCGCCTATCGGCCACAGCCTTACGATCTGGGCAATACGCGCACTCATCGGGATTTCATTCTTGACGAGGATATTGCGCCGCTGCGTCTGTTTCTGGCATTGCAGGCCGGCGGTGGGTACTTCTACAACGAGGCTGTCGAACTCAGCGGCGAGACCGGCGCACTCTTGCTGCGCCTGGCGCTGCGCACCGGCAGACTGTATCTCGACGGCGTGATCGAGCAGCCCTTGCAGTCCGATGAGCCCCGCCCGCTCAAGCTGGGATGGACGCACAGCCCCGCCGGGCTGCAGCAATTGTCTTTTGATCTACCACCGGCCATGCAACTGATTCCTACCTGGCCGCCGTTTTTTCTCGACAGTGAAACGGCTTCCGTCGGCGAACTGCACTCTGATTTGTCCGATCATTTGCTGCAGCAACTGATGAAAGCACCGCCGCTGAATGAAGCCGATGCGCCATTGGTGCGCAACCAATTGGCTCGGCTGGCTCGTGAGCGGCGACTGGAACTACCCTTGCCGGAAGCCCCGGAAGCAGTATCGGCAGGCAAGCCGGTGGCCCGTTTGCTGCTCACCCAGGGTCGCTTTCGCCATGCGGCCATGAGCAGACTGCACGACGATCTGGCCATTGCCGTTCCCTATTTCGACTATCCGCAGGGCTTGACGGTGGTGGGTGCCGAACAACCGGCGCCCTATATGCGACAGCGCAGCGGCGGCCAGTGGCAGACCATGCAGCGCGATCTGGAAGCGGAAAACGCCGTGTGGCAACAGTTGCATGCCGCTGGCCTGGAAAGCTGGCGCAGCTGTCTGGGCAACTACCAGCGCCTGGAAGGCACCGAAGACGGACTGATGCCGCCGCGCAGCGACGCGGTGGGGTGGTTGTCTTTCCTCAATGAGGGTGTGCCGGAACTGCAGCGGCAGGGCATTCCGGTGATTTTCGGCGAGGACTTTCCCTTCTGCCTTGCGCAGGCCGAGGACTGGTTCGTCGCCGTCGAAGAGACCGTCGGCAGCGACTGGTTCGATCTCGATCTGGGCGTCACCGTCGCCGGCGAACGGCTCAGCCTGGTACCGCCCCTGCTGCGTCTGCTGCGCGAACAACCGGACCTGCTCGCCGTAGTGCGCGGACTCGAGGACAATCAGACGTTTCCCGTAGCGCTGGACACGCGGCGCATCCTGCCGGTGCCGGCGGGTCGGCTCAAGGCCTGGCTATTGCCCCTGCTGGAATTTCTGGACGAAGACCGGCCGCGCCTGTCGCGCAACAATGCGGCGGCACTGGCCGGTCTCGATGATCTGCCGACACACTGGATCGGTGGTGAAGAATTGCGTGCCCTGGGCCAGCGTCTGCGCGATTTTTCGGGCATGAAACAACATTTGCAGGCACCGGGATTCAACGCTACCTTGCGCCCATACCAGCAGATCGGTCTCGACTGGCTGCAGTTTCTGCGCGAATTCGGGCTGGCCGGCATTCTTGCCGACGACATGGGTCTCGGTAAAACGGTACAGACGCTCGCCCACCTGCACCTGGAGAAGGCGTCGGGCCGGGCCGACCGTCCCAGTCTGGTGGTCGCCACCACCAGCCTGATGGCCAACTGGCGCAACGAAGCCGCGCAGTTTGCGCCGGGCCTCAAGGTGCTGACCCTGCACGGCAAGGATCGCGCTGAACGCTTTGGCGAAATTGCCCAGGCCGATCTGGTACTGACCACCTATCCCTTGCTGGTGCGCGACCGCGAAGTCCTGCTGGCGCAGGACTATCACTTGCTGGTCATGGACGAGGCGCAATTCATCAAGAACCCCAAGGCGCAATCGCACCAGGTGGCGCGCAGCCTCAGGGCGCGGCATCGTTTGTCCTTGACCGGCACGCCGCTGGAGAACCATCTGGGCGAACTCTGGGCGCAGTTCGATTTTCTGATGCCGGGCTTGCTGAGCAATGCCAAGCGCTTCACCCAGGTATTTCGCACCCCCATCGAAAAATTGGGCGACGAAGACGCGCGCCATCGCCTGAGCGAGCGGGTGCGGCCTTTCCTGCTGCGTCGAACCAAAGAGCAAGTGCTGAAAGATCTGCCGCCGCGCACCGAGATGGTGCGCTGGGTGGAGATCGAAGGCGGCCAGCGCGACCTGTATGAATCCCTGCGCGTGGCTTTCGACCGCAAGTTGCGTCTGGTGCTGACCGAGCAGGGTGTGGGCCGCAGTCAGATCATGATCTTCGACGCACTGTTGAAGCTGCGCCAGATCTGTTGCGATCCGAGGCTGGTCAAACTGCCAGCCGCCGAAGCGCTGGTGAAAAAGGGCCACGCGCATTCGGCCAAGCTGGCGACGTTGATGGAAATGCTTGAGGAATTGCTCGACGAAGGCCGCAAGGTCCTGCTGTTTTCGCAATTCACCTCAATGCTGGGCCTGATCGAACTCGAACTCGAAAAACGCGGCATCCTGTATTCCAAACTCACCGGCCAGACCCGAGATCGCGAAACGCCGATCGAAGACTTCCAGAAGGGCCGCGTGCCGCTGTTCCTGATCAGCCTTAAGGCGGGCGGCACCGGCCTGAACCTGACTGCCGCCGATACCGTGATCCACTACGATCCCTGGTGGAACCCGGCGGTAGAAGAGCAAGCCACGGCGCGCGCGCATCGCATCGGCCAGGACAAGCCTGTGTTCGTCTACAAATTGATGACTCAGGGCACGGTGGAGGAGAAAATTCTGGCCCTGCAGAATCGCAAACGCGGTCTGGCCGATCAGTTGATGAAAAAGGGCGGCACCGGAGGCGAAGGCGGCGGGCATCTGCTCACTGCCAACGATCTGGATGTACTGTTCCAGCCGCTGGTCTGAGCCTGGCCCGGCGTGGCTTTAGTTTCGTCGTTTCGTGCCGTTGACCCTTATTGCGCAGCCAATGGAATCTGTCCGGATCTGGACAATTCCGCAGCTGCCGCATGGACGGGGGCCTGAATGGACGACGAAACTCAGGATCAGGATCAGGAAGAAATCGAGCAGTCGACATCGCCAATAGCCAAACTGAAAGCGAAGCTGTCTGCGGCGCTTCTGCGCGTGCTCGACGCGGGTCTGGCTGCGTTGCAAAAAATGCGCGCCCGGATCGCGCCACCCGTCGAGGACGATGAGTCTGAAGAGCATGAGCGAAGATCCAGCCGGTTTGACGATGAACCGGAGCCGGCCGAGGCCGTCGTTGTTAAAAAGTCCTTCACACGCCGCGCACTGACCGTGCTGATGCTCCTGCTCCTTGGTGGAACGCTGGGCATGATGGTTTCCTATCGCCTGTTTGAAAAACAGATCGAAGGCAAGGCCCGGTTGATCGAATACATGCAAGTCGAAGTCGATGAAACACGCAAGGACGAGCTTCGCAACCAGAGTTTCAGGGACAGGCAACAGCAGCAGATCGGCGAATACCGCAGGCTGCTGAGCAAGATGCAGATTGAAGTCGAGGACTACAAGAGCGAGATCGAGGACTACAAAGTCGCGATAGACGAATTGAAGACACGGCCCCGCACTACACGGCGCGCCAGTCGTTCGGCGACTCCGGGCAACCTGGCGTCCCGCGTATCATCGGGCGCAAAAAGCAGCGAGTCGGGCAATCCTTACAAGGCCGGAAGCTGCGTCACGGGGACCTCGAACCTGAACGACAATCTGATCAACTGCATCGAAGCCTTCAATCGCCAATAGCGACACCGGGCTGTTCCGTCACGCCGGATGTCGAGCGTGACGGGCATGAATCAACATTACGATAGTGACGAAACACACGTTCTGCTGCCGAGGCGGCCGCCTGGGAGCACCCGCGGCGGTCTAGATCCCCGTCTTGCCTGCGCCTGCGCCAGCGCTTTGCGTCCCTTTGGGAATTTTTTTTTCGTGTCGAGGGTTGTCGGTCAGGCCTGGCGAATCGGCCAATGCCGGGGCGGATGGTGCGGCAGCCGTCGGAAATTGCCCTTGCCGGGGAAAAGCTGCGAAACTTGGGTCTTCACGGCTGCAAGCTGCTCCGTTCGGGGCTGGCTGTGCAACGTTTCGTTGACCTTGTTTCGAGAAACTTATGACGCACTATCGTATCGTTGTCCAGGGAGCATTCGGTTCGGTTATTGCCGCCGACAGGGAGTTGCAGCGCGGGTTTTATGCGGCCTGTTTTGTTGCCGCCGAATCCGAACAACAGGCCATGGCTATGGCTTTGAGTTCGATGCAGCAGGATCCCCGGGTGGACAAGCTCCGCACCGACTGGAATGCCGCCGTGCCGGTGCTGACCATAGAGGAAGCGACCGAGTTGGCGGATGACGACGAGTTCGACGAGTCGCCGCAGGGATTTGTGGTCTACGATGAGTCGGCGAGCAAATGACCGCATCGCCGGACGCGTCGTGAACGTGGATATTGATTGATAGCCGGGAGCGCTCGTGCCATGAGCCATGAAAAACAGCACCAATACACCACCCGCACCGAATGGACTGGGAATCTTGGCGAGGGCACGACAAACTACCGTGCCTATTCGCGCGATCATTTGATCTTGGCGGCGGGCAAGGCGGCATTGCCGGGTTCGTCCGATCCGGCTTTCCGCGGCGACGCCACACGCTGGAATCCGGAAGAGATGCTGGTCGCGTCGCTATCGTCCTGCCACATGCTGTGGTATCTGCATTTGTGCGCACAGGCAAAAATTGTCGTGCTGGCCTACCACGACGACGCCCAAGGCACGATGGTGGAGGACGCGACAGGTGGAGGGCATTTCTCGCAAGTGACGCTGCGTCCGGTGGCGACCCTGGCCGCAGGGAGTGATGCCGCGGCGGCGAAGGCACTGCATGAAGAAGCGCATCACCTGTGCTTTATCGGCAACTCGGTAAACTTTCCAGTGGTGATCGAGCCGGCGGTGCAGTTCGGAGCGTGAAGATCCGGACACGCCAAGCTTTCGTGGCGACCTGATTCGGTATCCCGCAATTCGGGTTGAGCCTCCTGTCGGGAGTGTTTCGCGGACCGTCAAGTGTCAGCGCGGGAGCATCCCTTTCATTCGTCCCATATTCCCGATCTGATCTCGGAACCTTCGGCACTGGATAGAACGCCTATTCCATTGCGTTTGCCATTTTTGAACTCGCCAACATACTGGCTGCCATCGGCGTAGGTCAGCTTGCCTCGTCCATGAAACTTGCCGTCATGGAAGGTGCCCGAAAACACATTGGCACCATAGGTCAGGGTGCCTTTTCCTTCGAGTTTATTGTCCTTGAAATCGCCGACGTATTTATCGCCGTTGGCGAAGGTGTAGGTGCCCTGGCCGGTTCGTGTGCCATTGACAAAATCGCCGACGTATTTGCTGCCGTCGGTCCAGGTCAATGTTCCTTTTCCGTTACGCAGGTGCTGTTTGAATCCGCCAACGTATTTTTCCCCCTTGGCGGAGCTAAAGCTGCCTTGTCCGTCGAATTTGTCTTCCTTGAATTCACCCACGTATTTATCGCCATTGGCAAAGCTGAAGCTGCCTTGCCCGTTCAGTTTGTTCGCTCTGAATTCACCGGTGTATTTGTCACCATTGGGAAGGCTCAGGCTGCCTTTGCCATTGAAACTGTCATCCTTGAACTCGCCGACATAGGTGACCCCATTGGCAGCGGTAAGCGAGCCCTGACCGTTACGAGCGCCGTTCCTGAACTCGCCGGTGTAGCGGTCGCCCGAGGCCCAGAAATAGCTGCCGAAACCGTGTCGAATCCCCTGCCAGAAATCTCCGACATAGCGATCGCCGCCAGGAGTGACTTGCGTGCCGGAACAGTTGCTCCAGGGTATGTTGTGAGAGGCCGGGCAGGCCGGAAGTCGACCCTGGGCAAATACGCTGTTTGAAATCAACAGCATCAGAATCAGAAATGATCTTTTCATTTACTCAACCCCATTGAGTTCGGAGAGATGTCCACGCCGGTCGTCACCGGTGTCGGCCGGGAAGATTCTACGCCACTGAATTTATCAGGTTTTCGCCGGGCAACTGGCGGGCCGGCCGGGGTTCAGCCTTCCGCCAGAAAGCCCCGTATCGCGGCGCTGACGTGTTGCGGCTGCTCGTGAATGACCCAGTGACTGGCCTCCGGGATGCGCTTGACGCGCAAGTCGGGCACCAGCTTTTCAAGCCCGTCGAGCAATACGGTACCCAGTGCGGTGTCGGCTTCGCCCCAGATGACCAGAGTCGGTACATGCACCTTTAGCGTTTCCGGATCGAGTTTGAGCGCCGCAGCACCGGGATCCTCCGGGGTCGGTGGATACAGCGGTGTGGCCCGATACAGATTGAGCGCGCAGTCCAGCGCCCGCGGCTGCGCCCAGGCTTCGCGGTAGAGCAGGATGTCCTCGTTGCTGAGCGCGCACTGGCCGGTGGCGGGGTGATTGAACATTTTCAACAGGCGCTCGTACTTGTTTTCCGACATCACGCGCTCGGCCTTGGCGGTGCGCAGAAACACCATATAGGCGCTGGCGGCCTGCTGCTGGGGGTCGTGGGCCAGGGCGTGGGCGAAGGGCACGCTGTGCGGCGAGTTGATGATGACCAGTTTTTTCAGGTACTGAGGGAAAGCGGCAGCGAAGGTCCAGGCAATGGCGCCGCCCCAGTCATGGGCGACGAGAATGCAGGATTTGTCTTCTCGATCGGCCTGCAAGTGTTCGATCAGTTGCCGCAGGTCTTCCAGCAGTACCTTGTAGCGATAGGCGTCGACACCTTCGGGCTTGTCGGAAAGATTGTGGCCGCGAAGATCGAAGGCCACGGCACGGTGATCCTTGCCGAATTCCTCCAACTGGCCTTTCCATGCGTACCAGAACTCGGGAAAGCCGTGAATGAACAGCATCAGCGGGGCATCGGCCGCACCCTCGGCGACGCAATGCAGCTTGATGCTGTTGACCGGCGCGAAGAAATGTTCCAACGGCTCAGTCCTTGAACACCGGATCACGCTTTTGCATGTTCGCCGCGCCGGCCTCGAACAGGTCCTTCGACATCAGCATCGCGGCGTTCCACGTGGCGATGTAGTTGAGGCCGTCGGCCACCGAATGATCGCGGGCGTAGGTAATCATTTCTTTGCAGCCACGGATCGACAGCGGCGACTTGGCGGCGATGGTCTGCGCGATATCCATGACGCCGGCGTGCAGCGCTTCCGGGCTCTCGAAGCAGCGGTTGACCAGTTGCATCTGCTGCGCCTCGGCGCCTTCCACCCGGCGGCCGGTGTAGGCCAGTTCGCGTGCCATGCCCTCGCCGATCAGGCCCGGCAGACGTTGCAGAGTGCCGACATCGGCCGTCATGCCGACATCGATTTCCCTGACCGAGAACCAGGCATTGGCCGAGCAGTAGCGCATGTCGCAGGCGGTGATCAGGTCGATGCCGCCGCCGATGCAGGCGCCATGAATCGCTGCCAGTACCGGCTTGCGGCAGCGCTCGATGGAACTCAGGGTGTCCTGCAGCTTGAGGATCAGGCGGCGCAGCTTTTCGCGGCGACGTCCGTCGCAGTCGTCCTCGATCTGAGGGCCGAGACCCATCAGCATGGCCAGATCGATGCCCGAGGTGAAATACTTGCCGCGTCCGACCAGCACGCCGACGCGGGCCTCGGGCGTGGTGTCCAGCCATTCCATGGCCTGCTCGATTTCGTACCACATCGGCTCGCTCATGGCATTGGCCTTGTCCGGCCGGTTCAGGGCGATGGTGGCGACGCCGGCGTCGAGGGATACATCGAGGGTGGTGAATTCCATGGAACCTCCGTTAGTTGGCTGGTGGACTTGCGTCATGTTGTTGCTGACATCCTAGCGCGCCTGTTTGTCTCCGTAACGGGCGTGCAGGCGGGTGATCGTCTGCTGGAAGTCGCGCATGGTTTCATCGATGATCTGCTGTACCGGCAGCACGCTGTTGATGCGGCCACAGACCTGGCCGGTAAGCGGTACGGCGGCTTCCATGTCACCGCCGAAATACAGTTGCTGCACACCGGCGAACTCCTTGCGGATATCTTCCGGCAGGGTCAATTCAAGTTGGGAGGTGCGCTCGGTGCGCAATGCGCGCAGTGCCGCGCCCTTGCCGCCGTGATTGAGCAAAACCGTGTCGGTTTCCTCGGCGGCGACGATGGCATTTTTCCAGTTGGCATGCACCGGCGATTCGCTGGCACTGAGCATGCGGGTGCCCATCTGGATGCCTTCGGCGCCCAGCGCAAACGCTGCAGCCATGGAGATACCGTCGGAAAAGCCGCCGGCCGCGACGACCGGAACGTCGACCCTGGAGCAGACCAGCGGCAGCAGGACCATGGAGGCCACGTCGCGCTGGTTCTTGAAGCCGCCGCCTTCACCGCCTTCGACGATCAGGCCGTCGACCCCCGCCTCGATGGCTTTCAGTGCGCCCCTCAGTGTCGGCACCACATGGAACACGGTGAGGCCGGCGGCCTTGAGTTGCGCGCAGAAGCGCGTCGGATCGCCGGCCGATGTGGTGACGAAGCGCACACCTTGTTCGACTACGAAGTCAATGATCGAGGGGTCGCGCAAGTAGGACAGGGCGATGTTGTCGCCGAAGGGCTGATCGGTCAGGTCGTGCATCTTGCGGATTTCGTCACGAATCGCTGCCAGGTCGGCCGACGAAGTTTCAATGATGCCCATGCCGCCGGCGTTGGACACCGCCGACGCCAGTTGGGCGCGGGCGATCCAGCCCATCGGTGCCTGAATGATGGGATACCTGACGCCGAGCAGTTCGGTGACGCGATTGCTGAAACTCATGTTTGACATTTCGATGGTTAAAGCGTCGCCGCAGGACGGTACGCGTCGCGCAACTCGCGCTTCAATACCTTGCCGATCGCGCTGCGCGGCAGTGACTCGACAATCTCCACGGCGGCGAGGCGCTGGGTCTTGCCGAGGTGCTCGTTGGCCCACGCCTGAATCTGCTTCGCCGCATCATCAGCGTCAGCATCTTGCGACCCGTCGGGAATGTTCCTGACGATGAAGGCCACCGGCGTTTCGCCCCAGCGTTCCGACGCAACGCCGATCACCGCGGCTTCGGCAACCGCCGGGTGCTGGACCAGCACGGCTTCGAGATCGCTCGGGTAGACGTTGAAGCCG
>JAIPCS010000091.1 GCA_021738105.1 Sulfuritalea sp.
ATTGGCAAACGATCAGGCCGACGCCGCCGGCGGCGGGGTGGGTGAGGATGGTGGGTCCGGCCTGCACCGGACAGGTGCGGCGCAACAGATATTGCGCAGTCATGCCCTGCAGCATCATCGCTGCGCCGGTGTTGAAGTCGATGCTGTCCGGCAGTTTGACCAGCCGGTCGGCCGGAATGTTGCGCACTTCCGAATAGGCGCCGACCGGGCCGCCGGCATAGGCGATGCGATCGCCCACTTTAAGGTCGGTGACGGCGCTGCCCACCGCCTCGACCACGCCCGCCCCTTCGAGGCCGATGCCGGAGGGCATCGGTAGCGGATAGGCGCCAGCGCGGTGATAGATGTCGATGTAGTTGAGGCCGACGGCGTGATGCTTTACGCGGGCCTCGTTGGGCGCCGTGTCGCCAACGCCGACTTCTTCCCAGCGCAGCACTTCGGGGCCACCGGTTTCATGAAAACGGATTGCATGGGTCATGGTTCAGCCTTTCAGATGGTTGGCGTCGACAACCGCGAGGGCCGTCATGTTCACCAAACGGCGTACTGTAGCAGTCGCCGTCAAAATGTGCACCGGTTTGGCCGCGCCCAGCAGTACCGGGCCGACCGTGATGCCGTCGCCCGAAGTGGCCTTGATCAGGTTGAAGGAGATGTTGGCCGCGTCGACATTGGGCATGATCAGCAGGTTGGCTTCGCCCTTGAGGCGGCAATCCGGGAACAGCTTGTCGCGGATGCTCTGCAACAGTGCCGCATCGCCGTGCATTTCGCCGTCGACTTCCAGTTCGGGTGCGCGTTGCTCGATCAGGCGCCGCGCCGCCGCCATTTTCAATGCAGAGGCCGAGCGCAGGCTGCCGAAGTTGGAGTGCGAGAGCAGGGCGACCTTGGGTTCGAGACCGAAGCGGCGTACTTCCTTGGCGGCCATCAGGGTGATCTCGGCCAATTGTTCGGCGGAAGGTTCCTCATTGACGTAGGTGTCGCACATGAACAGCGTGTGCTTGGGCAGCAGCAGCATGTTCATGGCGGCAAAGCAATGTGCGTCCGTCTCCAGTCCGATCACGTCGCTGACATGCTTGAGGTGCTGCGCATGGCGGCCGACCACGCCGCACAGCATGGCGTCGACATAGCCGGTCTTGAGCAGCATGGTGCCGATCAGCGTGGTGTCGGTGCGCAGGCCCCGCTTGGCCCATTCCGGTGTCACGCCCTGGCGTCCCATGATGTCGTGATAGCCCTGCCACAATTCCTTGTAGCGCGGATCGGAATCCGGATTCACGACCTCGAAATCGCGTCCGGCGACGATGTGCAGGCCGGCTTTTTCGATGCGCATGTCGATGACGTCGGGGCGGCCGATCAGCACCGGCTGGGCCATTCCTTCGTCGAGTACCGCCTGTACCGCGCGCAGCACGCGCTCGTCCTCGCCTTCGCAATAAATGACCCGGCGCGGCGCTTTTTTCGCCGCCGAAAACACCGGTTTCATGACGAAGCCGGAGTGGTAGACAAAGCTGTTGAGTTTTTCGCGATAGGCGTCGTAGTCGGCAATCGGCCGCGTCGCCACGCCCGACTCCTCGGCGGCCTTGGCCACCGCCGGCGCGATCTTGACGATCAGGCGCGGATCGAAGGGGCGCGGAATCAGGTATTCGCGGCCATAGGCCAGGGCCTCGCCACCGTAGGCCATGGCGACCACGTCGGACGCCTCGGCCTGTGCCAGTTCGGCAATCGAACGCACCGCCGCCAGCTTCATTTCCTCGGTGATGGTGGTCGCGCCGGCATCCAGCGCGCCGCGGAAAATGAAGGGAAAGCACAACACGTTGTTGACCTGATTCGGGTAATCCGAGCGGCCGGTGGCGATGATCGCATCCGGCCTCACGCTCTTGACGTCCTCGGGCAGGATTTCCGGCGTCGGGTTGGCCAGCGCCATGATCAGCGGATTGGGCGCCATCTTCGCCACCATCTCCGGCTTCACCACGCCGCCTGCCGAGAGGCCGAGAAATACGTCGGCATCGTCCATGATGTCGGTGAGCTTGCGCGCATCGGTTTTCTTAGCGTAGCGGTCCTTGATCGGGTCCATCAGCTTTTCTCGTCCGACATACACCACGCCTTCGATGTCGGTGACCCAGATGTTTTCGACGCGCACACCGAGCATCACCAGCAGATCGAGGCAAGCCAGTGCCGCCGCGCCAGCGCCCGAGGTGACCAGCTTGACGTCTTCGACTTTCTTGCCAACCAGCTTGAGACCGTTGAGGATCGCCGCGCCGACCACGATGGCCGTACCGTGCTGGTCGTCGTGGAACACCGGGATGTTCATGCGCTCACGCAGTTTGGCCTCGATGTAGAAACACTCCGGTGCCTTGATGTCTTCGAGATTGATGCCGCCAAATGTCGGCTCCATCGCCGCGATCATGTCGATCAGTTTGTCGGCATCGGGCTCGGCCAGTTCGATGTCGAAGACGTCGATGCCGGCGAATTTCTTGAACAGCACGCCCTTGCCTTCCATTACCGGCTTGGCCGCCAGTGGCCCGATATTGCCCAGACCCAGCACCGCCGTGCCGTTGGTTACCACGCCGACCAGGTTGGCACGCGAGGTGAGACGGCTGGCTGCGGTCGGATCAGCGACGATGGCGTTGCAGGCGGCCGCGACACCGGGGGAGTAGGCCAGCGCCAGGTCGCGCTGATTGGTCAGTCCCTTGGTCGGCACCACGGCAATTTTGCCGGGCGTAGGCCATTCGTGATACTCGAGTGCGGCAGCGGAAAGGTTTTCTTGTTCGGTGGTCATTGCGAGGTTCCCGGGTGCGGAGGAATCGCGGAATGATAGTCCTCCATGGCTGACGTAACCATTACGGAATTCCACGAGACATCAGGGGGCTTGCTAAAATTGGCGCCACTTCAAGCAAAGGACCATCATGAAACGCGTTGTATTCAATCAGAAGGGCGGCGTCGGCAAGAGCACCATCACCTGCAATCTCGCCGCCATCGCTGCCGCGCGTGGTGCCCGAACGCTGGTCATCGACCTTGATCCGCAAGCCAATTCAACCCAGTACCTGCTCGGCCCCGCCGCCGGAGAACTGGAGCTTACCGCCAACGAGTTTTTCGACCAGATGCTGAGTTTCAAACTGCGTCCTCTGGCGACTGAAGAATTCATCACCGAGACGCCTTTCGAGAATTTGTCGATTCTGCCCTCCGGCCCGGCGCTGGAAGAACTGCAGGCCAAGCTCGAATCGCGCTACAAGATCTACAAACTGCGCGAAGCGCTTGACGCGCTGGAAGGCTACGACGAAATCTGGATCGACACGCCGCCGGCGCTGCACTTTTATACCCGTTCGGCATTGATCGCGGCCGACGCCTGCCTGATCCCCTTCGACTGCGACGAATTCGCCCGCCGCGCGCTCTACAACCTGCTCGACAACGTCAATGAAATCCGTGCCGACCACAATGCCGGCCTCGAGATCGAAGGCATCATCATCAACCAGTTCCAGGCCCGCGCCAGCCTGCCGCAGCAAATCATCAGCGAACTGCGTGATGAGGGCCTGCCGGTGCTGGCCTCGTTTCTTTCGTCATCGGTGCGCATCAAGGAATCGCATCAGCAAGCCAGGCCGATGATTCATCTCGACCGCAGCCACAAGGTGACACTCGAGTTCGGCGCGCTGTTCGACGAACTGGCCGCGGCGAAAAAGGCGCGAGACAAACGGGCAGCAAAAAAGCGCGCCTGAGGACTTAGACGCGGCTGAACGCCGTATCACCATCGCCAGCGCTTTGCGTCCCTTCGGGAACTTTTGAGGCCATGCCATTCGGTTGAGGCAGGGAGCGTCCGAGATGAACATGGGCTGGCGGGAAGATTCGCGTAAAATACGCCGCCTTGCTTGACCATAGATGGATTCGAATCCATTCAGGCTCGCGCCGACTCCCCCGGCTAAAACCCTTTTTTCCTCGCTGATCAGGCCGTCATCACTGCTTGATCATCTGTTCCATCCGCAACGGTGCCGCTCGTTTCGAAGCACATTCCGCACATCCACAATTTGGAGGCCGCATGAATCTTCAGAGACACAGCATCAGATTTCCCAGTACCGATACCAACAGCCTGGGACAGAATGAAGCGTATTTCCTGCTCAATGAGGGTACGCAGGAGGTCAAGCTGCGCTTTCACGAGTACGGTGAAATTTACAATCGTTCCGGTTTGTATGAGCAACTGTTCTATCAACGCCTGAAGTGCAGTTCCCCGAAAAAGGTTGCCGATATCCTGGGCAAGACGCTGCTGGCAAACCGGGTCGAAATGTCGGAACTGCGTGTGCTTGATCTGGGGGCCGGCAACGGCATGTTCGGCGAGCAGTTGCAATCCGTCGGCATCGCCCGCGTCGTCGGCGTCGATATCTGTGAAGAGGCAATGACGGCCTGCCAGCGCGACCGCCCCGGCATCTATGATGACTATTTTGTCGCCGACTTCTGCAATCTGGATAGCCAGACTCGGCAGGAGCTTGAGGCGTGGCGCTTTGACTGCCTCTCCTGTGTGGCCGCGCTCGGCTTTGGCGACATTCCGGCACGGGCTTTCGCCAACGCCTTCAACATGATCGCACCATCCGGTTGGGTCGCCTTCAACATCAAGGACTCTTTCCTGCTGGAAAGTGATACCTCGGGCTTCTCGCGCCTGATCAAGTCCCTGCTTCTCAGCGACGCGCTGGAAATCCATCATCTGGAACGCTACCGCCATCGCATTTCGATCGATGGTCAACCCTTGTTCTATTACGCACTGGTCGGCAAAAAACTGTTCGATATTCCCGAATCGATCATGGCGGACCTCGACGCCGACTAAAAGCCGGACCCCGGCAAAAAGTCGGCGTTGGCAAGACGGCGACCGGGCGGGCGCGCCGGGTGCTATGGTGTCGTTCGCGATGATCAAGCCCAGCCTTCTCTCATGCCTTCGACCCTGGTGATCCATGCCCACCCGCGCCCGGGTCAGTCCGTTGTCATCGCGGAACTGTGCCGCTTCTTTGCGTCCAGGGACGATGTCGAAATTCGCTCCCTGTATGAGTTGTACCCCGATTTCGACATTGACGTCGCGGCCGAGCAGCAGGCGCTGACGCGCGCCGACCTGGTGATCTGGCTGGCGCCGGTGTATTGGTACAGCGTGCCGGCGTTAATGAAGCACTGGATCGACCAGGTACTGGCCCATGGCTGGGCCTACGGTGACGGGGCTTGCGCGCTGCACGGCAAGTCGGTCTGGTGGGCCACCAGCGCCGGCGGTGATACCGCCGCCTACACCGCGAGCGGAGCCCACGGCAGACCGTTTGAAGAGTTTGTCGCACCCATCGAGCATGTGGCGCGTTTTTGCGGCATGGATTGGCTGCCGCCTTTCGTGGTGCATGCCGGCCATGCCGCCGGCGCCGATAACCGCCGCGCCATCGGCGAAGACCTGGCGCGGCGCTACCGCGAGATCCACACCGCGATGCTCGCGGCGAAAGCTTCGCCATGACCCAGGCAATTCTTTTCCTGCTCGCCGCGCTGCTGTTCGTGCCGCTGGCGGTGCGCCTGGGCCTGGGCTCGGTGATGGGCTATCTGGTTGCGGGCGTGGTGATCGGCCCGGTGGGGTTCGGTCTCGTGTCCGACCCCAAGGCCATCCTGCATGCCTCCGAACTCGGTGTGGTGCTGATGCTGTTTCTGATCGGGCTGGAACTGGAGCCCAAGCGTTTGTGGGCCATGCGCACGGCGGTGTTCGGCGGCGGCACGCTGCAAATGCTGGCCTGCGCGGCATTGCTGATGCCTCTCGGCCTGCTGCTGGACTGGCGCTGGCAGGCGGCCCTGATTGGTAGTCTGGCACTGGCCCTGTCCTCCACCGCCATCGTTGTGGCTCTGTTGCAGGAGCGCAACCTGATGTCGCTGCCGGTCGGACAAAGCGGCTTTTCCATGTTGCTGTTTCAGGACATTGCGGCGATACCGTTGCTGGGTCTGGCGGTGGCGCTGGGAACGATAGAGCTTGTTGGCAACGAGGGTGCTGCCCATGCGGCAACACATGCCAGCGGCCCGCTGGCGCAGATCGCGGCGGTTCTCGGTGTGGTGGCCTTCGGTCGCTACGTGGCCTACCCGGCCATGCGCGCGATCGCACGCCTGCAGGTGCGCGAGCTGTTCACCGGCTTTGCCCTGCTGCTGGTGCTGGGCGTCGCCGCGCTGATGGAACGTGTGGGCTTGTCGATGGGCCTCGGCGCATTTCTCGCCGGCGTCCTGCTGGCCAGCTCGGAATACCGCCACGCGCTGGAAAGCGACATCCTGCCCTTCAAGGGTCTGCTGCTCGGTCTGTTCTTCATCGGTGTGGGCATGAGCATGCAGTTGGGTTTGCTGCTCGACGCACCGGGTCAGGTGCTGTTCGGCTTGCTGGCGGTGGTCACACTCAAGGCGCTCGGCCTGTGGCTGGTGGCCCGTGTCATGGGGCTGCGCGGCCGCACCGGCGCGCTGCTGGCGGTGCTGCTCTCGCAAGTGGGCGAATTTGCCTTTGTCGTACTGGCCGCGGCCAGGATCTCGCACGCCCTGCCCGCCGCCGACGCCGATCTGCTGACGCTGATCGCGGCGCTGTCGATGGTGATCACCCCCGTGCTGCTGATTGTTTACGACCGCTGGTGCCGCAGCGAAACCAGCGAGCGCGAAGCCGATGTCATGGAAGACGAACACTCGCCGGTGCTGCTCGCCGGGTTCGGCCGTTACGGGCAGACCGTGGGTCGCATGATGCTGGGTGCGGGTATCAAGCCGACAGTGATCGATCACGACGCAAATACTGTGGATGCGGCGCGGCGCTTTGGCTTCAAAGTGTATTTTGGCGACGTCACCCAGCCCGACCTGCTGCACGCGGCGGGCGCCGCCAGGGCGCGTGTGCTGGTCATCGCCATCGACGATCAGGCGCAAAGCATGCAACTGGTACATATGCTGCGTCAGCAGTTCCCGAGTCTGCAAATTGTGGCGCGCGCCCGTGACGCCTTGCACGCCATGGAGCTGGAAGAACAAGAGGTGCGGCACGTGCAGCGTGAGGTGTTTGAAAGCTCGCTGCGCAGCGCGCGCTCGACACTGGAGCTGCTGGGCTTCGACCGCTTTCATGCACGGCAACTGGCTGACAACTTCCGCCGCTATTCACATCAATTTCTCAAGAGCGCGGTGGCCGTGCGCCACGACGAGGGTGACTTGATCGCGCGGGTGCGCCAGGCGCGCGAGCAGTTTGAGCAGGAAATGCAGCAGGATCTGGAACGGCAGGGCAAGCGCAAAGCGGAGAGCGGGTGGCAGCGCGACGTCTGATGCTCGTCATTTCCGCGGCGCAGGGTGGCAACACTGGAAACCAGAATTTCGTCGAGCGCCGCACCGTATTGCCATCGCCGAGTTTTTAAGCCGTGCCATGAACAAGTTTGCCGGGACTCGCCCCGGCGGGCGACCTACTGTCTTGCTCGTGCAAGAAAGTAGGCAAAGAAGCACGCCCCGCCGCCCCGGCCCTGCGGGCTCCCCTCACTGCGAAAGGCCCGCCGGGCCGGTCGCTAAACTAGCCCGCCAAAACCCGGCCGTCGTCGGACAACGCGACCGGAAGACTCCCGGCGCACCTTCCTCGCTCGGCGGGACAGAGGGGTGTGAAAACAATCGATAGATGTAGCGCACAACGTCTGGACACGTACACACAAAGCTCGTATGCTTATGGACTTACACAAATGGCATTCACTCGAAGGAGATCGGTGGATAGCTAATTGTTGGCTTCATGCGCGGACTTTGGCGTGCCGGTTAACTCTCAAGTGCGGGTCCAGCAGACCATGATTGATCATCATTTCGGCAGCGATGGATGGACTGAAAGCAAGCTTGCGGCGCTCGAAAATTATCTAAAGGCTTATCGACTTATCTTCACTAAAAACCCCGGTGCGCAGCACCTCAGGACGATTTACGTTGACGCTTTTGCCGGAACTGGAAGCCGTGTTGAGGGATTGCAATCTACAGAAAACACGAATCAAAGTGCGCTATTCGACGACGAGCCTGCGATGTCGCTTCCAGATGAATATCGCCGTGGCAGCGCTCGAATCGCCCTCGAACTAGAATCTCCGTTCGATGAGTATATTTTTGTAGACAAAAATCCAGATCATGTGAGCGAACTCAAACGGATGATCGATACCGATTTTCCAAACCTCGCCAGTAGATGTCGTGTATGGAGAGAAGATGGCTGTGAGATTCTGCGCGAGCTATGCACTCATCGAGTGTGGAAGAATCAGCGTGCTGTAGTTTTTCTCGACCCTTACGGGATGAACGTCGAATGGCAAGTGCTGGAATGGGTAGCCAACACAAGGGCCATAGATCTGTGGCTGTTGTTCCCGCTCGGAATGGGGGCTAATCGCCTGCTTAAGCGCGATGGTCTTCCAAATTCTGGATTTGCCAACAAGCTAACTCGAGTTTTCGGCACAACCGACTGGAGTAAGTTTTATCAAAAGCCAGCGACAGGCGATTTGTTTGCCGACTCCCCCGCGGCACAGTTCAAGCAAACCAGTTTTGAGGATATCGGGAACTTCTACTTGACACGTTTATCGACGATATTTTCGGGAGTAGCACCGAGAACTAAAGTGCTGACAAATTCCCGTGGCAATCCTATGTACCTTCTGGTCTTCGCCTCTGGCAACCCCAAGGGAGCGAAGACAGCAATAAAGATCGCTGACTATCTAATGGATGCTTGAATCGGTAGTTCGTCCCAGGTGCGTCCCATGAACAATCGACCATTGGCTTTCTTGTGACGCTTGACTCCGTCAGCGCCCCATCCACCCCATTGTTTAAAGAAGAAGGCCACGCCTTGTTCTTCGCATTGATGTCGAATTGAATCAACCCACTCTGCCCTCATTGGTCTAGCCCCAGGACCAGATTCGCCGCCAACTATTACCCAGTGGATGCCAGTTAGATTAATCTCACCGATATCTTCGAGCAAGGGTTCAACTGACAAGAAGCGCACCTTCGCGTCGATCTGTCGAAGCGAATCAATACGAGTCACTCCGAAGCACTTGTCTTCGACTGAAACTCCAAGCCAGACATTTTCCGGACAGGCCATGCGATCAAAGTATCTTGGGAGGCGTTCAGCTCGTTTGGTTAATATTTGATACGTGTGCTGGGGAGTTGCACGGATTGTGTCAAACACTTGGTTGAGGAATGAGTCAGTAACGTTCTCGTGAAATAAATCACTCATTGAGTTTACGAAATAGACCGTCGGCTTCCTGCGTAAAACAGGTTGTGACAGCCGAGCTGGATGTAATGCCAAGTCAAATCCGCCACTATAACCACCAGCGCCCATTGCTTTTAGCCTTCTAGCCATGGTCTCCGCGTAGCAGTGTTTGCAACCGGGTGAAACTTTAGTGCAACCCGTCACCGGGTTCCATGTCTGCTCAGTCCACTCGATTTTCGATCCCGCCATTTTTACTCTCCTGCGGCAATTATAGGTCGGGGTTGTCAAAGTCAGTTTTTCGGCGAACCAAAAAGGTTGACGTCGAGTCTATATTCGCAATGTTCTACGTGCGCAATATAGGGTCAGCGTCGGATTTTTTCGTCATGCATTCCCAGTCGCGACGCGTCTTCCCCCTCTGTCCCGCCGAGCGAGGAAGGTTCGCCGGGAGTCTTCCGGTCGCGTTGTCCGACGACGGCCGGTTTTTGGCCGGCTAGTTTAGCGACCGGCCCGGTGGGCCTTTCGCAGTGAGGGGAGCCCGCAGGGCCGGGGCGGCGGGGCGTGCTTCTTTGCCTACTTTCTTGCACGAGCAAGACAGTAGGTCGCCCGCCGGGGCGAGTCCCGGCATGTGAATTAAGGGCATGGCCTTAAAACTCGGCGATGGTGATACGGCGACGGATTCCCCTTGGAGAGCGCAACGACGCAGTCGACTGTGCCGGGCTTGCCAGTTTCAGGCAGCGCGATTTCGCAGGCGGGAGAGGGCTTCGGGCAGCATGCGCAGCAGGGTATTGTCCTGCTTGATCAGGTGGTGCCAGATCGCCGCCGCCACATGGAAACCGACCAGCACCATGAGCAGATTGCCGATGACTTCGTGCGCTTCCTTGAGCACATCGGCGAGATCCTTGTTCTCCGCCAGAAGGATAGGCAGGGGCATGCCAAGCAGGGCGACGGGCTTGCCGGCGGACTGCAGCATGGCAAAGCCCAGGATCGGCAGCGCCACTATTGCGCCATAGAGCGCCACGTGCATCAGCTTCGCCAGCATGCCCTCCCAGGGTTTCGGTTCAGGAACGATTGCAGGTCCCGGGTTGGCGCTGCGCCAGGCCAGACGCAGGGCGGTGAGGCCAAACAGCATCAGGCCGATCTGAATGTGCAGAATCATCAGCCCGCTGCGCGTCGAACTCCCTTTCGGAAACAGTTCGTGAAGTTCGACGAACGCAATCGTCGCGACTATCAACAAGGTGATGCCCCAATGAAACAACTTCGACATTGAACCGTAGGCGTTTCCGTTGTTGCGAATTGACATGATGTACTCCGAAAAGTATGACTCGGCTGATTTTGGGCGGCCCGGCTTAACTGTTTCTTAAGCGTAGTCAAAGGCAGTGCGATATGGCCACCAACCGGTGGCCACTTGATTCCCCGCCGAATCTGCCCAACTGATTAGACTTGGGAGTCGCAATAGAGGCGGACTACAGGTTTTAACGTGTCTGCGGATGGAAAGGCAAGGATGAATTCACTCTGCAGCGTACCGAACAGCCTGCACCTTGAGCGCACTCGGGAATCCCCTCTGTGGAATGGTGAAGCCTTTCAGAACATGCATCCCATCCCATCAGGCTTGCTCGACGGGTCCGCTTCACCGCCGACGGCCAAGGAGTTTCTGTTCGGCGGCAAGCGCCGCATCCCCAGTGCACCATTACCGTCGCTCAACCCGACGGACGCCTGGTCGAAACCGCCGGCGTCCGGCTTGCGCGCCACCTGGCTGGGGCATTCCACGGTGCTGCTGGAAATCGACGGCGTGCGCGTGCTGACCGATCCGGTGTGGGGTCCGCGCGCTTCGCCCTCGCGCTGGATCGGGCCCAAGCGCTTTCAACCGGTGCCGGTGCGGATCAAGGCGCTGCCGCCGCTCGATCTTGTGGTCATATCGCACGACCATTACGACCACCTGGATTACTCCAGCATCCGCGCCCTGGCGCGCAACACCCGGGTGCCTTTTCTGGCCTCGCTCGGAGTCGGCGCACGGCTTGAGGCGTGGGGCGTGGAACCCGAGCGCATCATCGAACTGGACTGGTGGCAATCGTACACGCTGCCCAATGCCGATCTCACGGTGACCGCGACACCATCGCAGCATTTCTCGGGCCGCGGCCTGAAGGACCGCAACAGCACCTTGTGGTCGTCGCTGGTGATGCGCTCGCAAAAACATTCGGTGTTTTTCAGCGGCGATACCGGACTGACCAGCGAATACACCCGCATCCGCGACACGCTCGGGCCCTTCGATCTGGTGATGCTGGAAGTGGGCGCGTTTCATCCCTCGTGGGGGCATATTCATCTCGGCCCGGAAAACGCACTGAAGGCGCTGGATCTGCTGGGCGGCGGCGCGTTCCTGCCGGTGCATTGGGGCACCTTCTGCCTGGCCATGCATACCTGGGACGAGCCGGTGGAAACCCTGTATTCCCTCGCACCGGCGCGCGGTGCGCAACTGGCGATGCCGAAACTGGGCGAAGCCTTTGAGCCCGCACATGTTGATCGCGTCACGCCGTGGTGGCGTTCGGTCGAGCAAATCGAAGACGGCAAAATGCCCGCGCCCACAGAGATCGAGGCGCTGCCGAAGTCGATGCCCTGGCCGATCGACTAAGCAGTTGCAGGCGTCAGGCAACGGAGGCGAGGATCAGCCGCATGTCGGGATCCAATTGTTGCTAATTTTTAGAACAATGATTTGCAGTTGAGGGGGTTACGACCCATATTTCGCATCAATACAATGCGAATCAGGTCATCACAACCCCAAGGAGCTCAAAATGAAAATTCTGCAAATCAATGCCAGTGCCCGCCGCGAAGGCGCCAACTCAACCCGTGTTGCGAATTCCATCGTAGCGCGCCTGCAGTCCGACAACCCGACGGCAATATTGGAGCAACGCGACCTTGCCGCGACTCCCCATCCGGTTCTGGATGATGCGGCGCTCGACGCCTTGTTTACCCCGGCTGAAAAGCGTACATCCGATCAAATCGCCCGGGTTGCTCTTGATGACGCGTTGATCGCCGAAGTTCTGGAGGCCGACGTGATCGTGCTCGGTGTGCCGATGTACAACTTCGGCGTGCCGGTACAGCTGAAGAACTGGATTGACGCGATCGCGCGAAACGGCGTGACCTTCCGCTATACCGAAAAGGGTCCCGAAGGACTGCTACGGGGCAAAAAGGTTTATTTCGGGCTGGCGCGCGGCGGTCGCTATCGCAACAGCGAAGCCGACAGCCAGGTGCCCTATCTCAAGACTGTGTGTGCCTTTCTCGGCATGACCGACGTGCATTTCATCTACGCTGAAGGCCTGAACATGGGAACCGAAGCGGCGCAGCGTGGTTTTGTCGAGGCGGAGACGGACCTTGCCGCGGCATTTGCCTGAGCCCGGACACTTTCAGAATGTGCCCGGATACGCGCCGCCATCGAGCAACCAGTTTTGCCCGGTGATGAAACCGGCCTGAGTCGAACACAGCCAGGCACAGGCGGCGCCGAATTCGGCCGGATCGCCGATGCGCCCTGCGGGAATGGTGGCCACGCGCTCGGCCAGCACCTGCTCGTAGGGCACGTTGCGGGTTTTGGCCTGGCCGCCGATCACGGTGGCGATGCGGTCGGTATCAAAAAATCCGGGCAGCAGATTGTTGATGGTGACGTTATGCGCCACGGTCTTGCGCGCCAGACCGGCGACAAAACCGGTGAGGCCGGAACGCGCGCCGTTGGATAGACCCAGCACGTCGATCGGTGCCTTGACGGCGCCCGAAGTGATGTTGACGATGCGGCCGAACTTCTTTGCGATCATGCCGTCCA
>JAIPCS010000092.1 GCA_021738105.1 Sulfuritalea sp.
ACGCGCTTGCTTTGCGCCTTGTCCGGATTGCCGGCGGGCAGTTTCATTTTCTTGAGTTCGGCGCAGCCCATGCGCACATAGTCGTCGGCCATCTCCTGGCGCACTTCGTCGTGCGCCTCGCCTTCGGCAACCACCCAAAGCACGCCTTCACGAAGATTGGCGCGCGACATGGCGACGGTGGGAAAGTGAAAAGCCTCGGTCTTGGAGCGGCGCGAGCAGGCGGCAATGCAGACATGGGTGACGGCTTCGTTGGCGATGTCGTCGTTGATCATCTGTACGCCTTCGGCATTGCACAGGAAGGGATGGCTCTTGACCACCTGCATTTTGCCTTCCTTGGTCGCAATCTTTTCCAGTGTCTTGATGTCGAGCGTCTCGCCGAGGCCGCAGCCGGAACAGATGTATGTGGCAAATTTGTTGTCAGCCATCGCTTAACCCTCCACCGCGGCTGTTTTGTGAATCACTTTGATCGCCCGAAGCGCTGCGGCCGTGGCACTTTGCACTGAACGATTGACGTCGAGCGGACTGCTGGCAGCACCGGCACCAAACATGCCTTCATTTTCGGCACCACCTTTGCAACCTTCTATGAAGCCGGAGGAATCAATCAGCATGTCATCGGGCAGCTTGATACCGTTGGCCTCGGGTTCCATGCCCACGGCCAGCACGACAAGATCGTGCGTCGTGGCGTAGCGGTGATAGCCCTCGGTGTTCACCCCATGCAGTATCGGGTTGGCTTCCTTGTCCTGGACGATCTTGGCGACCTTGGATTTGACGAAGCTGACCGTCGCGTCCTTTTGCACCATCTGGTAAAAGTCCTCGAAACGGTCGATGGCGCGGATGTCGATGTAATACACCGTTGATTTACCTTCCTCGCCGAAGGCTTCGCGCACATACTGGGTTTGCTTCAACGAGGCCATGCAGCAAATACGCGAGCAGTGGCGCAGGTGGTTCTCGTCGCGCGAGCCGGCACACTGGATGAAGGCAATGTCTTTGGCCTCCTTGCCATCCGACGGTCGCAATATCTTGCCGCCCGTCGGTCCATGGGGATCAGCCAGTCGCTCGAATTCAAGGCTGGTGATCACATTGGCAAAGCGATCGTAGCCGTAGGGTTGAATCTTTGCCGCATCGTAGGGCTTCCAGCCGGTGGCCCAGATCACTGCACCGACCTTGATATCAACAGTCTCTTCTTTCATGTCCAGATCAATTGCGCCGTACTTGCACGCGGCTTTGGCCTTTTCGCCGTCGGCTGTATCGACGATCGAGGGATCGAGTACGAAGCGCTGCGGATACGCCATGGCATGCGGCAGGTAGGCGGCTTTGGTTTTCGCCAGTCCGTATTCGAATGGATTGTCGATCTCGGCGCTGACCGCTTTGGCGCAATCACCGCAGGCCGTGCAGCTTTCCGTGATGTAGCGTGGCGAAACTTTCAGCGTTACCGTGTAATCACCACGCCGGCCTGTTACCGCGAGTACCTCGGTCATGGTCATGACGCGGACGCTGCGGTTGCCTTTGATGCGGCGCAGGTTGATTTCCATCCCGCAGGTCGGGTGGCACATCTTGGGAAAATATCGATAAAGCAGGGCGGTGCGACCACCCAATGTCGGTGTTTTTTCCGCCAGGATGACTTGTTTGCCGCATTCGGCCGCCTCGAGCGCGGCAGTCATGCCGCTGATGCCGCCGCCAACGACCAGAATGGCCTGGCTGGTTGCTATTGAAGCCGTCACAGTGCGCTCCCGGAAAATATTTTGGTGTGCCGCAGATTTTATAAGCAGAGCCTAATTCAGTATGTGCAATCTTCCAATGTTTGAATAGAAAAGCTGAATGCAGGAGGTGGTTCTCGACCGCTCAGTGGCAATCGCCAAAATGGTCTCTGACCGGCCACGAGAAAGTTGCTGCCGAACTCGGATCACCCCAGGCTTCCCTGTCGGCTTGAGTTGGTCCGGTTGTTGAGGATTTTGGATCGTTGGCGTTGGAAATGCCAGCACAATCAACGCCGACGCTGCAGAAGGTAAGATAAGACTGTCTGGCCAGCGGCGTGCTGGCAACACGTGGAGGTATGTTGATGAAAGAACTTTCCGTCCGCCTGGGGCTTGCCTTTCTGGCTGAGCCCTGGTTGCCGAAGGTCCTGATCGCCATTACTTTGACCGCAGGGTTGAATTTCGCCGTCAGCTGGTTGCTTAGCAAGGCCTCCCGCGTTGCGGAAAAGACCTCAAACGCCTGGGACGATATTCTTGTCCGTTCCGCCAGACAGTCGCTGCCGGCACTTGTCTGGGTCGTCGGCATTGCAGCCGCCGCGGGAATGATCCGGCGTCATGTAGATGATCCGTTGTTCGACATGGTGGCGCCATTGCGGGATGTCGGTGTGGTGGTTTGCCTGGGGTGGTTCATTTTCCGTCTGATCAGGCTCGCCGGAAATCGCTACATCGAAGTACGGGTTGAGAATGGCGAGGAGGTCGACAGGACCACCGTCGACGCGCTTTCAAAGCTTGGCCGCCTGTCCGTGGTTATCGTCATGGCCCTGATGATCATGCAGACTCTGGGCTTCAGCGTGTCCGGGGTGCTGGCTGCCGGAGGCATCGGCGGCATCGCGGTCGGTTTTGCCGCCAAGGATCTGCTGGCAAACTTTTTCGGCGGCCTGACCATCTACATGGACCGTCCTTTCAGCGTCGGCGAATGGATTCGCTCACCGGACAAGCAGATCGAAGGCACGGTTGAGGCAATCAGTTGGCGCCACACCCGCATTCGGGGATTCAACAAAAACCCGATCTATGTGCCCAACTCGGTGTTTACCACCATCGTGGTAGAAAATCCCTCGCGCATGAGCCATCGCCGCATCAAGGAGACCATTGGCCTGCGCTATCAGGACATCGCCAAGATGGAGCCCATCGTCGCCGACGTGAAGAAAATGTTGCAGTCTCATCCGGAAATTGACGCAACTCAGACCCTGATCGTCAGCTTCAACGAATTCTCGGCTTCATCGATAAATTTCTTCATCTATACGTTTACCAAGACCCGCGAATGGGTGCACTACCACACGGTAAAGCAGGACGTTCTTCTGAAGGTGGCCGACATCATTTCCAGTCATGATGCCGAGATCGCTTTCCCAACCCGCAGCTTGATTATCGAAGGGCACGTGCCGTCGCAATAGGGTCTGTGTCCGCGTCAATGGCAAACCGTTGCGCGGCGTTTTGAAACTTCCGTGGAGCGAAACCCTTAGTTTGCTCGTGACAGCTCGCGGATCTCGAAGCTCATTGTCTCCAGGTTGCCGAATATCCAGGTGGCAGCCGGTGCGCCAAGACCGGCAACGGTGCCCGGGTTGATCAGCCAGGTGAGGCCACCCTTGACGTTGGCCTGCTGTCTGACCAGAGCTTCGTGACTGTGACCGCAGCAGACCAGGTCGTAGTTTCCGGTGCAGGCCATGCCGTGGCCCAGATGAGGGTAGTGCGTGAGGAACACGCGGCGCCCACCCAGTTCAATCTCGGCATCCTGACCGTGATAGTTGAGAAGTCCGTCGGAATGACAGGCCATGCGGGCAATCGAAACCGGATCACCCAGATTGTTGCCATGCACTGCGTGTATCGGCAGTCCGAGTTTAAGCGAGGCTTTCAGCGTGTTGCCACCGATGATGTCACCGCAGTGAATGACCGCCTCGGCGCCATCGGCTTTTGCGGCGGTAACCGCCGCGGCCAATTGTGGGCCGCGATCGTGGCTGTCGGAAAGGATGCAGATCTTCACGACGATTTATTCGTCGTGAGGCCGAAGACTTCCCCGAGTTGAAGCTCGCGAATCAGTTCATCCGCGGCAGCCTGACCATGCTCACGCGCTACTTCGGCCAATATCAGGCGGGCGCCATTGCGGTTGTAGCCGCCACCGAAGCTCGCTTGCGTTTCGAGGAGCTGCCGTGCTTTTTCGAGCGTCATATCACGATGGGGCCGTGGTAATTATCATCCTGATCCGGAGACTTTTCTCCCAGCGTTTCGGTCAGTGATGACGAACGCGTGCCATGGTGATCTGCTTGCAATTGCAGCAAATTGGTGACGCAATCACCGAGATTGTCATAGACGTCCCGGCCGGTGCCGAATTGCTCGTTTGCTGAGTAGAAGAACTGACAGCGAAAGCGCTGATCCGCGAGTTTGCTGACAATGAATTCGGCGCCCAACTCGTTCCAGTAGATTGACGGACAGGTGGTCAGGTGTTCACTCTGCGGATCAAGTTGCAATTCGACATCGGCCGCCTGCATGGGAACCAGACGACTGTATCGTTCAAGAAGAATCTGGCTGACCAGTTGCCATTCGGCATCGGTGAAATCGGGAATATCCATGTCTGTTGGCATTCAGGCGGTAGCTGTTGTGTGTCGAGGAGAGTACTCTACAGCGCAGAGACGGACAGGGGCAATCACCGTTGCTTATCCAAAAATAGAAATTATCCCCTGTACCCACAGAGTGCTTTTCGTCACAATATAAATAATTGCTAATACACCTATTCGCTCTTCCAAAACCTTCATGTCAGCCGCCCACGCGATCATTCCTTTGCACCAGGAAGTCAAAACGACGACCTGCTACATGTGTGCGTGCCGTTGCGGTATTCGGGTGCATTTGCGTGACGGAGTGGTGCGTTATATCGACGGCAACCCGGATCATCCACTCAACAAGGGCGTGATTTGCGCCAAGGGCAGTTCGGGCATCATGAAGCAGTATTCCCCTGCGCGTCTGCTCAAACCGCTCAAGCGCAAGGCCGGAGCGGAACGAGGTGCTGGCGAGTTCGAGGAGATCGAATGGGAAGAAGTCTTCACCACGCTGGCCGAGCGTCTGGGAAAGATTCGCGCGACTGATCCGAAGAAGTTTGCCTTGTTTACCGGGCGCGACCAGATGCAGGCCCTGACCGGCATGTTCGCACGCCAGTTCGGCACGCCGAACTACGCCGCTCATGGCGGTTTCTGCTCGGTGAACATGGCCGCCGGCATGATCTACACCATCGGCGGCTCCTTCTGGGAGTTCGGTGGTCCGGACCTCGATCGGGCCAAACTTTTCGTGATGATCGGCACCGCCGAGGATCATCATTCGAATCCGCTGAAGATTGCTTTGTCAAAGTTCAAGCGCGATGGCGGTCGTTTCATCTCGATCAATCCGGTGCGCACCGGCTATTCCGCGATTGCGGATGAGTGGGTGCCGATCCGTCCCGGCACGGACGGCGCGCTGCTACTGGCCATCATTCACGAAATCATCGCGACAGGTCTGTATGACCGTGACTTTCTGGTCAAGTACAGTAACGCCGGGCAACTGGTAAATGTCGCCGAGTCAAACGACGAATTCGGTTTTTTCGTGCGCACCGAGGTGCCGACCGAAGAAGCCTGCTACGAACCGCAGGACAAACTCTGGTGGGACCGCAACACTGGCCGGCCCGTGGTGACGCATCAGGCGGGCGCCGATCCCTTCCTGCTCGGTGAGTTCGTTTTGCCGGACGGCACACCGGTCAAGCCGGCCTTTCAGTTGTTGCAGGAGCGTGTCAAGGACTACACACCCGAATGGGCAAGCCAGATTACCGGCATTTCGGCTGAAAGCATTCGGCAACTGGCGCATGAGATGGGCGTCACTGCCCGCGATCAGAGGATCGAGCTGCCGATTTCATGGACCGATTCGTGGGATGTTGAACACGACACGGTGACCGGCAATCCGGTCGCGTTTCATGCCATGCGCGGGCTCGCAGCACACAGCAATGGCTTCCAGACCATTCGTGCGCTGGCGATTCTGATGTCGCTGCTGGGCACCATCGATCGCCCCGGCGGATTTCGCCACAAAGCACCATTTCCTCGACCGATTCCTCCCTGCGCCCGTACTCCGAACGATCCGCGTGCCGTGCAGCCAAACCATCCGCTCGACGGCATGGCGCTGGGCTGGCCGTCAGATCCGGATGACCTTTTCGTCAATGACGACGGGTCACCGGTACGCATCGACAAGGCATTCTCGTGGGAGTACCCACTCTCGGTGCACGGCCTGATGCACAACGCGATTACCAACGCCTGGCGCGGCGATCCCTACAAGATCGATACCTTGCTGATCTTCATGGCCAACATGTCATGGAATTCGACCATGAACACGGCCGAAGTGCGGCAGATGCTAAACGACAAGGACGAGAACGGCGAATTCAAGATTCCCTTCCTGGTCGTCTGCGATGCTTTCCATTCCGAGATGACGGCCTTTGCCGACCTGATCCTGCCGGACACGACTTACCTTGAGCGGCATGACGTGATGTCCATGCTCGACCGGCCGATATCGGAATTTGACGGGCCGGTGGATTCGGTACGTATTCCGGTCGTGCCGGTATCGGGTGACTGTAAACCCTTCCAGGAAGTACTGATCGAACTCGGGACTCGTCTCAAGCTGCCGGCCTTCGTCACCAAAGCCGGCGAGCGCAAGTTCCGCGACTATCCGGATTTTGTCGTCAACTGGGAAACCGAACCGGGCTCGGGCATCGGCTTTCTGGCGGGCTGGCGCGGCAAGGGCGGCGAGAAATTCCTGCGTGGCGAGCCCAATCCGAAGCAATGGGAGATGTACGAGAAGAACAATTGCGTCTTCCATTACGAACTGCCCAAGTCCTACCAGTACATGCGCAACTGGAACAAGGGCTATCTCGAATGGTCGCAGCGCAACCGCATCACGCGCTACGCCGAGCCGATCCTGATCCATCTGTATTCCGAAGTATTGCAGCGCTTTCGCACCGCTGCCCAGGGCAAGGGGCTGACGCGCAAGCCGCCCGAACATCTTCGGCAGCGCATCGACACTTATTTTGATCCCTTGCCGTTCTACTATGAGTCGCTGGAAGGGCAGGTGACAGACCGGCACAAGTATCCGCTGGCGGCGGTGACGCAACGGCCGATGGCGATGTATCACTCGTGGGATTCGCAGAATGCCTGGTTGAGGCAGATTCACACCCACAACTATCTCTACGTCAATACCCGCACCGCGCTGCAGCAGGGCATCGCCGATGGCGACTGGATCTGGGTCGAATCGCAGTGGGGCAAGGTGCGCTGCATGGCGCGTCATTCCGAGGCCGTCGAGCCCGGCACGGTATGGACCTGGAATGCCATCGGCAAGGCGGCGGGAGCCTGGAACCTGACACCCGACGCCAACGAATCGCAAAAAGGTTTCTTGCTCAACCACCTGATTTCGGAAGAGCTGCCCTCAGGCGGATCTTCACGAATCTCGAATTCCGACCCGATCACCGGCCAGGCCGCGTGGTACGACGTGCGCGTTCGAATCTATAAAGTCGGCGCTGGTGAGACGGCAGTGACTTCCCCGCAATTCGAGGTGATGAAGCCGTATCCGGGCATGAAGACGCGTAGCAGCATTCTGGCGTTTCTCGGAGTCAAGCAGAAATGACTCAACTCGCCATCTTGGAAGCCTCGCGATGATGCAACTCGCGTTGGTCATCGATCTCAACGTCTGCGTCGGCTGTCAGGCCTGCGTGACGTCCTGCAAGGAATGGAATACGTCGGGCAGCGCCGGCCCCATGGTTGACCAGAATCCCTATGGTGCCGATCCGACCGGGACCTTCTTCAACCGGGTGCAAACCTTCGAGGTGGGCGAGTTCCCCCACACCGAAACGGTGCATTTCCCGAAATCCTGTCTGCATTGCGAAGATCCTCCGTGCGTACCGGTTTGTCCAACGGGAGCCTCCTACAAACGCAAGGAGGATGGCATCGTGCTTGTCGATTACGACAAATGCATCGGGTGCAAGTACTGTTCCTGGGCGTGTCCTTATGGTGCTCGCGAGCTCGACGAACAGCAGCAGGTGATGAAGAAATGCACTCTGTGCGTTGATCGTATCTACGACATGTCGATGACCGAGGATGATCGCAAACCCTCGTGCGTCAAGGCCTGCCCAACCTCGGCGCGTCTGTATGGCGATATCCACGATCCTGAATCGGCCGTCTCGATCGCCATTCGCGAGGCTGGCGGCTATGCACTGATGCCCGAATGGGGAACGCACCCGGCGAATCACTATTTGCCGCGGCGCAAGACCCGCATCAAGATTCACGAGGACGAGTTGGAGCGCGCCGACAACCCGCTCAAGGTCGATCGCCAGTTGCCACGGCCGGCCACGAACGAGCCGACACTCGACGACTTTACGACCTGGTAAGCGGATATCCAACCGACATGCATCCTGCTTTTTCCGTCATTTTCCTGACCACTCTGATCGGTGCCGCGCAAGGCCTGTTTCTTGCACTGTTTACGGTGCAGTCCTACGCGGCTTTCAAACTCCTGCCACAACCCGATGCCCATGGCTTCTACGGTCAGGGAAGTGTTCTGGCGCTGGTATTGCTGGTCGCGGGCTTGGGGGCTTCTTTTCTTCATTTGGGCCACCCGGAACGTGCCTGGCGCGCAGCGGCCAAGTGGCGAACGTCTTGGTTATCCCGGGAAGTCATCGTCCTGCCGGCCTTTATGGGGGTTGTGTTTCTGTATGGCCTGGCGCACTGGTTCGACTGGCACCCGGTGTTGATGACTTTGCCCGGTGGTCTGCCGGTTGATCCAAGCGCAATCCTTGGTGTTGCAGGCACTTTGCTGGCTTTTGCTCTATTCGTGTGCACGGCAATGATCTATGCCTGCCTGAAATTCCTCGCGGAATGGCACTCGCCTCTGACAGTCATTAACTACATTCTGCTCGGCGGCGCCTCCGGGTTCTGCCTTGCCGCGGCGTTTGCCAGCGTAACGGCGCCGGAAATGGTGAGTTTTCTCGCTGGCTGGAGTGCAATCATTACTTTTCTCGGGCTTGTCAGTCGGTCAGCTTCTCTCTATCGCAACGCGCGCCTGAAACCGAAATCCACCCTGCAGACGGCAATCGGAATCAAACATCCGAAAATCGTGCAAAAGACTCAGGGCTTCATGGGCGGCAGCTTCAATACGCGGGAGTTTTTCCACGGTCAGCCGGTAGCGGTGTTGCGCGGAATCAAGTGGTTTTTCCTGATTGCCGTGTTTCCGTTGCCGCTGGTCTTGATGTTGGCGGGCGCTCAAGGCGGGAGTGGCATGCTGTTTGCCGCTTTTGCCGTTCAGTACCTCGGACTCATGGCTGAACGCTGGTTTTTCTTTGCCCAGGCCAACCATCCGCAGAATCTGTACTACCAGTCGATTGCTTGAGTTAAATACAAACCCTGTTGTTATGAAGGGGCTTTATGTATATTATGGAACGCTAAAGTAGTACGGTCGCATCACCATTGCCACACCACAAATCATAAGAGAGAGGACAAAAACATGAACTTCGACAAGGAACTTGACGCCCGCGGACTGAACTGCCCCCTTCCCATTTTGCGTGCGAAGAAATCACTTGCTGAACTCCAGTCGGGTCAAGTACTGCGCATTATTGCCACCGATCCTGGATCGGTGAAGGACTTCGCGGCCTTTGCCAAACAAACCGGCAATGAACTGCTTGCCAGTGCTGAAAACAACAAGGAATTCGAATTTTTCATGAAGCGCAAATAAACACCGAAACCAGGAATACGGATCCGCCCGGCATCAGGCGGGTCAGATTCCCCTAAGGTGCCGTATGCAAGCCATGTGCTCAAACTGATCAAGTCGCCTGCTTTCAAGCGTAAGGTGGAGACTTGGCGCATTCATTTTCAAGCAATCAACATAGGGAATCATTGATTGCTATAGGGGTATAGAGAGAATCATCTGGCTGTTGCACTGCGATATGTTTAATCATCAAACTTGTCGGTCATTCTGACCAGGAGAACACTCATGGGCGCTACTCCCGAAATTGCCAACCTAGAAGAACTCGTCAATCGTCGTTTGGAAGAGCTTCTGCCACAGAAGATTGAAGAAGTGTTGCGTCAGCGTGAAGAGTCGAAAACGCCATCAATGGCCATCATCGCTACCAAGGGAACCCTGGACTGGGCCTATCCCCCGTTCATTCTTGCTTCAACTGCGGCAGCCCTTGGCTGGGATGTGCAGATATTCTTTACGTTCTATGGCCTGAATCTGCTCAAAAAGGATGTTTCAGACTTGAAGGTAAGTCCCCTCGGGAATCCGGGCATGCCGATGAAAATGCCTTTCGGGCCCGAGTGGTTCAAAGGTATCAACTGGAATATTCCCAATATCGTCCAGGCAGGCGTTCCGGGTTTTGAGAACGTGGCCACCATGCTGATGCAACAGACCATCAAGAACAATGGTGTGGCTAGCATCGAGGAACTGCGAGGGCTATCACAGGAGGCCGACGTCAAATTCATCGCCTGCCAGATGACCGTCGATCTGTTTGGTTTCAAGCACGACGACTTCATATCGGGTCTCGACTTTGCCGGTGCTGCGACATTTCTGCCCGAAGCTCAGAAGGCGGACGTTACATTGTTCATGTAGCAGGGAATTCTTGTTTTATTTGCGCCATGAGGCAATTTTTTGCTCTAAGTGGTTTAGTTAATATATATATTCAAATGGTTAGTATTCGGAAATTTATTCAACCGCCAGGGGAGATATCGGAATGAAACTGAAAAAAATCGCAGCACTTTTGGTCGCCATCGGTGTCTCTGCGCCCGCATTTGCGACTAACGGCTATTTTTCGCATGGCTACGGCATCAAGGCAAAAAGTATGGGTGGTGTAGGAATAGCGTTGCCGCAAGATTCGCTGGCGGCGGCGTCTAACCCAGCAGGTATGTCTATGGTTGGAGATCGACTGGACGTTGGTCTAGATTTGTTTGCGCCAATCAGAACGTCGACTTGGACGGGCACTGGCGGCGGCGTGTATAGCCGACCCCTTGGCGATTATAAGAGCGGAAAAAACTTGTTCGCCGTCCCAGAATTCGGCTACAACAAAATGCTCGGCTGGGACATGGCCGTAGGTGTAGCGGTTTATGGCAACGGCGGTATGAATACCGATTACGGAAAGATCGTGATTTCCGGAGCGACGACCAATACATATAGCAATCTTGAACAGTTGTTCATTGCACCAACATTTGCATGGAAAATAAACAAAAACCACTCAATTGGTGTGAGCCTGAATCTGGTTTTCCAGAATTTTGAAGCACGGGGGCTGGAGTCATTTGCTAGCACGACCCCGGGATCTATCCAGAGCACATCTCCCGGTGATGTAACGAACCGTGGAAAGGATACTTCCCGCGGCCTTGGTCTGAAGCTTGGTTGGACAGGGCAAGTATCGCCGGGAGTCACCCTCGGTGCCACCTATCAGCCGAAGACCAAGATGTCAAAATTTGACAAGTACAAAGGTCTTTTTGCACAACAAGGTAGATTCGATATTCCGGAAACCTACGGTTTCGGAATCGCAGTAAAGGCCAGTGACAAGCTCATGCTGGCGGGCGATGTGGTCCAGATCAACTATGGCGGAGTTAAATCGATCGCCAACAATGGTGACCAGTTCCCCAGTTCTGCGAGTACACTTTTAGGTGGTGAAAACGGCTCCGGTTTTGGATGGACGAATCAAACCGTATACAAACTGGGTTTGAGCTACCAATACGCGCCTAATTTGCTGCTACGTGCCGGCTTCAACCATGCCAAGACGCCACTAGGCGCGAAACAGACATTTTTCAACATCCTGGCCCCGGCCACAGTGGAAGATCACCTGACACTGGGTGCTAGCTGGACTTTGGCCGACAAGTCTGAATTGTCCCTGTCCTACATGCACGCGTTCGAAAAGAAGGTCAACGGCCCATCGAATGGTACCGGCTGCGGGTTTGGTGCAGGTTGTGCCACGACAGGCCACCCGGTCGATTTAAAGATGTATCAGAACGCGGTCGGCATCGCCTATGGCGTGAAGTTCTAATCGGTTGATAGAGCCGAGAATTCAGTAGTTCCAAAAAAGGGCTGAAAGCGGCAACGCTTTCAGCCCTTGTTGTTCCTAAATTTCAAAAGCACACTATTCCCCGGGGGAGAGATATGTCCAAAATCTGGAAAAGCCTGAGTCTGATGATTCTGGCGCTTAGCGCCACTGTTGTTTTTGCCCAAGATGCTTTACTGAAACCATTCGTCCTGGCTTCAAAAGGGGCCGGTGATTTGACGCAAAAAGTCGACGCTACCAAGGCCGCGCTGAGCAAAGCCGGATTCACCGTCGCCGGCAGCTATTCGCCTTACGCGAACACCACGGTTATCGGCGTGACGAACGACGAATTGCGCAGCACGGCGGCGAAGTCGGAGCATGGTGGTTATGGTGCGGCGATGCGCGTGGCGGTGGTCAAGGTCAAGGATGCAGTCCAGGTCTCTTATACCAATCCACCTTACTGGGCCAATGCCTATCGCATGAGCGGCGAACTCAAGGATACGGCGGCTAAACTTCAGGCGGCTTTGGGTAAAGTCGAGGAGTACGGTGCGGAGGGTTTGACGGCTGCCAAGTTGCGCAAGTATCACTACGCTTTCGGTATGGAATATTTCGACGAGGACAATACCTTCGTCAGCTACCCAAGTCACGAGGAAGCCGTGAAGGCCGTTGAGGCCGGTCTCGCAGCGGGCAAGCATGGCGTGACCAAGGTTTATCGCGTCGATGTTCCAGGCAAGAAGGAAGTGCTATTCGGCGTCGCGATGAAGGGAGCGGGCGACAGCAAAATGATGGATGACAGCTACCTCATGAGCGAAATCGACTTCAAGGATGTAAAGTCGGCTGCGCACCTGCCATACGACATCCTGGTATCGGACAAAACGGTGTTTGCCCAATATGCGCGCTTTCGCATCGCAGTGAGCTTCCCGGATCTGTCGATGATGGGCGCCAACAGTTTCATGAACATCATGAAGTCGCCGGAAGCGATTCGCGAGGCTTTGTCGCTGACCGTCGGTGGCAAGAAGGACGCACGCTGATCAACGGATCGAGCAGCGTTGCCTAAAAAAGCCCCGGACGTGATCCGGGGTTTTTGTTGGTTCAGTTCAATCGTGCGATCTGAAGCTTGAGTTTGTCGCCAAGAGCGACAAAGCCCTGGAGCCGCTCCCGC